>NZ_JBKOQN010000014.1:0-175629 GCF_046764895.1 Nocardia sp. CWNU-33 | reverse complement strand
GCAAAAAGATTTGCTGACTAAATGTCCAACCCTACAACCGGGGGGTATGTAAGGCCGGAACCAATTAAATAATTGGCACTGACATTCATCGACACACTATTGAGTTCTCAAAGAACACACGCACACAGTTCCTCCCCAGATTCTCTCGGGGGGCTCTCTGAGGCAACTTTTCCAGCCTAGCCAATCGTTCGGTCGGAGTCAAGTCCGCTCGCTCGATCGATGTTGCTGACGGTCAGGCGCTCCTCGTCCTACCTCGTTTCCCAGGCCCTCCGCTCAGCGTTTCCGCTGGGCTTCTCGGCTCCGGGTCGGTGTCCGTGTCGCTCTGACTTGGATAAAGTTACGCGGCGGAAAACGCTACGTCAAATCGCCAAGAAGCGGAGGTGTTTCCCCAGGTCAGAGCACCTGCACCGACCTGGGAAACCGGCTCGAATTACACAGATGTGACTCAAGCCACCAAGATCTTTAAGCGCCCGCCCGCAGTACGCCTGCGAAGTTGCGCTTTCCCCTACGCAGCACCAGCCACCGTCCGTGCAGGTAGTCAGCATCGGAGGGGGTCCATTCCAGATCCGAGATGCGCTCGTTGTTCACCGAAGCGCCGCCTTCGTTCACCGCACGACGGGCCGCCCCACGACTCTCACTCAGTCCGGATGCCACCAGAAGATCGACGATCGTGCTCGGCTCCCCCGCGACAACCTCGGCGACCGTGCCGTCGACGGCGGCTTCCCGCAGCGCCGCGGCCAACGTCGCCTCGTCCAACTCACGCAGATCCGCTCGACCGAACAACGCCTGGCTTGCCAACTGCACGGCGTGGGTGTTGGCCTCCCCGTGCACCAGGGTCGTCATCTCCTCGGCGAGCTTGCGCTGCGCCTCCCTGGCATGCGGGCGTTCGGTCGTCGCCGTCTCCAGCTCGGCCAGCTCCTCCTCGGACAAGAAGGTGAACCAGCGCAGGTAGCGGACGACGTCGGCATCGGCGGTGTTCACGAAGTACTGGTACCAGGCGTAGGGGCTGGTCATCTCGGGGTCGAGCCACAGGCTGCCGCCGCCGGTCGACTTACCGAACTTCTTGCCGTCGGCCGAGGTCACCAGCGGCACGGTCAGCGCGTGCACCGATGCGCTGTCGACCCTGCGGTTCAGTTCCACGCCCGCGATGATGTTGCCCCACTGGTCGGAGCCGCCGACCTGCAGCATGCAGTCGTAGTCGCGGCGCAGCTGCAGGTAGTCGTTGGCCTGCAACAACATGTAGCTGAACTCGGTGTAGGAGATGCCTTCGCCGTCGAGGCGCCGCTTGATGGTGTCGCGGGCCAGCATGACGTTCACCGAGAAGTGCTTGCCGACGTCGCGCAGGAAGTCGACGGTCGACAGGTTCCCGGTCCATTCCATGTTGTTGACGATGACCGCGCCGGTCGGTGAATCGTCCAGGTCGACGAAACGCTCGAGCTGGGAACGGATCCGCTCGGCCCAGTCCGCAACTGTGTCGGACGAGTTCATGGCCCGTTCGCCGACGTCACGCGGATCGCCGATTAGGCCGGTGGCGCCGCCTGCCAACACGATCGGCCGATGACCGGCCCGCTGGAAACGGCGCAGTGCGAGCAGCGGCACCAGGTGTCCGGCGTGCAGGCTGGGGCCGGTGGGATCGAAGCCGGCATAGAGGGTCAGGCGGTCGGCGGCCAGCGCCGAGCGCAGGGCATCCAGGTCGGTGGACTGTGCGATCAGTCCGCGCCAGGTCAGTTCATCAATGATGTCGCCGCTCACGCTGTCCCATCTTTCCGCACGGATCCCGATGACCCGCGTTCGCCTCAGTCTCGCTGGGACGTGCCGCGCAGGTCGAGTGGATTTCGCGGGCGTGCGCCGTACTCGAAAGACAGCGATCGGCGGACTCGGTCCGCCGATCGCTGTCCGATGTTCAGTTGGTCGAGTCGGGTCCTGTTCAGCGGGTCAGCGTCGCTCGCAGGGCCGCGATGCTGTCGCGGCGGTTCCATGCGATCCACACGAACACCGCGCACAGGACCAGCGGGAAGATCGCCATGCTCGGGGCGCCGAGCAGAAAGGCTTGGGTCGCGGCGGCGCACACCACGGTGATCGACAGGCCGGCCGCGGCGGATCCGGACAGTCGCGGGATCAGTAGGCCGAGGCCGCCGGCGAGCTCGACGACGCCGGTCACGTAGCGGAACCACTGGCCCCAACCGATCTCCGCGTACACCTCGACGGCGTCGTGCTGCCCGACGAACTTCGGTGCGGCCGAGGCGATGATGAAGAACAGGCCGAGCACGATCTGCAGGGTCCAGAGGGTGATGTTGCGCGTGCGGCTCGGCGCAACAGTGGCGGTGACGGGGTGGGCGATGGTGGTCACAGGGGTGCTCCTTTGCCGGTGGCTTCGAGTCGGTGTGGCGCGCTTACCAGATAGGACGGAGGCCACCACAGAAACTCATCGCTGCCGCCAAAATTCGCCAGTACCCGAGTTTATGCCTGGCTGAAGGTCTGCAGATGGCGCGGACATGATGGGTCAGGACCCGCCGGTCATCGATGCGATCCAGGTCCGGAGCCCGTCTCGATCCGCGGTGCGCGTGGGCTGCGGCGGTACACCGAAACAGCAGTCGAGGCAGGCAGCCAGAATCGCCACGCCTGTTCGGCCGCCATCCTGACGCCGACGCGTGGCCCGCTGGCGATCTCGGCTGCGCTCAGTGCGCCGGCCAGTTCCAGCCGGATCGGCGAGGACGGGTCGAACAGTGGAGTTCCGTAGTCGCCCAACGTGATTCCGAGCGTGCTACCGAGATTGCCCGGTCCCTTCGCCAGGTCGACATCGCTACGTGCGGTCGTTCGGCGCGCGCGTGCTGTCTGCAGCCCGGCCACTACTTCCCCCGATCGGATCAGCACTGCGCTCGCGGTCCCGTCCGGCCCGCTCGTCACATTGACGCAGGTGTGCATGCCGTAGCTGAGATAGACGTACAGCACCCCGGCGGGCCCGAACATCACCGCATTGCGCTTGGTCCGCCCGCGCCCGGAATGTGATGCGAGGTCCGGCCACGGCCCGGTCGGATCTCCGCCGTATGCCTCCACCTCGACGATCCGCACCCCGACCGGCCCCGACCAGAGGGTGGCGCCGAGCAATCGGCGCGCGGCGGCGGGCGGTTCCACAGCGAGTTCATCGGCACACACAGCGGCCATTGTCCCGAACCGGGTCGGTCCGATCAGCCCGCGACCCCGCATCCGACCACCACAACACCGGCGATCGTGCTTCGCCCGGACGAACTCGGGTGCGCCGGCTAGAGGTAAGCGCTGTGCTGGCCGGTGCGCAGGGTGATCAGATCGTCGGCGATCACGGCGATGTAGGCGACGCCGACGAGCGCGGCGAGCTGGGCCCATGCCACCCACGCGACGCCGATCGGGATCGTCGCCGCGACCGCCGCAGCGGCGACGAGGCGATACCACGAGCGCGGCAGACGTAGGGCGCGGCGGAAGAAGAACTGCCCGAGGAAGTAGAGGGCGACACCACCGGAGAGCGCGGCCGCGGTGGCGACGGAGGCGACCTCGTTGCCGTGCGCGATGCTCATCTTGATACCCGCAGCGGTCACGATGATGCCGATCAGCAGCGGATAGAGCGCGTAGCCGTACGCGAGGACGGCAGCGGTGGAGCGCTGCCGGTCGGGTACCTCTCCGAGCGCGCGTTCGCCGCGCTCGTCATCGATGCCGAAGTACGCCCACCACAGCACATAGGCCAGCGCCAAACCGAGCGCGACATTCGCAACCAGCGCGACGGTCAGTTTCTCTCCCGCCAGTCCGGCACCGATGGCAACGACGGACTCACCGATGGCAACGATGACGACCAGACCGTGCCGCTCGCAGAAGTGACTTGCCCTGACCACGAAGTTGCCGGTGTCGACCAGGTAAGGGCTGAGTACCTGGACCGCGAAAGCCAGTCCCCAGCACAGGTATTGGGCCCAGTCGTGCACGAAACCGCCGGCCAGCACCAGCCCGGCAGCAAGTGCGTTCAGCGGCGCGATCCGCTTGATGGCGATCGTCGCGGAGGCGCCGCCGCTCGAATAGAACATCGCCGTGTGCACGGTATTGACCAGGACGTAGCCGAGGCCGAACGCGATGCCGGTGCCATGGAAGGCATCCGGGATCGCCAGCGCGAGCACGAAGAACCCGAACATTCCGAGCAATAGCCAGGTCCGCCGGGACGAGCTGCTCGGCGCCACTTCGTTGGTGAGCCAAACGTAGCCGCTGTACATCCACCAGATGACACCGAACAGCAGTGCTACCTGAGCCAGCGCCTGCCAGCCGGGGTGATGGGTGTACACGTGGGTCAATTGGGTGATGGTGAAGACGAAGACGAGGTCGAAGAAGAGCTCCAGCGTCGAAGCCCGGACTTGTCCCCCCTCCACGTTCGTATCGGTGGTCTCGCTGGTCACCGCAAGATCGTAAGGCGACTGGCGGTTTTCCGCCGTCCGTACCTCAGCCGAGGGTGTCGGTCCCCATGTACAACCCCTCGAGCTTGTGCGGATTGACCTGGAAGCGGAGGTTCTGGATCCGGCCGTCGACGATGTCGTAGGTGAAGGCGGCGCCGGGGTTTCCACCGATGAGGGCGAGCGCACCGAGTTCGCCGTTGATGTCGGCGGATTCGAGGGCGAAACCGGCCGCGACCGGTTTGGCCAGCACGCCCAGGATCCAGCGGGCCACATGGTCGGGGCCGTGCAGTGGACGCCGCGCCGCGGTCACCACGCCGCCGCCGTCGGACCACGCGGTCACATCGGGGGCCAGCAGATCCATCAGCGCATTGAGGTCGCCGCCCGAGCACGCGGCCATGAATTGGTCGGTGATGTGCGCCCGCTCGGCCTTGTCGGTGTCGAACCGCGGACGACGGGACTGCACGTGAGCCCTGGCCCGGTGCGCGATCTGACGGACCGTGGTCTCGGGCTTGTCGAGGGTGTCGGCGATTTCGGCGTGCGAGTAGCCGAAGACCTCACGCAGCAGGAAGACCGCCCGTTCGACCGGGCTCAAGGTTTCCAGCACCACCAGCATCGCGGTGGAGACGGTGTCGGCCAACTCGGTCTCCTCCGCGATATTCGGCGAGGTCAGCAGCGGCTCGGGAAGCCAAGGGCCGACGTAGGTTTCGCGGGTGGCCTTGGCGGAGGTCAGCCGGTTCAACGACAGGTTGGTGACCGTGCGGACCAGATAGGACTTGGGATGCTGAACAGTCGACTGATCGGTGTCGTTCCACTTCAACCAGGTGTCCTGGAGGATGTCCTCCGCATCGGTGACGGTGCCCAGCATCCGGTAGGCGGTGGCGAACAGCAGCCGCCGATGTTCGATGAAGGGATCCTGTGCCGGCGTTCGGTCGACCATCGACGGTTCCACCTCCCCGAGTATTCAGGCCGTACAAGTCAGGTGAACCTATCGCCCGCCATAGGGTGTGCGGCGGGCGGTATGCGTGGCGTCATGCTGTCGCACGGGTGGCTTCGCCGCCCTTGGACAGCTGCACCGACATCGTCATCTTCTTGCTCATCTTGAAGGTCGGTACCGGGCTGCTGCTGACGGCCTCCTTGTAGATCACCGCGGCACGACCGGTCAGGTAGAACCGGCCTGCAGTGTCGTCGACCTTGGTGAACTGGATGACCGCGTCCTTGCGTCCCAGGCTGACCGGCTGATGGAAGTAGCCGAAACGGAACGGCTCGACCTTCTTGCCGCGCAGCGCCCGCGCGATGGCGTCGGCGGTGTATGCGGCGGTCGGCATGCCGGACTGGCAGGTGCCGTGGACCTGGCCCCAGACCTGGCGCACCGCGGCAGCATCGCCGATGGCGTGAATATTCGGGTGCGACACCGACCGTAGGGTCGGGTCGACCACGATCAGACCGCGCGCGTCGGTTTCGATGCCCGCCTGGGCGGCCAGTGGAGACACGCGGACGCCGGTGGTCCACAGCGTCAGATCTGCGGGAACCAGTGCACCGTTGGCCAGCTCGACCGCGTCCGGCAGCACCTTGGTGACGGCATTGCCGATCTCACGTGCGACACCGAGACGGTCCAGCGCCTTGTTCAGGTAGGCGCGGGCCCGCTCGCCCATCATCGCGCCGGGCTCGGTGCTGCTGATCAGTGTGACCTTCAACCTCGGGTGGTTCTCGGCGATTTCGGCCGCGGCCTCGATACCGGTCAGGCCGCCGCCACAGACCGCGACGGTGCCGCCGTCGGCTTCGGCTGCCGCGAGGTGTTCGGACAAACGGTGCGCGGTGCGGGGATCATTCAGGGTCCAGGCGTGGTCGGCGGCGCCGGGCACGATGGTGGTATCGGTGCTGCTGCCGAGGGCGTAGACGAGGGTGTCATAGTGCAGGGCCGCGGCGCCGTCGACGATGACCCGCTGTCCGACCGTGTCGATGGAAGTGGCCCAGCCCTGGACGAATTCGACGCCGGTGCCCGCCAGCAGGACCGGGATCCGGTGGTCGGCCAATTCCTGGCCCGCCGCGATCTGGTGCATCCGCAGCCGCTCGGTGAACCGGGCGAACGGGTTGACAACGGTGATCTTGGTGTCGAGTTTGCGCGTCCGCCGGGCCAGCCGCACAGCGGCGAGCATGCCGGTGTAGCCGGCGCCGAGGATGACGATCCGCTGCGTGTTCATGGCGCTTCTCCCATGGTCCATGTCACCGGTTCGGGGTTCGTTGGTTGGTGACGACCATGGGACAAACAACGGCCGCGGAACGTGACAGCCACCCTTTGTGATCCACGCCACTATGCCGAAACCAGCCAGAAAACGGCTGCGACCAGCTCGAACACGGAGTAAGCCAGCAACTCGCGCCGCGGACGACCGGTCCCCACGCCCTGCATCAGCTCTTGCCGAGCGCCTCCTTGCGGATCAATTGCAGCAGGCTCGGGTTATCGGTTGTCGTGACGACCCCGACGATTTTGCGCACGAATCGGTCGTCGCCGACCAGCCGGAGCAGACTCGCTGCCAGATCGATGCGCGCGGTATAGCGACTGTCGACATGCCCCTCGACCATCGTGTAATCCGTGACGGCGGGCAGTTCGTACAGCCCGCCGGGACGCACGATCGTCCACTCGAGATCGCTGGCCCGCAGCAGCGTTTCCATTCGTCGCATGTCGTCATAGAGGGTCTTGCCCATGACCCGCACGATGTAGGGCTGTAGCACTCGGTTGAAGAGGAACCCGGCATCCGAGTAGGGCTTCGGGTCGACCGCACTGGACGAAACCACACCGATGCGACGCACGCCGTGGCGGTGCATGGCGGCCACGATGTTGCCGACCCCGGTGGAGTAGGTGGTGATCGCCCCTTTGCCATAGGGCACGCCGAGCGCGGAAAGCACGGCGTCGGCGCCCGCGATGGCCGTGTCGACCGATTCCAATTGGTGGACATCGCCCCCGAAGACGACAAGCCGCTCGTGGGCGATCGGGAATTCGGCCGGCCGCCGCGTGACGGCGACGACGTCGTGGCCAGCGTCGAGGGCCTGGGCGGTCAGCAGCCGGCCGGTGGGGCCGTTGGCTCCGAAAACGATGATGCGCATGGCGGATTTCCTTCTGCAGATGTTCGGCACGCCTCTGGCGCTCGTTCATCCGAGCGCCGTATCATATGAGAATCATATCATCTATTTTGAAGGTCATACAATATGAATGACGTATCAAATGCAGATGCGCGGCGGCATCGACAGTCGGCGCGCGCAGTCAAAGAGTCGCTTCGCGACCTGAACATCCAACTGTCGCTACTGAATCGCCAGTTCGGAGCCAGGGTCGAACTCAAGGACGCCGACTGGAATTGCCTCGATCTCATCAACCGGCACGGCCCGCTCAGCCCCGGCGCGCTGGCCAAGCTCGCCGGCCTGCACCCGGCAACCATCACCGGCGTACTCGATCGACTGCAGCGCGGCGGCTGGATCACTCGCGAACGCGACCCCGACGCGACCGATCGCCGCGCCGTCACCGTACGCGCGACCCGCGACCGCAATCCGGAGATCTATCGCATGCTCTCCGGCATGAACACCCGCATGGACGACCTCTGCGAGCGGTACAGCGACGCCCAACTGGAGGTGATCGCGGACTTTCTGCGCCGCACCGCCGAGGCAGGGCGCGACGCGACCGCCGAACTCGCCGACGACTGACTCGCGACGAATTAGTCTGCGGTTCAACCATTTCCGGTTGCCGCGCGACGAGATACGGATGCGCCGCGGCTCGGTGATGGGTGAACAGACGATCATCGACCAATTCTCCGCGTTCGATGATCACGCGCCGCCCGGACCAGGCGCGGCGGGAGTGGATCGAAGCGGGCGTGTGCCTGCGCACCGGCACGGTGATCTGCACCGAGAAGGCCTCGGACACCAAAGAATTCGAACACACCAGCCCGCGCGGGTGTGGCAGACATCGACAATCGGTGAGTAGCACGTATCAGGGGCCGGGTCAGGGGTGAAATAGGGACGCTCCCCGATGTGTCCGGACGGTCCGGATTCCTACTGTCGGTGCATGTCTTCGGTTCCTCGACCGCGCTGGTGGCGACGGTTGCTCATCGGCGTTGTCGCATTCGCGACGGTATTCGTGCTCGCGGTGGGCGGCGGCGTCACCTGGGTGTATGTCAACGCGGTCGTCTCCACGGTCGACAGCACGAAATTCGAGAACGAGCTCGCTGTTCCGCCGCTGGCGCAATCGCAGCCGCGGCCGGACGGCACCCGGGTGTTCGAGCTCGATATGCGTTCGGGGCGAAAGGAATTCCGGGCCGGTCAGACAACGGACACGTGGGGATTCAACGGCGACTACCTCGGCCCGACGTTGCGGGCGAAGCGTGGCGAAAAGGTCGAGGTTCGAGTCCGCAATTCGCTACCCGAAGCCTCCACCGTGCACTGGCACGGCATGCATCTGCCCGCGTCGATGGACGGTGGCCCGCATCAGATGGTGGCGGCGGGAGCGACATGGACGCCGCAGTGGACGATCGATCAGCCCGCCGCGACGCTCTGGTACCACCCGCACCCACACGGCGCGACCGAGCAGCACGTGCGGCGTGGACTGGCGGGTATGTTCCTGCTCGACGACGAGATCTCCGAATCGCTTCCGCTGCCGAGCAATTACGGCATCGACGATCTGCCGGTCATTGTGCAGGACGTGAAGTTCCGCGGGGCCGCACTCGATTCGGGACATGCCATCTTCCGTGACGTCGGGTTCCTCGGCGACCAGACGATGGTCAACGGCACCCTGACGCCGTACCGCAATGTCGGTGACGAGCTGGTCCGGCTCCGATTGCTCAACGCCTCCCCCGCACGCGTCTACACCTTCGGCTTCGCCGACAACCGCTCGTTCTCCCTCGTCGCCACCGACGGCGGACTGCTGGAACGCCCCGCCACGCTCGACCGGCTGCAGCTCTCACCGGGCGAGCGGGCCGAGATCGTGGTGCGGGTCCGTCCCGGTGAGCGCACGGTACTGCGCAGCAACAAGCTCGACGCCGGACTCGACTTCTGGACCGGCAGGTTCGCGGGCGGCGACGACTCGTTCGACATACTCGAGCTGCGCGCGGCCGCAGCGCTGCGCCCCTCGCCCGAACTGCCCGCGACACTGGCACATCCGTCCACCCCGGACGGTACCGATTCGGTGCAGGAACGTCGCTTCGAGTTGAACCTGAGCGGGATCAACGGCCAGAAGATGGCGATGGACCGGATCGACCTGACCGTCACACGAGGCACTACCGAGACCTGGATCGTGCACAACAACGACGGGATGCCGCACAACTTCCACGTCCACGATGTGCAGTACCGAGTGCTGGAGCTGAACGGTACACCGCCATCGACAGCGCTGACCGGACCGAAGGACACCGTCTTTCTGCCGCCCAACGCCACCGCGAAACTCGCCATGCGGTTCGACGGACCGGCCGATCCGAACTCGCCGTATATGTATCACTGCCATCTGCTGTGGCATGAGGATCAGGGCATGATGGGCCAGTTTGTCGTGGTCGAGCCAGGACAATCCGCAGGCAGGCCGCCATCGCATCACGGCCACTGACCGAGGCACGCACCCAACCCGGGATCCATCGAGGCAAGGCTCGATACCCGTGGCGACATGCCGGGCTGTGCGCACGACCAGCCGCTACCTCTTGTCCAGACGTCCCCGTCGCGCTAAATTCATCACACAGTGAATTCAACACTCGATGAATTGAGGCGTCCCATGATGGACCTGCACTCATCCCCCGCCGTAGATGTCAAGAACCTGACGGTCAACCGCGGCGGCCGCGAAGTTCTGCACGATGTCTCACTGACGATTCCGCGCGGTTCGATCACCGGACTGCTCGGGCCGTCCGGCTGTGGCAAGACCACACTCATGCGCAGCATCGTGGGCACGCAGATCGTGGAATCCGGAGAAATCTCGGCGCTGGGGTTGCCCGCGGGCAGCAGAGAACTCCGCCACCGGATCGGCTACGTGACACAGGCGCCGAGCATCTACTCGGACATCAGCGTCCGCGAGAATGTGACGTACTTCGCCGCGCTGTACGGCCGCGACCGCGACGCCGTCGATACGGCCATCACAGCGGTCGGGTTGCTCGAAAACGCACACCAGCGTGGCGACGAACTCTCCGGCGGCCAGCAGACCCGCGCCTCACTGGCCTGCGCGCTGGTCGCCCAGCCCGACATGCTCGTCATGGACGAACCAACCGTCGGCCTCGATCCTGTACTACGGGTGGATCTGTGGAAGCAGTTCCACGAGTTGGCCGCCGCCGGAACGACGCTGCTGGTGTCCAGTCATGTGATGGACGAGGCCGAACACTGCGACCAATTGTTGCTGATGCGCGAAGGCAAACTGCTCGCGCAACTGAGCCCGGACGAACTGCGAGCCAGAACCGATGAACAGAACCTCGAACAGGCCTTCCTCTCCTTGATCACGATGGGACAGAACTCATGAGCGCCGTCATGGATCTCACCGCGCGCCGGACGCCCACCCTGCGTCCCTATGTCGCGACAACCTCCCGCATCCTGCGCCAACTGCGCAACGACCACCGCACCGTCGCCATGATTCTCGTGGTGCCCGCGCTGCTGATGACCTTGCTGTACTTCATCTACAAGGACACCCCGCAGAACCCGCTCAATCCCGTGCCGCTGTTCGACCGCGTCGGCATGAGCATGCTCGGCATCCTGCCGTTCATCGTGATGTTCCTGATCACCGCCATCGCCATGCAGCGCGAACGCACCTCGGGCACGCTGGAACGGCTGCTCACCACGCCACTGTCGAAGATCGATCTGCTGGCCGGATACGGCTCGGCATTCTCGGTGGCCGCGGCCGCGCAGGCCGCAGTGGCATGCCTGGTCTCCTTCGGGCTGCTCGGCCTCGACGCGGCAGGCAGCCCGGGCTGGGTTGTGCTGATCGCGATGGTCGACGCGGTATGCGGGGTCGCGCTCGGCTTGTTGGCAAGCGCCTTCGCGCGCACCGAATTCCAGGCGGTGCAGTTCATGCCGGTGGTGGTCGCGCCGCAGATCTTCCTGTGCGGCTTGCTCGTTCCGCGCGGACAACTGCCCGGCTGGTTGGAGGCGATCAGCAATGTGATGCCGCTGAGCTATGCGGTCGATGCGCTGCACGAGGTTTCGAGCCATCCCGAGGCGACCGCGGCGATGTGGCGCGATCTGGCCGTGGTCGCCGGGTTCGCTGTGGTGGCGCTGTGCCTCGGCGCGGCCACCCTACGGCGGCGAACCCCGTAATGCCACGCGATAGCGTGGCAGCGGGTGATGGGGCGACGGAAGGCGATGGTGTGACGGCCGGCAACGGAACTACGGCAGGCAATGGCGAGCGCGCCACCCGCACCGGGCGCAGGCCCGGACAGTCCGGCGCTCGCGAGGCGATCCTGACCTCGGCTCGGGCCCGGTTCGCCGAGGTCGGTTTCGACAAGACCTCGATCCGTGCCGTGGCCACCGACGCCGGGGTCGATCCGGCGCTCGTGCACCACTATTTCGGGACCAAGCAGCAGCTCTTCGCCGCGGTGGTCGAGCTGCCGGTAGACCCGGAGGCCACGCTGCGCATCATCGAAGGGGTGCCGCTGGATCAGCTCGGCGCGACCATCCTGCACGCGGTGGTGAGCGTCTGGGATTCCCCTGCCGGTCCCGGGGTGGTCGCGGCGGTGCGAAGCATGCTCGGCGGCAGCGACATCTCGCTGGCAAGGTCGTTCGTGCTCGACATCGTGCTCGAACGAGTCCGGTTGCGCATCGCAGCCCCGGACGACGACGGCCGCGCCCGCGTCGCGCTGGTCGCCACGCAGATGATCGGCGTGCTCGTCGCGCGCAAGATCCTGGAAGTGGAGCCGGTCGCCTCCATGCCCATCCCGGAGCTGGTCGCCGCCGTCGGCCCCACCCTCCAGCGCTACCTCACCGGCGAAATCGATCCCGCCACACCGTAATTCCGTAAGTCAACGATTCGTAGACCGGAATGTCGCTGGGACAGAGAGGAATCGGCGCACCGACGAGTCCGGTGGCAACCCCGCGGGGTGTGCCACCGGGTCAGCTCCTGTCAGGCGTCGGTGTGCTGACCGGTGAACGCGGTGTGCTCGGCATCGGTGACGTCGCGTGCCTCGTCGATGAGCAGCACCGGAATGCCGTTCTCGATGGGGTAGGCCCGGCGCAGGCGCGGGTTGTAGAGCGCGGTGGCGCCCTTGTCATCGCGGACCAACAGCAGCGGACCCTTGTCCTGCGGGCAGGCCAGCAGGCTCAACAGGGTGGCGTCCAAGGCGGTTTCCTCCGGCATGATCGATAACTTACCCGTCGCCTACAACTGCTCCGCACCGGAACCGGTCGACGGCGACAATGCCGCCGGTTCCCGGCGGAACGAGATGTAGCGATGGCCGAAGAAACTCACGATCGCGACGAGCCCCATCACGACGACCGCCGCGGGCTTGTCGGGAAAACCCAGCACCGAGACGGCCAGTTCCAGCAGCACGATATTCAGCAGCAGCCCACCGGAATTCACCGCGACGAAGCGTAGAAAATCACGGACGACGTGGCCGCGCACCCGGAACACCAAAGTGCGGTGCAGCACGAACGCGATCACGATGCTGATGCCGTAGGCCGCGACCACCGCGACCGACGGCGGTACATCGGGGCCGAGCACCGCAAGCCAGGCCACCGTCAGCGTCATGCCCAATGCCGTGTTGAAGCCGCCGACCACCGCGAAGGCGAGCTCCTGCCTGCGCACCAGGCGCAGCAGGGGTCCGGGATCCTCGGTTCCCGTCGCCCCCGCGTGGGCTCCGGCCTCCCCCGCGCTCACTTGATCGCGCCGACCAGGTCGGGTTCCGGCGTCGGGCGGTCCGCGCTCAGCGGCACCGATGTGCCGCCGCCCGGCTCGTCATCACGACGTCGGGCACGCAGCGACAGCCACTGCATCGCACCTGCCCCGAGCAATCCGAGCAGCACGGCGCCGACGCCGAGCTTCCAGCCGGGCGGGCGCCAGGTCAACTCCAGGTCCGCATTCTTCGTTCCTGCCGGAATATCCACGGCGACAAAGGTTTTTGCAACCACCGTGAAAGGGACCTCACGACCGTTGAGCGTCGCGCGGTAGCCGGGCCAGCCGAGCCTGGCGAACACAACACGTCCGCCCTGCTCCGAACTCACCCGCACGCTACTGGTCGGATCCGACTCCGAGACCGAGGTCGCGGTGCCGCCCGTGACCGCGGCGACGCGGCCGTTCCGGGTGGACAACAGCCCGCTGTCGCGCTCCAGGACTGCGATGTACTTCTCGTGCCCCGGGGAGTCGACCCACCGCCAGCCGGGCGGCGCGGGCTGGTTGCGCGCATCCGGGTACAGCGCCTTCTGCAGCACCACCCGGTCGACCTTCATCAGGTCGACGATGGTCTTGCCGGTGGACGGCTCGGTGGCGAAAGCGCGACGGTAGGCGTCGGGGCAGACGCTGGTGTCCCATCGCATGCAGAGCATCTCGCCGAACCAGAAGTGGCCGTTGGGGGTGTAGCCGCTGACATAGGTCAGCTCGAGGTCTTTGGCGTAGTTGCCGAAGACCAGCGACCCATACGCCCCCTGAAGGGTCCGTTCGCCCGGCCGGATCAGTCCCCGGTCCGCGAGTTGCAGTGTGGTGCCCGCGAAATCAGGGAAGGCGGCCTTCATCTCGGAACGACTCTGCGGCAGGTTCCAACTCATCGGCGTCGGCTGCGCCGCGTGCACCTGGAGGAACGCAATCGGGAACACCGAGACGATGATCAGCACACAGGCCGCGGCCGCGCCGCGGCGCACACCGAGCCACACCACTGCAGCTCCCAGGGCTGCGATGCCCAGGGCCGCGACCACATGCCACACCACCTTGTCCGGCGCCGCCGAGAACGATCGCAACCACAGCACCCCGATCAGCACGGCCGCCGCGATGCCGCGTCTGCGCCGGTCGGCGAAGGTCGCATAGCGCCCGAGCAGCACGCACACCAGCACCAGCAGCCCGAGGGCCAGCATCGGCAGCACCCTGGCGGGCCAGCGCAGCGGGCCGATGGTGCCTGGGCCCGCGGTCCACATCAGCGCCATGATCGCGACGAGCGCGATGGCGGTGAACTCACGCCAGTTCTCGCGCGCCTTGCGCCAGTCGATGAAGGCCAGCGCCGGGATCAGGAACCAGGCGATATAGACCACCGGCATCGGCTGCACATAACCCCACCAGGAGCTGTACGCGGGCAGCGTGCTCGGCAGACTGGCATTGAGCGACTCCGACCACGGCACCGTCAGGAACTGGTCATTATTGATCTGCGCGGTCCCGCGCCAGGTCACCTTCGCCGAGAGCATGCTGGGCAGGTAGGTCGCCACCCCGGCCACCGCCGCGGCACCCGCCACCGCGAGCAGTCGCACCGACGGCAGCCACTTGCGTTGGTAGACCACCTCGCCGACGGCCACGGCACCGATCATCAGACCTGCCTCTACGGCGGGAAAGATGTACTGCACCGAGATCGCCAGGTACAGGAAGACGAAGGTCGGGATGGGCCCGCTGCGACCGCGCGCGTAGCGCACACCCGAAGCCCAGGCGTGCACCAGCCACGCGGTACCGGTGAATGCGGTGTACCAGCTGGCCTCGTCGAAAAACAACAGCCACCCGGTGAAGGGGATCGCGATGCCGGCAACCGCGGCCCACGGCAGCTTCGCGCCGTACTCCACGCAGATTCGGTAAACGCCGAGCCCGAGAACGATCGCGAAGATCAGCTTGATCACCGTGGTGTAGACCGCAACATTGTCCACTGAGGGCGCGATCAGATCGATCAGCAGCTGCGGCGGATTCAGCAGACCCGCCTCCTCGATGGTGTAGTTGCCCGCCATCCAGTGCTCGGGGACCATCGCGGGGAACTGCCCGTCACGCAGCTGACGGCCGAGCATTACCCACAACGGCGCATATTGCGACTCACTGTCATCGGTGTAGAAGTGCCGGACGTTCGCCAACAGCACCGCACCGTATCCCGCAATCACACCGAGTGCGGTTATGAGACCCCACCTGTACACGTCCCGCCGGGCGGGGGCGCTACTTTCCACCACGAGTTCCAGACCCTACAGCCCGCCGCGGCGAGTAACGGAATGCGCACCGTGAGCCGGCCGCTGCCCACACCGTGACCGCCGCGCCCCTCGGCGTCCCGGTTACCGGATGCGGGTCAGCGTTCACGAAACAACGTCCGCCAGTTCGCGTTCGGGTTCACCGGTGGCGCGGTCGTCGGCAGACACCGCGGCATCACGACGCCGCGACCGCACATACAGCCACTGCAGCGCGCCGACACCGAGCACCCCGGCCGCCATCGCCGCGATACCGACCTTCCACCCCGGCGGACGCCAGGTCAGCACCAGCTCCGCGTCGTGGGTGCCTGCCGGAATATTCACGGCGACGAAGCTTTTCGCGACCACTTCGATCCGGATCGGCTCGCCGTTCAGGGTGACCCGGTAGCCCGGCCAGCCGAGCCGCGCGAACACCACGCGACCGCCGTCGGCCGAGGACACCCGCACCCGGCTGGTGGTGCCGGTCTCGGAGATCGATGTCGCTGTCGCGTTCTTCGCGTCCGCGACCCGGCCGTTCACCGTCGAGATCGGGCCGTCCACCCGTTCGAGCACCGAGATGTACCGCTCGTGGCCGGGGTAGTCCACCCACTTCCAACCCTCGGGAGCGGGCTGGTCGCGGGCATCGGGGAACAGCGCGCGCTGCAGCACCACCCGGTCCAGCTTCATCAGATCGACAAGCTGTCGTCCGGTGGTCGGCTCCGGGGCGAACATCCTGCGGTAGGCGTCCGGGCACACACTGCTGTCCCAGCGCATGCAGAGCAACTCGCCGAAGTAGAAGTGACCCGTCGGGGTGTAGCCGTTGACGTAGGACAGGTCGAGCGATTTGGCGTAGTTGCCGAAAACCAGCGAACCGTACGCGCCTTCGAGGCTCTTGTCCGCGGGCCCCAACAGCCCGCGCTCGGCGAGCTGGATGGTGTTGCCTGGGAAGTCGGGGAACGCGGCGGCGGCCGCCGAGCGGTTGGTCGGCAGATTCCATGTCATCGGGGTCGGCTGAGCGGCCCTGACCTGGAAGTAGGCGATCGGGAACATCGCGGCGATGGTCAGCGCGCACGCCGCGGCCATGCCCTTGGTGCGATCGAGCCACACCACCCCCGCACCGAGCGCTGCAATCGCGACGGCCGCAAGCACATGCCAGATCACGCTGTGCGGATCGGCCGAGAAGGATCGCACCCACAGCAGCCCGATCAAGACCCCGGCGGCGACGCCGCGATTCTTCAGGTCTCGCACCGTGCCGTAGCGCCCGAGCAGCACGCACACCAGCACCAGCAGGCCGATGGCGAGCATCGGCAGTACCCGCACCGGCCAGCGCAGCGGACCGATCGAACCGGGTCCGGCGGCCCACATCAGCATCAGGACCGAGAAGATCGCGACCGCGCTGAGCTCCCGCCAGCTTTCCTTGGCGCGTCGCCAGTCGATGAACGCAAGCGCCGGGATCAGGAACCAGGCGATGTAGGTGACCGGCATCGGTTGCACATAACCCCACCACGAGGTGAAGGCAGGCATCGAACTCGGCAGGCTGGCGTTGAGCGATTCCGACCACGGCACCGTGAGGAACTGGTCGTTGATGATCTGTGAGCTGCCGCGCCAGGTCACCTTCGCCGACAGCATGCTCGGCAGGAAGGTCAGCAGACCCGCGAGACCGGCGCACGCTCCCGCGACGGTCAGCCGAGCGACCGGCTGCCAGCGGCGTTGATGGACAAGCTCGCCCACCGCCACGGCGAACAACATGATTGCGGCCTCCACCGCAGGGAAGATGTACTGCGTGGAGATCGTCAGATACAGAAAGACGAAGACCGGAATCGGTCCGCCCGTGCCGCGCGTGTAGCGCACCGACGACGCCCAGGCGTGCACCAGCCACGCGGTGCCGGTGAGCGCGGTCATCCAGCTTGCCTCGTCGAAGAACAGGAAGAACCCCGACAGCGGGAACGCGATACCCGCCGCCGCCGACCACGCGGGCCGACCGCCGTAGGCCAGGCAGATCCGATACACCCCGAGTGCGGCGATGACGGCGAAGATCAGTTTGACGACGGTCGCGTACAACGCCATGTTGTCGACCGACGGCGCGATCAGATCGATCAGCAACTGCGGCGGATTGAACAGCCCCGCATCGTCCATCGTGTTGTTGCCCGACATCCACCGCTCGGGCACCAGCACCGGGAAGGTGCCGTCACGCAACGACCGGCCCAGGCCGATCCACAACCCGGTGTACTGGGATTCGGTGTCGTCGGTATAGAAGTGCCGGACGTTGGCGAGCAGGACCGCGATATACCCCGCGACCGCCCCGATCGCGGTGATGGCTCCCCAGCGGTACACGTCTCGCCGCGAATCGAGCGCTGCACTATCCGTCACGAGTTCCAGACCCTACCGTGCGCGATGCCGCTTGGCATCGGTCGCAGAAGCCGAAACCCGCACCGTGCTAGAGTTCTGGGCGGCTCGGGCTCTGCTGTCCAGCGGGGAGTACCGGCACGCACCGTTAGCGAAAGTCGATCCAGCTGATGCCGATTCCCACTACTTCCACGCCCCGCACCGATGCCGCAGCGCCGAACGGCAAACCCCGCCCCGATGCGGGCAGCGCGCACACGGTGTCCGTCGTCGTGCCGATCTATCGGGGCGAGGACACCATCAGCAGGCTGGTCGCCGAATTGCACGAGCTGACCGTTCCCACCGAGACGCCCGGCGGCGCCGTCTTCACGATCGACGAGATCATCCTGGTGCACGACCACGGGCCGGATCGGTCCGATGTGGTGTTACAGGAGCTCGAGCAGACCTACCCCGAGGTCCGCACCGTCTGGCTGAGTCGTAATTTCGGCCAGGACGCCGCGACCATCGCCGGCATGTCCGCCGCCCGCGGCAGCTGGATCGTCACCATGGACGAGGACGGCCAGCACGATCCCCGATTCATCGGCACCTTCCTGGACGCGGCCCTCGCCGAGCGCGCCGATCTGGTCTATTCGAGGCCAACCAACACCCGCCCGCACGGTTTCCTGCGCAACCTCACCTCGCGCGGCGCGAAGATCGTGCTCGCCACAGTGTTCGCGTTCCCGGATTCCACCCGGTTCGAGAGCTACCGGCTCATCCGCGGCGCCATCGGCCGCCAGCTCGCCGAGGTCGCCTCCAACGGCGTCTATCTGGATGTCGCGCTGACCTGGGTGGTCGGCACCGTCGCCCAGGTGCCGGTCGAGCTGCGCGCCGAGGGCCGCGAGGAGTCCGGCTACAACTACCGGCGGCTGTTCTCGCTGTTCTGGAAGATGGTGCTGTGCAGCGGTACTCGCGGTCTGCGGCTGGTCAGCCTGCTCGGTGTCACGCTGGCGCTCGCCGGTGGTGTGATGGCGGCGTTCGTCGTCTACGAGGCGCTCACCGCCGAAAACTGGGCGCCGGAGGGCTGGGCCTCGATCATCGTGGTGCTGCTGCTGGTGTCCGGCGCGACCCTGTTCTCCCTCGGCCTGATCGCCGAATACCTCGGCGTCGCTTTGCATATCCTCGTAGGCAAACCGCTCTACCTGACCGTCGACACACCGACGCCGCGCCCGGCGGATACCCGGGAACCGTCCATGACCGCCGCCAGCAGGGGGATCGACCGGCTTGAGCACTGATCGCGTCATTTTCAGCCGCCCGTTCCGGGCACGCCGCGAATTGGCCAATCTGGAGGCCGTGCTCGGCTCCGATCACAGCCACGGTGACGGGCAGTTCACCGCCGCCGCCACCGCCAAGCTGAAGACCATCACCGCCGCGCCGCACGCGCTGCTGACCACCTCGTGCACCTCCGCGCTGGAGATGGCAGGCCTGCTGTTGGAGCTGGGCCCGGACGACGAAGTGATCGTGCCGAGCTTCGCGTTCACCTCCACCGCGACCTCGATGGCACTGCGCGGGGCCACCTGCGTGTTCGCCGACATCGACCCGGAGACCGGCAATTTGGACCCGGACTCCGTCGCCGCGGCGGTCACCGAGCGGACCAAAGCCGTTGTCGTCATCCACTACGGCGGCGTCGCCGCCGAGATGGACCGGCTACTCGCCCTGGCCGACGCGCACGGTTTCGCCATCGTGGAGGACAACGCGCACGGCCTCGGCGCCAGCTGGCGCGGCCGCCCGCTCGGCACCATCGGCAGCCTGGGCACGCTGAGTTTCCACGACACCAAGAACGTGCACTGCGGTGAGGGCGGCGCGCTGCTGCTCACCGACGAGATCCTGATGGCGCGCGCCGAGATCATCCGGGAGAAGGGCACCGACCGCGCCCGGTTCCTGCGCGGCGCGGTGGACAAGTACTCCTGGCAGGATATCGGCTCCAGCTATCTGCCCAGCGAGTTGAACGCGGCGGTGCTGGACGCGCAGCTGGACGAATTCGACACCATCCAGGCAGGACGGCACCGGGTGTGGGACTCCTATGCCGCGGCGCTGCCGGAGTGGGCGCGCCGCAATGACGTTCGCCTCATGAGCGTGCCCGACGACCGCGCACACACCGCGCACCTGTACTACCTGCGCACCCCCACCGAGGAACGCCGCGACGACTTGATCGCGCACCTGGGCGCACGCGGCATCTCGGCGCCGTTCCACTATGTGCCGCTGGATTCCAGTCCCGCCGGCCTCAAGCTGGGCCGGACCCCGCAGCCGTGCGTGCGCAGCGCCGAGTTCTCCGGCACCATCGTGCGACTGCCGCTGTGGCCCGATCTGACCGACGAGCAGGTGGCCCGCGTCGTCGACGCCGTCACCGCGTTCACGGTCTGATCTCACGCCGAGAGGACGAACAACTTCTCTCGGCCGCCCGCGATCAGCGACTGCTCGACCACACGCGACTCGTAGGCGCGAAACAACGCGTCCAGGGTCGCTTCGGTGAACCGCTGCGCCTGCGCGCCGTCGCCCGCGTCGGTGAAGCGCTGGCCGATCGCGGCGAGCACCCGGTTATTGCTGGAGGCCAGATTGCGGATCGGCTCGGCGATGATCACCTGCTTGCCCGCCGCGGCCAGCATCCGGTCGATCAGCGGTCCCGGCTCGGGCAGGAAGTGGTACAGGCTGGCCTGCATGATCACGTAGTCGGCTTCCGGCAGCGCAGCGTCGGAGTGCAGATCCCACACCGCACCGCGGCCGCCTGCGCGTCGCACACGCGCGATGAATCGCTCGTTGAGATCGAGGCCCGTGTAGTCGACAGATTTACCGCGCAGATAGCGGGCGTGCAGCGTGGCAGGCCCACAACACACGTCCAGGACGCCGGCTCCGTCGGGAACGATGGCGGCGATGGCACGGTATCTGGCTCCGTAGTGGCGGCCGTACAACCCACGCATCGCCAGCTCGTAGACGATTCTGTTGCGATAGATAAGGCTCGTACCCACAGTTTCCTTGTAAGGTTCCGTTTCAACATCGGCGGCCACCACGGATAGTACGGTGAAAACCTGCCGACTATCCGATCGACCCGGCCGTTGCCGGGAATCCGGTAGTACGACAACATGATTCGGCCCCCGATCGGTTTCCCGAGCGGGGGCCGAAATCGTCGGTCAGCCGCCGAGCAGCGTCCGCGCGCACACCTCGGTGAGCATCTCGTAGGACTCCGACGCCCGGTTGTACCACCAGGTTTCGGGACCTGCTTCCGGCCGCCCGGCGGCCTGCACGGCGCGGGCGGACGGGCGGTAGGACGAGCTGCGCGGGATATCGTCCACCACGTACACCAGATCGGGGCGCTGGTGATGATCGAGCACCTGCAGCGCCTCGGTCACATCCTTGGGTTCGAGCCGGAAACCGTAGCGAACACTGACGGCGGCCACAGCGAGGCAGTGACCGCCGACTGGCAGGCCGTACGCGACCTCCATGTCGACCGCGGTGATGTCGTTGAGGGCGTCCACGATCGGCTGGGTGTACACCGGCCCGCGCGGCGTGCGGATCACCGTGTCGGTGCGGTCGACCAGCCAGTAGTCGCCGTCGCTGTCGCGCCGGAACAGATTCTCGGTCGGCATCCATGCGTCGCCCGCGGTGAACAGGCCGCGCAGGCCGCCGTCGGACAGGTCGACGCCGTCGGAGGCCTTGCCGATCAGCAGACCCACTTCATTGTCCGCGCAGCGGCGGGCGAAACCGGATTCGTCCACCAGGACCTGATCGACGATCGGGTCGTAGGCGACGAGTTCCACCTTGGCCGTACCGGGCACCGGCCTGCCCTTGCAGCCCGCTTTGACGCCGGTCACGTTGGCCAGCACCACATCGCCCTCGATGGAGGCGTAGAACTCCAGCACGCGGGCGGGGTCGAATTGTTCGGTCGTGCGCCGCCACAGGCCCGCGGGCATGCCGGAGCCGATGAACAGGCGAATCGGGTGCCGGTGCCCCGCGGGGAACACCTCGGCATCGAGGATGTCGCGCAGCATGGTCCAGGTGTAGGTCACCACGGTGACGCCGTAACGGTGCACCTCCTCGGCGAAGCGGGCCGGGTCGAGCGATCTGGCGAGCGCGATCCGGCTGCCGCCCGCGATCGCACCCCCGAGGCTCACCAGCAGGCCGGACGAATGATGCAGCGGGGCAAGGCAGTACACCGTGTCCTTGCGATCGAGATCGGCCGAGGTCGCGGTGCCGATCGCCGAAAGCGCCCAGCGATGGTTGGTGATGTACTTTGCCTCCAGCCGATCGCCGGTGCCGGTCACCAGGACGAAGGCAAGTTCGCGGGCCAGGCCGGGATTCGGCCGATACCAGGCAGGCAGCCGCACCTGGCCGGGATCGATCTGCTCGAGATCGATCACGTTCTCACCCTGCCGGATGTCGAGTCCACGTGTCTCGCCGCCACCGAGCACCAGCACCCTGGTACCGGTGGCCGCCGCGGTCCGCAGGTTCTCCGGGTCCGCAACCAGTGTCTTGATGCCGGTGAGCTCGATCGCCCTTTCCAACTCGCCGCCAGGGGCGAGCAACACCGCGACCGCACCGAGACGCGAAAGCGCCGCGACGGTCGCCAGCGCGCTCGGCCGGGTCTCCATCACCACGCCGACCCGCATCGCGGGACGGATACCGACCGAGACGAGGCCGCGCACCACATTATCGATGCGGACATTGACCGAGGCGTTGGTGTGCACGCGATCGTCGAACAGGAAAAGATCGCGCAACGGCGCCCGCTGCGCCTGCTCGGCAAGCAACCGCCCCAGCGAAACCCGGGTGTGCGGCTGGATCATCCCGAGCCGGGTCAACCGCGGCAGCGCCCGCGCCGCCTCACCGACCAGCTCGACCGAGCCGCGCACGGTGTTGTTCGCAATCCCCTCCAGCGCCTTGCCCATGCCCGTGCCGGCCTCGGCCAGCGTGCCGACGGTGTGCACAACACGGGTGGCCGCCGAGAGCGGCCGGTTGCTTGCGACATGCTCGGCCATCGGCGTGATCTCCGGCGGCAGCGGCTGGCCGCCGTCCATCCAATCGACCCACTGCCGGACAAGAGGCCAGGTGTGGTTGGTGGCCATGCTGCCCGCGACGAGGCCGAAATGCCCTGCCACCAAACTGGCTTCGTACACCTCGGCGTTGGGCGCGGCCCGCACGATGCCACGCACCGCAGCGGGCTGGCCGATATCGTCGACCTCACCGACGAACGCCAGAATCGGGCATTTCAGTTCGGCAAGCGAAATCGGCTGATCGCGAATCACGAAGCCGCCGAGCATCAACCGGTTGTGCGCGACGAACTGCTTGAGCAGATCGGCGGCCGCCGGGCCCGCGTAGCCGACCCAGCCGTCGTTGTTGAGGAACCGGCGCTGACGTTCCTTGGGCAGCAACGCTTCCCGGTCGTGCAGCTGGCGCAGGAAATCGATCCTGGACTTCGCGGTCTTCACCGGGTCGAGCAGCTGGAAGCCGATGCGCACCATGGAATCGGTGATCGGCAGCCGGGTGACGACATGGTCGGCGAGGAACTCCGCGACATCCGACACCATGCCGTACGGGAGCCCGAAGGGCATGCCCGCGACCACGTCGACCGGGCTGCCGAAGGTGACAATGCTCGCCACACCCTTGCCGTAGCGGTAGGCGGAGGTCTGATAAGCGAACATGCCGCCCTGCGAGTACCCCATCAGGTGCACACTGCTGCCGGTCGCCTCGCTGACCGTGTCGATCGCACTGCTGATCGCGAGGACATGATCGGCCAGATCCCGTTCCCACCCACCCTCTTCGCTCGCGGGTGATCCGAAATCGACCACCCAGCAATCGATTCCGCCGCGATGCAGAATCCCGACCGCGCCGTCCTCGGCGTTGACGTCCCAGATGTCGGCGTTCACCATCAGCGGCGGCACCAGCACGGCGACCGGCCGGCCCGGTGTCGCATCGTCGGGGAAGTAATGGCGCAGGCGATACATCCGTCTGCGTTCGACGACCTCGAACGGGGACGATTCGACATCGTGGGTCAGCCCACCGAAGCGGATGACTTCCAGGCCGTTCTGGGCGGTCGCCATCAACCGTTGCACCGACCCGACCATATCCTTTGCACTGAACTTCACGATCGCTCCCAGCCCTACCAAGAAACGTGACACGCATCACACACCCCGACGTGTTCAGACGAGCTTCCCACATCGTGTATCCATTATGTGTCGGCTGTGACCCGTTCCATGACAGGCCGCGCGGATCAGCGGCGATATGTGACCGAACCGGCCGGTTTTCTCGGTCGGGAGGGCATCAGCGACGCATGACGTTCACATACATGCTCTCGAATGGCTCCGGGCTCACACTCAGATCACCGCGGAACGGCAGATCCATGGCGGCGATCAGGAAAATCATCGCGCCGAGAAAGAAAGCGAAGAGGCCACCGAGCAGCAAATGCGCCCCGCGATGCAGGCTGAACAGGCACAGCAGCACCAGATTGACGGCCGCGCCGACCAGAATGGTCCACCACAGCACACCGGGCACACCACCGGTGGTTGCATTGATGCGATGCCGTCGTTGCTGATCGAACGTGGCGAACTGGTCGATCGTCGCCGCGTGCACGATCTCCTGGGCATTGTTCTGCGGCTGAAAGGTCAGCAGATGCTCCTGAAACCTGGTCACCAGGGCGGTGCCCCCGATCGGTTCCTCGCCCGCACGCAGCGCGGGCCAAGCCACGGTCAGTGTGTTGTCGGTGTAGTCGACCAGGTCTTGGCGCAACTGAGAGCGCTGCGGCTCCGGATAAGCGCCCGCCTCCCGGTAGAGCGTGCCGAGGGCGGCGGCTTCATCGGCGACCACGCCCTGCGCCGCATCGTAGGACTGGTAGGTCGCGGCCGCGATCAGACCGAGTAGCAGGCCATAGAACACACCGCCGACAGTGAGCACCATGGTGACCGAGTCGTTCTTGCCAGGTTCGGGGCCGAGCGTCCGCAACACGTACGGACGGGTCACCAGGATCGAGCCCGTCGTCAGCACCACGCACGTTCCGGTGATGATGAGGAAGTCCAGCCAGATGGGCAGCGTGTAGATCCAGGTGAACATGACATCTGAAGATAGCTATGCCACAGCCATCCGTCCGCGAATCCGTGATTCATCCCAGGACGTTACGTGCCGTTATCGTGATCGAGGGCATGTCGTGACCATCCGAAACCCGTTGTGCCAACATCGACTCCACGATCTTCGACATTCCTCTGCGCGTGCTGGTGCACCCGTTCTACGATCGATGCCGTCTGGAACGCACTGTCGCGTAAATCAATTCACTCGAGTGTCTAGTTTCTGCTGTGCAATCGAAGCGCCACCATCACCGTCGACCGTCACGGTGACCATCTCGAGGTGAGGACAACGCATGACCATCGAAATGCCAGTCCAAACGGATAATCACGTACGCAAGAGTCTCAGCACCGCCGCGGCACGCCCGCTCGCGACCACCACCAAATCCGAGCCGCAAATGCAGGGCATCAGCTCCCGCTGGCTCACCCGCATGCTGCCATGGACGCAGGTCAGCAGCGGTACCTACCGTGTCAACCGGCGCCTCACTCACACCGTGGGCAACGGCGAGGTCGAATTCGTCGTCGACGGTTCGCAGGCCAGGGTTATTCCGCTGGAACTCCAGGAACTTCCGCAATTGCGGGACTTCGACGACGAGGAAATACTGCGCGCGCTCGCGCAGCGATTCGAACAGCGCGATCTCGAACCGGGAACTGTCGTAGCGGAATTCGGCAATCCGATGAATCAGGTCCTGCTGATAGTGCACGGAAAACTCAGCAAGATCGGCACGGGAGAATACGGCGAACCGACCATGCTGGGAATGCTGGCGGGCGGTGATTTCTACGGCGATGAAACACTCACCAACCCGTCCGCGATTTGGCCGGTCACCGTCAAAACCGTGACAAGGACAACGATGTTGGTCCTGCCGCGGCAAACGCTGGACGAAATACTGGAATACACACCGGCATTGCGTGAGCAATTGTCCCGCGTCGCGACAGCACCCGCCCAGCCACAGAACTCCAAGGGCGAGGCCAGCATTCTCATCTCCTCCGGCCATTCCGGAGAACCCTTGCTCGACGGCACGTTCGTCGATTACGACGCCTCCCCGCGCGAATACGAGTTGAGTCTTGCGCAGAGCGTGCTGCGGGTACACACCCGCGTCGCGGATCTGTTCAACGATCCGATGAACCAAGTCGAACAACAGCTGCGGCTTACCATCGAGGCGCTCTACGAACGCAGGGAAGACGACCTCGTCAACAACCCGGACTTCGGCCTGCTGCACAACTGCGATCTGAAGCAACGCATCTACACCGAATCCGGCCCGCCCACCCCCGACGACATGGACGAGCTGCTCAGCATGCGCCGCAGCACGAAACTGTTTCTGGCACACCCGAAAGCGATCGCCGCCTTCGGCCGCGAATGCAGCAAGCGGGGACTGTATCCCGATCCGGTCGAGGTGGACGGCCATCGCGTTCCGGCCTGGCGCGGGGTGCCGATCTTCCCGTGCGGCAAGATCCCGGTCAGCGGCACCCAGACCACGTCGATTCTCGCCATGCGCACCGGCGAGAAGGACCAGGGCGTCATCGGCCTGCACCAGACCAACATTCCCGACGAGTACGAGCCGAGCCTCAACGTCCGATTCAAGGGCATCGACGATCAGTCGATCATCTCCTATCTGGTCAGCTGCTACTACTCGGCGGCCGTGCTGGTGCCCGACGCACTGGGTGTGCTCGACAATGTCCTGGTCGCCCGGCAGGCCGACTGACGGGGGTGATGAGCGATGTCGGTGCTCTCTCGCGCCGCGGCGCCCGCTGCCACGCACGATCTGGCCGCTGCCGTCGCCGCACTGCTGTCGAATCTCGATAACACCGCCCCGGCGATGCTGCCATTGGAGGGTATCGGCGCGTCGGCGGAAACCACTGTGCCGAAACAGGATTCGCGTTCGGTCTCGCAGCCGCCCGAACGTGCGAGACCGAGCCCGATCAGACTGCTCGGCCCGAGCGGCCTCGGCGCTGCGGCGCTGCTGCTAGAGCCGCCGGCGGCGGTCGAATCGAACCGACCCGGTCCGGATGCGGCCGGTCCCGAACCGCCGCCCCCGACCCGACCCGGTCCGGCGACACCGGACACCCTGCGTGTACTGGCCGTTCCTGCGGCCGGTTTCGAACCATCGCGCGTGGCGCCCCTGGGCGCCTCGATTCCCGTCGCCGTGACGCAGGGGGTCGCGCCGACGGGATCGACCCGATTCCGAATACCGTTGGGAACCAGTGGATCAGCAACAAAATCAGCACATCTGGGCGGCACCGGATCGGCGATTCCGCCGCTGTACTGCCCACCTCCGGTCCGTGACGATCCGGCACTCGCCGCACTGGTCAACGACGGACTCATCCAGTGGGCGAAGGAGATCGGCCTCTACGCCGGACGGCTGGAGGAGCTGCGGGACGCCGACTTCGGCCGGCTGATCATGCTCGCCCATCCCGACAGCAACGATCCCGACCGGCTGCTTGCCGTTGCCAAATGCGCGGTCTCCGAATGGTCGGTCGACGACTACTACTGCGAGGAGGGAGCAGACGACACGGCACCGGACGGCACCCCGTCGAATGCGGCGACCGAACTGGGCCCGAAGCTCGAACTCGCCGCCGCTGCAATGGATCCCGTGCATCTGCCGGCGTGCTATGCGCCCCGGCTCGAGCAGGCGCTGCAGGCCGATCCGATCCTGCGCGCATTTCGCACGTCTTTCGAGCATCTGTCCCACTACGCGACCCCGGCACAGCTCGCCCGCTTGCGCACGGAGATCGCAGGCTGGTTCATCGCACTGGCTGCGGAAGCGGGTTGGCGCGCATCGGACCGGATGCCACCGGTGTGGGAGTACCTCACCAACCGGCAGCCGCACAGTTTCCTGCCGTGTATGGCGCCGATCGATGCGGTCGGCGGCTACGAACTCCAAGCCGCTGAATACACCGATCCGCGGGTGCGCCGCGTCGTCACCACGGCCGCGCTGGCCAGTCAGATGGTGAACGACCTGTATTCGATGGCCCGCGAGGATCTTTCGGGCGGACGGGAATTCAACCTCCCGACGGTGCTCGCCGCCGAGGAGAAATGCTCACGCCGGGAGGCGGTGCTGCGCACGGCGGAAGTCCACGACGAGCTCGTGCACCGGTTCGAGCACGAGGCGGGCGCACTGGCCGCCGTCGGCTCGGCCGAACTACGCCGATTCCTCGGCGGCCTGTGGGCATGGATGGGCGGCAACCGCGCCTGGCATGCCGACAGCAAGCGCTACCACGATGCATCCCACCAGTAATCGCGACAACGTGAAGTAGTACAGCGAGAGGATGATCCGAGATGACCATGCTCAACCCAGACACCGGCGCCGTGCTCCGTACCCACTATCAGAAGTCTGTTGCCGAGTACTGGAACAACAATCCCAATGACGACCGGGTCAATGTCAAGCTCGGCGAGGTGGACGGGCTCTTCCACCATCACTACGGCATCGGCGACCCCGATTTGTCGGTGTTGACGGGACCGGAGGACACCCGCGAGGAGCGGATCGTCAAGGAGCTGCACCGGCTCGAGACCGCACAGGCCGACATCCTGCTCGATCATCTCGGCGACGTCCGACCGGGCGATCGGCTGATGGACGGTGGATCCGGCCGCGGCGGCACCAGCTTCATGGCCAATCAGCGGTTCGGCTGCCAGGTCGACGGCGTCACCATCTCCGAGTATCAGGTCGGCTTCGCCAACGACCAGGCCGCGCATCGCGGCGTCGCGGACAAGGTGCGCTTCCACTTCCGCAATATGCTCGACACCGGTTTCGACGCCGGCGTGATGCGCGGCATGTGGACCAACGAAACCACCATGTACGTGGACCTTTTCGAGCTGTTCCGCGAGTTCTCGCGGCTGCTGGAGCCGGGCGGACGCTATGTCTGCATCACCGGCTGCTCCAACGATGTGACGGGCGGGCGGTCCTCGTCGGTCAGCTGGATCGACGCCCACTACGGTTGCATGATCCATCCGCGCAGTGAGTACTTTCGGGCGATGGCCGAGAACAATCTGGTGCCGATCGACGTAGTCGACCTGACCGCAACGACCATCCCCTACTGGGAGCTGCGCAGCAAGTCCGAGCTGGCGACCGGTGTGGAGCAGCCCTTCCTCACCGCCTACAAGGAGGGCAGTTTCCAATACCTCATGATTGCCGTCGATAAGGTGGGGAGGTGACCGAGACGCTCTCCCAGCCATGGACCGACCGCGAGGCGCTGCCCGTCGAACTCGTCGACGACGCAGGCCACGCGGTCGGCGCGTGCCCGGTCGGACAGGCCCATCAGGCGCCGGGCCTGCTGCACCGCGCGTTCTCGGTCCTGCTGTTCGACGACGCGGGCCGGGTGCTGTTGCAGCAGCGTGCCGCGGTGAAGACCCGGTTCCCGCTGCTGTGGGCCAACACCTGTTGTGGCCACCCGGCACCCGGCGAGCCGGTGGTTGCCGCCGCCGCGGTGCGCCTCGACGAGGAGCTGGGCCTGGCCACCGACCTCACCGAGGTCGGCATCTACCGGTACCAGGCGGAAGATCCGGCCACCGGCCGCGTCGAACACGAATGGGACCACGTGCTCATCGGCCGTCTCGACGCGAGCGCGCCGCGCCCCGATCCCGCCGAAGTCGCCGACTACGCCTGGCTCCAGCCCGACGCACTGCGTGACGCGTTGGCCGACGAACCGGAGAGCTACACCCCGTGGCTGGCGGGCGTGCTGGACATCGCCGAGAAGGCGCACCGCCGCACTGGACAGTAGTCCCGCTCACCCGTCCGATGCCGGTGCGCACGCCGGGCCCGAGGTAGTCACCGACCATCATCTCGTCGGCGGCGATCCGGGCCCGGCTGCCTCGACCGGAGTAGCCGCCCACTTCCAGGGGCCAACCGCCGGCTGCGTCATCGTCATCGCCCATTGCTCCACAGGGTTGGTTTCACCCGTTCGACCAAGTGATCTCGCTGGTGATCGGTCCGGTGACGGGGATGTAGGCAGTCCGACATCGCGCAGGAACTGGTCGAGACGAGCAGAGAGAATCCTGCACCATCCCTGCGGTCCTGGTCCGGCACACTCGGCAATGCCTTGCTCGGCTATTGCCGCAATATCGTTGGATGCGCATATCCAGGTAGGTGCATGCGCTCTGCTGCGACGCTTGTCACACTGCACAAAACCTTCGGGAACTCACAGGAAGGGCACAGGCTTTGGCCAGGCATGTCTCCGATGCTTGCCTGAGTACGAGCTCTTGGCAATCAGTGAGGTGCACGATGGTCGAAGTCGAAGTCACGGATACCAAGGTGACGGTCCACGTGCTCGGCGGGCACCGGCTGCTGGCACTGCGCGAGCAGCTGACCTTCGATCTCTCGGATATCACCGAGGTCACCACTGCCGAGGTCGACCTGCGTCCGCCGTGGGTACGAGCGCCGGGAACCTTCTTCCCCGGAGTGATCGCGGCAGGCACCTATCGCGGCAGGCATCGCAAAGAATTCTGGGACACCAAGTTCAACGGGCGAGCCATCCGGATCGAGCTGGCAGGCGCCGACTTCACCCGGGTCGTCGTCGATGTCGACGACCCCGATGCCGCACTGCATGCGCTGACCTCCGCTGTCGCGGCCTGATCAGGCTCCGAAGGAGCTCAGCAGCCCGGAGTAGGTCTTGGTCGGCGGCGCGGCGAACTCTCCCCGCCCCGACTTGCGCACACCGAGGGTGAGCAACGACTGCACGGTCAGGGTCGCGGCGGCCACACCGTCGACCACCGGCACACGGATTTCGTCGCGAATGTGCTCGCACAGATCGGCCATTCCCGCGCAGCCGAGCACGATCGCGTCGGAACCATCGGCTTCCACCGCCTCCCGGCAGGCCTCGGTAACGATTTTGCGTGCCTGCGGATCCGTTTCCAACGCAAGCACCGGTATCTCGCAGGCGTGCACGCCCCGACAGAAGCGCTGCATGCCATAGCGTTGCGCCAGTTCTTCCGCGCGACCGATGGTTCGGTTCAACGTGGTGACGACACTGAACCCGCGGCCGAGATGGCTGGCCGCGTGCATCGCCGCCTCCGCGATGCCGATCACCGGGCCACCCGCCAGTTCCCGGGCGGCATCGAGGCCGGGGTCGCCGAAACACGCGATCACGTACCCGTCTATGCCCTCCTGCTCGCCGCGCTGGATCGCGGCGAGCAGGCCCGGGATGCTCAGGGCTTCGTCGTAGTGACTTTCGATCGAGGCGGGTCCCATCTCGGAGGTGACCGCGTCGAGCCAGGTGCCGGAGCCTGCGACGGCCTTGGCACAGCGCTCGATCGTCTCGGTCATCGCCCGGGTGGTGTTCGGGTTGACGACCCGGATACGCATCAGGCAGGAACTCCCTGCACTGCCGACCTGGTCCGGCCGGCCAGCAGGTAATAGACCGCGAACCCGATGCCGCAGCCGATGAACCAGCTGTACTGCGCGGCGGTATACATGCCGGTGACATGTTTGGCGAGCACCGGGACCACCGCGACGACGGCGCACGACCGTCGCGATGATCGCGGCGAGGTTGTATCCCTTGCTGTACCAGTAGGTTCCGGTCTTCGACATGGTGAACAGATCGTCGATGATCACTTTCTGTTTGCGCACCAGGTAGTAGTCGGCGATGAGCACACCGAACAGTGGGCCGATGAAGGCGCCGAGCACCTCGAGGGTGTAGTGGATGACGTCGGGGTTGTTGTAGAGGTTCCACGGCGTGATGAGGATCGACCCGACCGCGGCGATCATGCCGCCCGCCCGCCAGCTGATTCGCTGCGGGCTGACATGGGAGAAGTCGAACGCGGGTGAGATGAAGTTGGCGACGATATTGATGCCGATGGTGGCGATGGTGAAAGTCAGCGCACCGAGCACGATCGCGAAGGTGCTGTCGATGCGCGCGACGGTCGCGACCGGATCGGTGATCAGTTCGCCGTAAACCGGAACCGTCAGCGATGCGGTGGTGACCACGAGCAGCGAGAACAGCAGGAAATTGACCGGGAGGCCGAGCAGGTTGCCGCGCCGCACGGCCGCAAAAGACTTTCCGTAACGGGAGAAGTCGCCGAAGTTGAGCATCGGACCGGAGAAGTAGGACACCACCAGCGCGATAGCGCCCAGCATCACCGGCACCGAGGCCGAGCCGGTGTACTTCACTTCGCCGAGCTTCAGGTCGACGGCGCTCCAGCCCGCCTTGGCGATGAGGTAGCCGCACAGCGCGAACATCACGACATATACAGCGGGACCGCAGAAGTCGATGAATTTGCGGATGGACTCCATGCCGCGCCAGAACGCACACGCCTGCACCACCCACAGCAGCAGGTAGCTGCCCCAGCCGAGCAGCGAAAGCCCGAGGAAACCGTAGTCACCGACAACCGCATAGGGCGCGAGCGACGGAAAGGGTTTCACCAGAACAACATCCAGCGCTGCGGAGGCCAGGAAGGTCTGGATGCCGTACCAGGCCACCGCGATCAAGCCGCGGATGGTGGCGGGGATATTCGCCCCGAGCACTCCGAAAGCGCTGCGGCACATCACCGGATAGGGCACGCCCGTCACCTGGCTCGGCTTGGCGACCAGATTGCAGAAGAAGTAGACGATGGTGATGCCGATCAGCAACGCCGCGAGCACCTGCCAGCTGGCCAGACCGAGCGCGAACAAGCTGCCCGCGGTGACGTAGCCGCCGACGCTGTGCACGTCCGACATCCAGAACGCGAAGATGTTGTAGGAGCCCCAGCTCTGCTTGCGCAGCGGCGCGAGATCCTCGTTGGTCAGTCGTGGATCGTAGGCGGGTGTGGCAGGCGCGGCCGTCTCCGGCGGCGCGGGCACCGCGGTGGTGAGCATTTCGGTCATGGTGTTTCCCGTCCGAAGGTGAAACTGTGATCCCGAACGACGGTAGGAACCGCGCATTGCCCACCCATTGCACGGTTATTGCCCGGCTATTGCGCGGCAGATATATCTTCCGGCGCCAGCAGCCCGGTATCGGTGGGCAGGGTCGCGATAACCGTTTCAAGCCTGCGGTGATGGCGTTCGGCGATGAGCAGCAGGCGATCGACGTCACGGGCGAGGAAGGCGTCCATCATCAGCGCGTGGTCGGTGTGCAGGCGGATCCGGTCGGCGCGGCTGATGTGCACCATCGACTGCACCGGTTCGGTGACATTCCACGCCGACTCGAGCATGTGCAGCAAACGGAACATACGTGACGGCCGGGTCAGTGCGACATGGAAAAGTCGGGACTGCCGATGGTAGGCGACCGGGTCGTCGTCCCGGATCGCATGCTCCAGAAGGGTGTTCACCGCTATCAGGTGCGCGCGATCGGCGTCCGATGCGTTCATCGCCGCCACCGCGAGCGATGCCGTCTCCAGGGTCTCGCGCACGATGTACATTTCCCGCAGCTCGTTGGCCGTGAGCTGGGCCACCGTGTAGCCGCCGTGCGGTTGATGGGTGACAAGGCCCTCCCCCAACAGCGTCTTGAGCGCTTCGCGGACCGGGATGTGGCTGACTCCGAACAATTCGGCGACCTCACGCAGCGGGATCACCGTGCACGGTGGCACGGCCCCGTCGAGGATCACCCGGCGCAGTTCGCCGAGAATGATCTGCGGCCGGCCCGGTTCATCGACAACCAACCTCGCGAGCAGCGCCGAACGTCTCCGTGGAGGCATGTCGACCACCGTAGGTGAGCCGTGTTGCGTTTTCGGTCCCTGATGTGACGGTGAGGAAAATGCAGGCTCGGACGGCCGTCGAGCGGGAATTCGACCTGCCATACGCTGTATGGATCCCGAACGGCAAGGATTACTCGATGACCACTCTTCCGACAACTCAAACCGTCGATCGGCGCTTCGTGAGTCTGGTCGCCGAATTCGACCGGTTGTTCCGGCGGCCCTCCGACGGCGGCGGATCCCTCGTGGTCTACCTGCGCGGCGAACCGGTGGTCGATGTCTGGGCCGGTTTCGCGCACCCGGGGGTGCCGTGGGCGCACGACTCGGTGGCCATGGCGTACTCCACCGGCAAAGGTGTCGCCTCGACCCTGCTGCACCGGCTTGCCGAGCGCGGCCTACTGGACTACGACGAGACCGTCGCCACCTACTGGCCCGAATTCGGTGCCGCGGGAAAGGAACTCATCACCGTGCGCGCGTTGCTGACCCACCGGGCCGGGCTGCACCGGCTGCGCGGGCTGCTGCCGGGTCCGGTGGACCGCTTCCTGGACGACGCCGCGGTGACAGCGGCGCTCGCCGCCGCGACCCCCGATTCACGACACCTGGTGACCAGCGGCTATCACGGAATCACCTTCGGCCACTTGGTCGCCGAGCTGGTACGCAGGATCAGCGGTGCGACATTCACCGATGCGCTGCGCACCGAAATCGCGGAACCGCTTGCCGCAGAGGATCTCTGGTTTCGTGTACCAGCATCCGAGCGCGGCAGGATCGCCACCAACTTTCCCCGGCTGACCGTCGCGGGCCTCGACTGGGACAACGGCGCCCGGCTCATGTCGAGGACCAGGTTCGCCGCGGCCGCCGACACCACGCCGCAGGGTTTCGCCGACCTGGTGTCCGATCCGCGCCTGCACGATTCGGTCATGCCCGGCGTCAACGGTGTCTTCTCCGCGCGCTCGCTGGCCCGCGTGTACGGCGCCCTCGCCAACGGCGGCCGACTCGACGGCTTCCAGCTGCTGCGATCCGAAACCATCGAGCTCATCACCCGACGCCAAGTCTTCACCCCCGACTATGTCCTTGCCTTCCGCATCCCCTGGGCCCTCGGTTACCACGGGGTCCCGATGAAGCCCTCCAAAGCCGAACCCGTCTCAGCCTTCGGCCATTTCGGCCTCGGCGGTTCGGGAGCCTTCGCCGACCCGGCCACCGGTATGTCCCTCGGCTTCGTCACCAACCGCCTCGGCGGCAAGCTCACCCCGCTCGGCGACGCCCGCCTCGCCCGCCTCGGCGCCATCGCGCATAACCTCGCCAAGGCTGCGTGAGAGACGCCCTACGGTGTGCCGCTCACCGTCCCCGACTCCAGCGACGGGCGAGAAAGCCAACACAAGTTGCTGCCGGTCGAGGTGTGACCTGGCAGCATGGCGACATGGAGTTGCTTGGGCTGGATCGGATCAAGGCGGCTGCGGCGCTACTTGCGCCGGTGATTCGGCGGACGCCGGTGGTGGCATCGCGGGCATTGTCGGAGCGATCCGAGACCGAGGTGTGGCTCAAATGTGAGAACTTGCAGCGGACAGGGTCGTTCAAGCCGCGCGGCGCCTACAACAGGATCGCGAATTCGAGCCTCGAGGAGCGGGCCAATGGTGTGGTCGCGGCGAGCGCGGGCAATCATGCGCAAGGAGTAGCCTGGGCGGCGACGTCACTCGGAATCGAGTCGACGGTGTTCATGCCGGTGGGTGCATCGCTGCCGAAACTGGCGGCCACCAAGGCATATGGCGCGAGGGTGCTGCAAGTGGGCGAGACCGTCGATGACGCGCTCGACGCGGCGCTCGACTTCGCGGAGCGCAGCGGGGCGACGTTGATCCATCCGTTCGACCACCCTGACATCGTGGCCGGGCAGGCAACGGTGGGGCTGGAGATCCTGGATCAATTGCCCGAGGTCGGGACGGTGCTCGTGCCCACCGGTGGTGGCGGGCTGCTCGCCGGTGTCGCGGTCGCGCTGCACCATCTCGCCCCGCAGGTGCGGGTGATCGGCGTGCAGGCCGCCGAGGCTGCGGCCTGGCCCGATTCGCTGGCGGCAGGCAAGCCGGTCCGGGCCGGGCGAATGTCGACGATGGCCGACGGCATCGCAGTCGGGCTACCGGGTGCGGTGCCGTTCGCGCACGTTGCCGAGTACGTGACGACCATGCTGACCGTCGATGAGGACGCACTGTCCAAGGCGCTGCTGTTGTGTCTGGAGCGAGGAAAACTGATCGTCGAACCGGCCGGCGCCGCTGCGGTCGCGGCGTTGATGAGTTACCCGGTGGCGGAACTCGGACTGCGCGGACCGGTCTGCGCGATCCTGTCCGGCGGCAATATCGACCCGCTGCTGTTGACGCGGCTGATCGGCCACGGCCTGAGCGCCGCGGGCCGCTACCTCGCGGTGCGAGTGACAATCGTGGATCGTCCCGGTGGACTCAGCAGCCTGCTAGGCGTGGTCGGGAAGACGGGAGCGAGCGTGGTCGACGTGGCGCACTCGCGCACCGGCACCTGGCTGGCCCTGAACGAGGTGGAGGTATCGCTGACGCTCGAGACTCGTGGACCGAACCACCGCAACGACGTCCTCGATGCCTTGACCGAGTCCGGATATGTTGTCCGCGTGGAAGATTGAGGGAAGGTGCCGACCGCCGGCACGGTCGGCACCTCCCGCTCAACGACTGCTCAGCACTTTCTCTTGTAGAAGTACTTCGCGTTGGCGTCCATATCCGCCTGAGTGATCGCGACCATGTCGGTCTGGATGTTCCTGGTGACCGGCTTGCCCTCCAACGCAGCGACAGCTTGGTCGACACCCTTGGCTCCGATGCCACCCGGGTCTTGGGCGATCAGCGCCTGCACGGTGCCCGCCTTCAGGTCCTCGATCTGTTTGGGGCTTGCGTCGAAGCCGACCAGTTTGACTTGGCCGAGCTTGTTCGCATTGCGCAGACCGGTTGCCGCGCCCTCGGCCGAGCTCAGGTTCGTCGCGAATACACCGGCAAGGTCCGGGTGGGCGGCGAGCGTGGCGGTCACGATCGAGGCGGCTTGGGCGGCCTCGTTGTTGTTGTACTGCACGCCCAGCGAGGTCATGCCGGGATAGTGCTGCAGCGCCGCCTCGAAGCCTTGGGCGCGTGCGTCGGTGGTGGAGGTGCCTGCCTTGGTGTTGATCACCAGTACCGGCCCCTTCTCCCCGACCAGCTTCGCCAAGGTGGCGGCCGCGAGTTCGCCACCCTTCTTGTTGTCGGACGAAATCGACGACAGCGCAACGGATGTGTCGTCGAGCGCGGTGTCCACTTCGACGATCTTGATCCCCGCGTTCTTGGCCTGCTCGATCGGATTCGCCATCGCCGTTGCGTGTGTCGGCGCGATCAGGATGCCGCCGGGCTTGTTGGCCATCACCCCTGTCAGCACCGGCGTCTGCGATCCGGCGTCGAACTTGGTCGGCGCCTGGGTATCCAGCTTGTAGCCGAGCTTCGTCGCCTCGTCCTGTGCGCCGCACTGCATGGAGATATAGAAAGGTTCGTCGGCGACGCCGGGAATGAGAACCAGCTTTTTGGCGTCCGTCCCGCCGGAATTGCTCACTTCGCCACTACACGACACGACCATCGTGCCGACCGCAACTATCGCGCCGATCAGCACCGCGGTCCGCTTCGCCACCCTCATCCGGCCACCTCCGCCTTTATTTTCTTCTCGCGCAGTGTTGTCGACTGCCTACCTCTATCGGTCCCGCGCCCTGCGGCGGAGCTGGTCGAACCACACCGCCCCGACCAGAACCGCGCTCACCGCGATCGGCTGCCAGAACACCGGCACCCCAGCGATGACGAAACCCTTGCGCAGCACCGAGGGAATGAACACCCCGATCACGGTGCCCAGAACGGTGCCGACGCCGCCGAAAAGGCTGGTCCCGCCGATCACTACGCCCGCGATGGCATCCAGATTGTCGGTGCCGTGGCCACCGATGGTGGTGGTGCCGAAGTAGGCGAGGTTCATGAAACCCGCCAGCCCGGCGAGCAATCCCGTCATCAGATAGACCAGCACGAGGTGGCGGGTGACCGCGATCCCCGAGCGGCGCGCGGCCTCTTCGTTGGAACCGATCGCGTAGGTATAGCGGCCGAACCTCGTGGTGTGCAGCACCCAGGCAGCGAGCACGGTGACCACGGTGGCGACCAGCACCAGATTCGGCACACCGCCCAGTGAGGTGCCGAACCCCAGTGAGTTGCGCAGATTGTCGGGCACGGTCCTGGTGTCGACGCCGCCGGTGATCAGCTGCGCCGCACCGAGTGCAGCGCCGAACGACCCGAGCGTGACGATCAACGGCGGAATCTTGGCTTTGGCCACGAGCAGCCCGTTCAGCAGTCCCCAGATCCCGCCGCCGACAACGGAAATCAGGAACCCGAGACCGATGATGCCCCAACCCGCCGCCGTGGCATTCTCATCGGGGCTCAGCCATTCCATGGTTTTGGCCCCGAGCACCCCGGCGAAGATCAGCACCATCCCGACCGAGAGATCGATGCCCGAGGCGATGATGACGAAGGTCATCCCGACCGAAAGCACCAGCAGCACAGACATTTCGATCAGCAGGGTCTGCAGGGTGAAGCGGGTGGGAAACGCATCGGGCCGAATCACGCTGAACGCCACGCACAAGCCGACGAGCACAACACCGATCCACACCGTGCTCGCACCGAGCAGTCGTTGCAGCACAGTGCGTTCGGGCAGTTCCCGGCCCTTGCCATCGACACTGACGGCTTCGTCGTTGCTCATGCAGCCCCTCGCTTTCCGAGCACTGCGCGGCGCCTCACGGTGCCTCCTCGGGCGTCAGTGCACCGGTCATCGCACCGACCAACTGCTCCAAGGTGACCTCTGCTGCGGTGAAGCGAGCCACCCGTCTACCCAGCCGCAGCACCTCGATGCGATCGGCGACGGCCAGCACCTCGGGCATGTTGTGGCTGATGAGCACGACCGCGATGCCCTGGTCGCGCACCCGACGGATGACGTCGAGCACACGCTCGCGCTGGACAACACCCAGCGCCGCGGTCGGCTCGTCCATGAACACCACCTTGCTCGCCCACATCACCGCCCTGGCCACGGCCACGCTCTGCCGCTGCCCACCCGAGAGCGACCCGATCGGCACGTCGGTGTTCTGCAGGGTGACGCCGAGTCGGCGAAAGTGGTCGACCGCCCGGCTTCGCATGGCCGATTTGTCCAGCATGCCGAGCTTGCCCGCAAGCCCGCGCCGCAGCAGTTCGCGGCCGAGGAACAGGTTCGCGGCGGGGTCGAGGTCGGGGGCCACCGCCAAATCCTGGTACACGGTTTCCACACCGAGCTTCCGCGCGGCGGTCGGCGTAGGCAGCAGCACCGGCCTGCCGTCGAGCAGGATGGTACCGCCGTCTGGTTGCTCGGCTCCGGAAAGGCATTTCACCAGAGTCGACTTGCCCGCACCGTTGTCACCGATGAGTGCGACGACCTCGCCTGCTTTGGCCTGAAAGTTGGCACCGCGCAATGCCTGCACGCTGCCGTAGTGCTTGGCGAGCCCGGCAGCCTCCAGCACCACAGTGGCAGCGCCCGGCGTTCCCATGACCTCGCCCTCATCGCCCGAGGTCATGGGGTACATCCGCGTGGACTCAGCTGAGCAAACGTCCAGTCCATCGCCCGATGTTACGTTCGGCTCCCTGCCGATCGGGACGTATTCGGGAAAATGCAGAGGGCGCAACGCCACTCACGCTCAGCAACCCGCCGCGGGTCACCAACCGGCCGATCTCGGTGGGTCGCTGGTGGTGCGCAGTGAATCCCCGGCGGATTTCCGATCAGTGTGCACCGCCGAGCTCGAGCGCAAGCACACCGAGGATCACCAGGCCGATGCCCCCGATCTGCACCGCGGTCAATCGCTCATCCAAGAACAGCACTCCGATGACGGCGATCGCGGCGACACCGACGGCCGACCAGACCCCGTAGGCGACACCGATCGCCATACCGCGCTTCAGCGCCTGCGACAGGAAATAGAACGCTGCGCCGTAACCGATGACGACAATGATCGAGGGCACGAGCTTGCTGAATCCCTCGGAGATCTTCAGCGAAACGGTCGCGGTCACCTCGGACGCAATGGCCAGCCAGCCGGCGCGATAACCGGGGTAACGACAGTCACGCCAGCCAGCCGCGCAATTCCCCTGCCGTGCTGCGGATTTCGTCGATCTGCTTCGCGACCTGGACACCTGCCGTGCCGCCGCGGGCGTTGCGCGAGGCGATCGACCCCTGCACTGTCAGCACTTCGCGGACCTGCGGCGTCAGTGCCGGGTCGACGGCCGCGAACTCCGCGTCGGTCAGCTCGTCGAGCCCGACGCCGCGCGCCTCGGCAGCGCGGACACAGCCACCCGCCGCCTCGTGCGCAACGCGGAACGGGACACCCTGGCGGACAAGCCATTCGGCAATATCGGTCGCGAGTGTGAAACCGGCGGGGGCGAGTTCGGCCATCCGGTCGGTGTGGAAGCTCAGCGTCGAGACGAGGCCGGCGATGGCAGGCAGCAGCAGTTCCAGCTGGGCGACCGAGTCGAACAGGGGTTCCTTGTCCTCCTGCAGATCCCGGTTGTAGGCGAGTGGTTGCGCTTTGAGGGTGGCGAGCAGACCGGTGAGGTTGCCGATCAGGCGTCCTGCCTTGCCGCGGGTGAGTTCGGAGACGTCCGGATTCTTCTTCTGCGGCATGATCGACGATCCGGTGGACCAGGCGTCGGCGAGAGTGATGTAGCCGAATTCCGGTGTGCTCCAGATAATGACCTCTTCGGCCATCCGACTGAGGTCGACACCGGTCATGGCCAGCACGAACGCCGCCTCGGCCGCGAAGTCGCGGGCGGAGGTGGCATCGATCGAATTGGCCGCCGACGCGTCGAAATCCAGTTCGGCGGCAATCGCCTCCGGGTCCAGACCGAGCGAGGAACCTGCCAGCGCCCCGGAACCGTAGGGCGACACCGCCGCCCGCTTGTCGAAGTCACGCAGCCGGTCGATATCGCGCAGCAGCGGATGGGCGTGGGCGAGCAGATGATGTGCGAGCAGCACCGGCTGCGCGGCCTGCAGATGCGTCTTGCCAGGCATCACCGCGTCGGGGTGTGCGGCCGCCTGGGCGACAAGCGCGTCGACCACCTCGAGCAGACCGGCCGCGACCCGACGGACCGCGTCGCGCAGCCACATCCGGAACAGCGTGGCCACCTGGTCGTTTCGCGACCGCCCCGCGCGCAGCCTGCCACCGAGCTCGGTGCCGACCCGCTCGATCAGTCCCCGCTCCAGCGCACCGTGCACATCCTCGTCGGACTCCGCAGGTCCGTAGGCCCCGGAGTCCACATCGGCGGCAAGGCGATCCAGGCCGTCGAGCATCGCGGCGAGATCGGATTCCGACAGCAGCCCGGCCTTGTGCAGCACCCGTGCGTGCGCCTTCGACGCGCGAATATCGTAGGGAGCCAGCACCCAGTCGAACTGCGTCGACTTGCTGAGCGCTGCCATCGCTGCGGCCGGACCGGACGCGAAACGTCCGCCCCAGAGCGCCCCTTCGTTGGTGCTGCCGCTCTGCGTCATCGTGTGCTGTCTCCTGACGGTCGGAAGTCGATCATCGGTGGATGCGCCGGCTACGCAATCCTCGAGGTCGGCGCATGCGCACCGACCCCGAGGCCGCCTACTTCTGATTCAAATCGCGCCGCGCCGCGACCTTCGAGGACAGGCCGTGGATCTGCACGAAGCCCTTGGCCAGCGACTGGTCGAAGGTGTCGCCCTCGTCGTAGGTGGCCAGGTTGAAGTCGTAGAGCGACTGCTCGGAGCGGCGGCCGTTGACCACGACGGAGCCGCCGTGCAGCACCATACGGATGTCGCCGGAGACGTGCTCCTGGGTTTCGGTGACGAAGGCGTCGAGTGCGCGCTTGAGCGGGGAGAACCACAGGCCGTCGTAGACCAGCTCGCTCCAGCGCTGCTCGACCTGCCGCTTGTAGCGACCGAGCTCACGCTCGACGGTGACGGCCTCGAGCTCCTGGTGCGCGGTGATCAGGGCGATGGCGCCGGGCGCCTCGTAGATCTCGCGGCTCTTGATGCCGACGAGCCGGTCCTCGACCATGTCCAGGCGGCCAACGCCCTGCCGTCCGGCACGCAGGTTCAGCTCGATGATGGCCTCGAGCACGGTGACCTGCCGGCCGTCGATCGCGACCGGGACACCCTTGTCGAAGGTGACGATCAGTTCGTCCGGCGCCTCGAAGTTCACCGTCGGGTCGGCGGTGTAGTCGTAGACGTCCTTGGTCGGCGCGTTCCAGAGGTCTTCGAGGAAGCCGGTTTCCACCGCGCGACCGAACACGTTCTGGTCGATGGAGAACGGCGACTTCTTGGTGACGTTGATCGGCAGCGAGTTCTCCTCGGCGAAGGCGATGGCCTTCTCCCTGGTCCAGGCGTAGTCCCGGACCGGGGCGATGACGTTGAGATCGGGCGCGAGCGCGCCGATGCCGACCTCGAAGCGCACCTGGTCGTTGCCCTTTCCGGTGCAGCCGTGGGCGACGGTGCTCGCGCCGTGGAACTTGGCGGCCTCGACGAGGTGCTTGACGATCAGCGGGCGGCTGATCGCCGACACCAGCGGGTAACGGCTCATGTAGAGCGCATTGGCCTGGATGGTCGGCAGGCAGTAGTCGTCGGCGAACTCGTCGCGTGCATCGACGACGATCGCCTCCACGGCGCCGCAGTCCAGTGCTCGCTGGCGCACCACGTTCATGTCCTCGCCGCCCTGGCCCAGGTCGATGGCGACGGCCACCACCTCGGCACCGGTCTCCTTGGCGATCCAGCTGATCGCGACGGAGGTGTCCAGCCCACCGGAGTAGGCGAGTACGACGCGCTCGGACATGTCTATGTGCTCCTCGGATTTCGTGCTTGTCTGTGGTCTTGTGCCCGCTTCGGCAGGCGCGTATTCGGGGGCCGGGCCTACGTCCCGGCAGCCTGCACCGTTCTACAAATGATTATGCACGACTATGCAAGCCCATTCACAACCGGGGTCGAGTCGGGCCCGCTTCCGGCGGAAATAGATATTCCGCGTTGCGCGAGCTGTATGCGACGAGTCGAGCCTGCCAGATTGCACGCCGCCGCCGCAGCACGACGATCGCACCGGGTGGGAAGCGGCGCGGACCAACAACGGCGTGCTGGACATAGGCCGAGCCATCGTCGAGCTCATCGATGACCTGATCACTTCCGGCACCACCTGCCGCCGGGCCAGGGCAGCCCCGGCGGCGGCCGATATCCCTTCGACTGAGCCGACCGCACAGATCCCGGCCGATCGGCCGGGTATGCGGGCGAGTGGCACACCATGGTGTGCGTGCACGGCGGGTCGCCACGACGATGTGCCACTCACGACGGACACGTAAGAGTCAGGCGAGTTCTTCTATTTTGGCGGCCAGTTCGGCGCCGGTGAACGGTTCGCGGGCTATGACGGCGATGGTGTCGTCGCCTGCGATGGTGCCGACTATGTAGGGCAGGGCAGCGCGGTCCAGGGCACTGGCCAGGTAGTGGGCGGCGCCGGGTGGAGTGCGCAGGACGGCGATATTGCCGCTGGCATCGGTGGAGACGAGCAGGTCGCCGAGGAGCTTCGAGAGGCGGTCGGTGCCGCCGGTGACGCCGCGTACGGGGCTGCCGTCCTCGGGGACCACATAGACGCCCGCGCCGCCGTCGGCGGCGCGCAGTTTGACCGCGCCGAGTTCGTCGAGATCACGCGACAGGGTGGCCTGGGTGGTCTCGATGCCCTCGGCCGACAACAGCGCGGCGAGCTCGGTCTGGCTACGGACCGCGTGCGCGAGCAGCAGTTCGATGATGCGGGACTGACGTCCGGCGCGGGTTCCCGCGATCGCGGGCCCCGGCTTGCCGGGTTCCGGGCGGGTCACACTCATCGCGCCACCTCGCCCCTGGTTCGCTCGCTCACGATGCCACCTCGTCGACGCCCGCCGGCGACGCGCACTGCAACACGACTCTCTCGCTCACGCCACACCCTCGTTGCGCTTGGCCAGCAGCCACACCAGCAGCGCCTTCTGCGCGTGCAGCCGGTTCTCCGCTTCGTCCCAGACGACGCTGTGCGGACCGTCGAGCACCGCGTCGGTGATCTCCTCGCCGCGATGGGCGGGCAGGCAGTGCAACACAACGGCATCGGACTCGGCATGGGCGAGCAGTTGCTCGTTGAGCTGGAACGGACGGAACGGACCGACCCGGTCGAGACCGTCGTTCTCCTGGCCCATCGAGGTCCAGGTGTCGGTCACCAGCGCGTCGGCGCCCTCGGCGGCGGCCACTGGGTCGCCGGTGAGCGTGATGGTCGCACCGGTTTCGGCGGCGCGTTTGCGGGCGGCCTCCAGAATCCAGGGCAGCGGCTCGAAGCCTGCCGGCGCGGCGATGGTGACGTTCAATCCGGCAGTGACGCCGCCCAGCAGCAGCGAGTGCGCCATATTGTTCGCGCCGTCGCCGAAGTAGGTGAGGTTGCGGCCGACCAGGCTGCCCTTGCGCTCGGTGAGCGTCTGCAGATCGGCGAGCACCTGACAGGGGTGGAATTCGTTGGACAGCGCGTTCACCACCGGAACCGTTGCGGTGGCGGCCATTTCGTCGAGGCGGACCTGCTCGAAGGTACGCCAGACAATGGCGTCGACATAGCGCGACAGCACCGTGCCGGTGTCGCCGAGGGTCTCCTCGCGCCCGAGCTGGGTGTCGCGGCCGTCGACGACGACCGCGTGCCCGCCGAGCTGGGCGATGCCCATTTCGAAGGAGAACCGGGTGCGGGTGGAGTTCTTCTCGAAGATCACCCCGACGCCGCGCGGACCCGCCAGCGGCCGATGCGAGAACGGCGCCTTCTTCAGTTCGGCGGCCAACGCGAGGATTTCGGCCTGCTCGACCGGGGTCACATCGTCGTCGCGTAGGAAGTGGCGCAGGCTCATCCCTTGGCTCCCTTCGCATCTTGGGCGGCGCCGTCCAGAATGTCGGGCAGGTCGGCGACAAAGTTGTCGGACTGGGTCTCGGTGAGGACCAGCGGTGGCGCGAGCCGAATGATGTTGGGCTTCGGCGCGTTCACCAGATAGCCCGCCGCCCGCGCCCTGGCCTCGACCTCGGCCGAGACGTCGTCGGTGAGCACAATGCCGAGCAGCAGACCCGCACCACGCACGTGGTCGACCAACGGGTGCTCGAGCAGCTCGATACCATCGCTGAGCCGCTTGCCGACCGACTCGACATGTGAGAGCAGGTCCAGTTCGTCGATAGTGCGCAGCACGGCGAGTGCGGCCGCGGCGCAGACCGCGTTACCGCCGAAAGTGGTGCCGTGCAGTCCGGGAGTCAGCAGATCGGCGGCCGGGCCGGTGGCAAGCACCGCGCCGATCGGCAGGCCGCCGCCGAGACCCTTGGCCAGGGTGATCACATCCGGCACGATGCCGGAAGCCTGATGCGCGTAGAACTTTCCGCAGCGTCCGATGCCGGTCTGCACCTCGTCGAGGATCAGCAGCGCACCGTGCCGCGCGGTGATCTCGCGCGCCTTCACCAGGTAGTCGACGGGCGGCACGACGACGCCGCTCTCCCCCATGATGGGTTCGAGGAAGACCGCGGCCGTGTCCTCGTCCACCACGGCCGCCAAGGCCGCCGCATCACCGTAGGGCACGTGCACGACGCCGGGCGGCATCGGCTCGAACGGTGTCCGCTTCGACGGCTGACCGGTGAGCGCGAGCGCGCCCATGGTCCGGCCGTGGAACGCCTCCTCGCACGCGACGAGCTTGCGCCGACCGGTCAGCCTGGCCATTTTGAACGCGGCCTCGACGGCTTCGGTGCCGGAGTTGCAGAAGAACGCGCGGCCGTGCCCGTCACCGAATTCGCCGTCACCGAAATGCGCGAGCAGCCGTTCGGCCAGCTCGATCACGGGTTCGTTCGCGTAGATGTTCGATGTGTGCCCGAGCGTGCCGAGCTGCTGGGTGACCGCCTCCAAAATCGCGGGGTGGCCGTGCCCGAGGCTGTTGACCGCGATGCCGCCCAGGAAGTCGAGGTAGCGCTTGCCGTCCGCGTCGTAGACCACCGCGCCCGCACCGCGCACCAGCGCGATCTTGGGCGTCCCGTAGTTCTTCATCAACGCGTCGGACCACCGCTGCTGTAGTGCGGCAGTGTTGGTGACTTCGTTCGCTACTTCGCTCATGATTTCGTTCCGTTCGGCGGGCCGGCACCGTCCGAACTGGACAGCACGGGCGACACCATCGTTCCGATTCCTTCTCCGGTGAACAGTTCCAGCAGCACCGCGTGCGGCACCCGGCCGTCGATGACGTGCGCGGTCGGCACTCCCCCCTGGACGGCGCGCAGGCAGGCTTCCATTTTCGGCACCATGCCCGCGTCCAGACTCGGAAGCAACTTCGCGAGCTCGTCGGCGTCGATGCGTGAGGTGAGCGACGCGCGGTCCGGCCAGTTGGTGTACAGGCCCTCGACGTCGGTCAACACCACCAATTTCTCGGCGCCGATGCCCTCGGCGAGCGCGGCGGCAGCAGTGTCGGCGTTGATGTTGTGCACCACGCCGTCGGCATCGGGCGCGATGGTCGAGACCACCGGGATGCGGCCTGCGGCGATGAGGTCGAGCACGGCCTCCGGGTTCACCTCGGTGACATCGCCGACCAGACCGATGTCGGTCGGTGCGCCGTCGATGTCGACGGTGCGCCTTGTCGCGGTGAACAGTCGCGCGTCCTCACCGGAGATGCCGACCGCATACGGGCCGTGCGCGTTGATGAGCCCGACGAGCTCCCGCCCGACCTGGCCGAACAGCACCATCCGCACCACGTCCATCACCTCGGGTGTGGTGACGCGGAAACCGCCGCGGAATTCCCCGTGCAGGCCGAGCTTTTTCAGCATCGCACTGATCTGTGGCCCGCCACCGTGCACCACCACCGGGTGCACGCCGACGGTGCGCAGGAACGCCATATCGGCGGCGAAGGCCCGCTTGAGCTCCTCGTCGACCATGGCGTTGCCGCCATATTTGACGACCACGATCTTGTCGCGGAACTTCTCCAGCCACGGCAGCGCCTCGGCCAGTACGTGTGCCTTGTCCAACGCCGAAAGGTCGTGGAGCACTTGTCCACTCATGAGCTATAGGCCGAATTCTCTTCGACATAGCCGTGTGAGAGGTCGGTGGTGCGGATCATGGCCGTACCGTCACCGACGTTCAGGTCGATGTGCACGTCGATGTCCATGCCGGACAGGTCGACCTCGCGCGCGCCCGGCGCACCGATGCCGTCGATGCACACCGGGTTCCCGTTGAACGACACCGAGATCCGGTTCGGGTCCAGGGTGATCGGCGCGATGCCGACGGCGGCGAGCACCCGGCCCCAGTTCGGGTCGGAGCCGAACAGCGCAGTCTTCACCAGACTGTCGCGGGCCACGGCGCGCGCGGCGATCAGCGCCTCGTCCTCGCTGACTGCGCCGGAGACGATGACCTGCACACGCTTGGTGACGCCTTCCGCGTCGGCCATCAACTGTGCGGCGAGATCGTCGCAGACCGCGAGCACCGCGGCGTCGAGATCCTCCTGGGACGGGGTGACCTCGCTCGCGCCGTTGGCAAGCAGCAGCACGGTGTCGTTGGTCGAGCAGGAGCCGTCGACGTCGAGCCGGTCGAAGGTGAGTCGCGTCGCGTTGCGCAGCGCCCGATCCAGCTGGTCCGCGGTCACCGCGGCATCGGTGGTGAGCACGACCAGCATGGTCGCCAGCGAGGGCGCGAGCATGCCTGCGCCCTTGGCCATGCCGCCGACGTTCCACTTGTCCTGATGGTGGAAGGCCGCTTCCTTGGGCACGGTATCGGTGGTCATGATCGCGTGTGCCGCGTCCAGGCCGCCCGACAGGCCGCCGCCCATCTCGTGCACGATTTCGGTGACCGCGGGAATCACCTTGTCCATCGGGAGCCGGTCACCGATCAAACCGGTCGAGCAGACGGCGATTTCGCCCGCGCCGGTCTCGGTGCCCCAATTGCTCAGCGCCTTGGCCAATTCCTCGGCCGTCTGATGGGTGTCCTGGAATCCGCCGGGACCGGTGCAGGCATTGGCGCCGCCGGAGTTGAGAATGACCGCGCGCAGCCGACCGGACCCCAGCACCTGCTGCGACCACAGCACCGGCGCGGCCTTGACCTGGTTGCGGGTGAACACACCGGCGGCCGCGTACTCCGGTCCCTCGTTGAGAACCAGGGCCAGATCGGGTTTCCCGCTGGCCTTGATGCCCGCGGCGATACCTGCGGCGCGGAAACCGAGCGGTGCGGTGACCCCCTGGGTCCGGACCAGCTTGCCGCCCGAGCCCTCGGTCGATGTCCCAGCGGTTGTCGTCACGGTGCCACTCCTACGGTGGAAAGTCCTGCGGTCTCGTCGAATCCGACGGCCAGATTCATGGATTGCACCGCGGCGCCCGCGGTGCCCTTGGTCAAGTTATCGATCGCGCCGATCACCACGAGCAGGCCCGCGTCGGTGTCCACCGCGACCTGCAGCGTGACAGCATTGGAACCGAGCACCGAACCTGTCTGCGGCAGTTGACCTTCCGGCAACAGATGCACGAACGGTTCGTCGGCGTAGGCCTTTTCGTAGACCGCGCGGGCCTGCGCGGCGTCCACCCGCGTCGGTGCGGTGCAGGTGGCGAGGATGCCGCGCGGCATCGGCGCAAGCACCGGCGTGAACGAGACGGTGACATCGGTTCCGCCCGCCGCCTTCAGGTTCTGCGAAATCTCGGGGGTATGTCGGTGCGCGCCGGCGATGCCGTAGGCACGTACCGAACCCATGACCTCGGACCCGAGCAGGCCGACGTCGAGCTTGCGGCCCGCGCCCGAAGTGCCGCTCACCGCGACCACATTCACCGTCGGCTCGACGATGCCCGCCGCGATCGCCGGTGCGAGCGCCAGGCTCGCCACCGTCGGGTAGCACCCGGGGACGGCGATCCGACTTGCACCGCGCAGCTTCTCGCGGCCGCCGGGCAGCTCCGGCAGACCGTATGGCCAGCTGCCCGCGTGGGGACTGCCGTAGTACTTCTCCCATGCTTGCGCGTCGGTCAGCCGGAAGTCGGCGCCGCAGTCGATGATCACGGTCGACTCCGGCAGCAGCTGCGCGATGGCGGCGGATTGCCCGTGTGGCAGCCCGAGGAACACCACGTCGTGACCGGCCAGCTCGTCGGCGGTGGTGGGAGCGAGGACGCGATCGGCCAGCGGCAGCAGATGGGGCTGATGCTCCGCCAGCGCGCTGCCCGCGTTCGCCCCTGCGGTCAGCGCGCCGATGACAAGGCGCCCGTCGCGGTATGCCGGATGCCCGAGCAAAAGGCGCAGCACCTCGCCGCCCGCGTACCCGCTCGCACCGGCCACCGCGACCCGCAACACGGGTCCGTCCGCTGAATCAACCATGTGATGATTATGCACGATTATGCAAGCCCATTCATGAACGGGGTGGCTTGCCGCCGATCGATCGCGCGATCAGCGGGAACATCAGCAACGTGGTCGCCCCCGCGGCCACCAGGTGAAGGCCATATCCTGCGTCATCAATCCAGTGCTCATCGCAACCTGAGTAACCGCGACGATGATCGGCAAACCTCTGTCGCCGCATACAACGCCGGCTGAGCACGCTCGAGCAGCGACGGCAGGTTTGCGCCGTGCCGGATGTAGCACCCGCGTACCCGAGACCGGCAGGCCGACGGCGACGGCGACGGACAGCACGAGGACGGGGACGGCCGCACCGATCCTGTGGCTGGTGAGCTGGTTCCTGTCTGGTCTACCGCAAGGGCGCAGGATCGATTCCGAGTGTCTCGGCGAGACCGGATTCGCCCTCGTGTGTGAGACGGATGGCGCGGCCGTTGCCGACCCGGTGGATCCAATCGAGGTCCTGAAGACGGCGGCACAGCTGCGCTCCGGCGGCGCCGCCGAGGTGAGTGCGTCGCTCGGTCCAGTCGAGGCAGGGTCGGGCGACGGGCCTGCGGGTGGCGTGCAGCCAGGCTCGGTCGATCCCCATGGGGCCGGTGAGCCAGGTCAGACCCGCAGCAGTCAGCGCGAACCCGCTGTCACTGTCGAGCAGGCCGCGGGTGGTCATCGCGTCGGTGATCGCCACGCCGAGGCGTCCTGCGAGGTGGTCGTAGCAGGTGCGGCCGCGCGCGAGCGCGGCAGCGACGGTGGCCGCGCGCAGCCCTGCCAGTTCGGTGCGCGGCGGGTCGAGGTGGGTAACCATCGCCTCCAGCAGCTCCGCCACCTGGGGGTTTGCCAGCTGAACATAGCGGTGTCGGCCTTGGCGGCGTTCGATGAGCAGACCGCCGTCGAGTAGCCGGTTCAGGTGTTCGGTGGCCGTGGACGGCGCGACACCGGCGTGGCGCGCCAGTTCGCCCGCGGTCCAGGCGCGGCCATCGATCATCGCCAGGCACATGTCGGCGCGGGTGCGGTCGGCGAGCAGTACCGCCAGTCCGGCCAGTTCGGCTCCTCGGGTGTGCACCACTCCATGATGGTGCGCTGTTGTTTCGGCGGCCACCGAAACAACAGCGGGATACGGTCACGGCATGAACGCCGATCAGCCCACGATGAACAAGCCGAAAATCTTCCACGAGCTGCATCACCGGGACGAGCCGCTCGTACTGCCGAACGCCTGGGACTTCGGCTCCGCGGCGGCGCTGGTGGCCGAAGGGTTTCCCGCAATCGGCACCACCAGCCTCGGGGTCGCCGTCGCGGCAGGACTGCCCGACGGAACCGGCGTCACCCGCGACGAAACACTTGCGGTGGCAACACGACTCGCGCGCCTCGCGGTGCCGGTGACCGTCGATATCGAAGGCGGCTTCAGCGAGAACCCCGGCGAAGTGGCCGACTATGTCGCCCGGTTGGCCGAATTGGGGATCGCCGGAGTGAACCTCGAAGACGGCCGGTCCGAAAGCACACTCGCCGAGCCCGGCCACCAGGCAGAGCTGATCGGCGCGATCAAGGCCCGCACGCCGGAGCTGTTCGTCAACGCTCGCGTCGACACGTATTGGCTTAAGCTGCAACATGATTCGACGCTTGCCCGGGTCGGCCGGTATACCGACGCCGGTGCCGACGGCATCTTTGTGCCGGGCATGACCGACCCGGTCGAGATCACCGGCCTGGTCGCCGCGACCGCGCTGCCCGTCAATATCCTGTACGCCGCCAACGGCCCATCGATCGCGGCCCTCGCCGAGTTGGGCGTGCGCCGGATCAGCACCGGCTCACTGCTGTACCGCACGGCGCTCGCGGCCGTCGTCGACGCCGCCCGCGCGGTGTGCGACGACGGCCCGTTCACCATCGAGGTTCCGACCTATCGGGAGGTGCAGGCCATCACCGCGTCTGATGCGTGACACCGAGCGAACTCGGCGGAAGAAAATCCCCGGCGATGTCGATCCGGTGCCGACCCGTTCGTGTAGGAGGTGAGGCCGGCAGCGCGCCGGCACCTGGGAAGGAGCGGATATGAGCAGGATCATTGCCGTCGAAAACCTCACCCTCGACGGAGTCATGCAGGCGCCGGGGCGTGCCGATGAGGACCTGCGGGACGGATTCCGGCACGGCGGTTGGGCCCATCGATACAACGACCCGGTGCAGGCCAGGGTGCTGGGCGAGCATATGGCCACCCATCAAGGCGCACTGCTGTTCGGGCGGCGGACCTATGCGGACTTCTACGGATTCTGGCCCCACCAGACCGACAATCCGGTCTCCGAGGTGCTGGACAAGACCGAGAAGTTCGTCGCGTCCCGAACGCTGACCGAGCCGCTGCCCTGGCAGAACTCGACGCTGCTGCCCGGCGACGCGGTCCGCACGGTAGTGGGGCTGCAGCGGGATCAGCCCGACCGTGACCTGGTCGTGCTCGGCAGCGGCAACCTGCTGCAAACGCTGATGCGGCAAGATCTCGTCGACGAATATCTACTGATGATCCATCCGATCCTGGTCGGCAGCGGACGGCGGTTGTTCGAGGGCACCGATCTCGGCGAACTTCGGCTCACCGCGTGCATCCCGACCACCACCGGCGTCGTGATCGCTACGTATCAGCGCAAGTGAGGAGCGTCGAGATGAAGCAGTATCTGCTGAGCATCTACCAGTCCGAAGGGGGTGTGCCGCCGGACAATCTGGACGAGATCATGCGCGAGCTACACCGCGTGAACGACGAGATGCGCGCGGCGGGCGCATGGGTGTTCGCCGCGGGCCTCAATGCGCCGAGCACGGCCACCGTGCTGCGCGCCACCGGCAATGATGTGCTCATCACCGACGGTCCGTACGTCGAGAGCAAGGAATACATCGCCGGATTCAGCATCATCCGGGCCGCCGATCTCGACGAGGCACTGGGATGGGGCAGCAAGGTCGCCACGGTGCTCGGCCTGCCGATCGAGATCCGGCCGCTAGAGGATGGCTGACAACGCCACGGTGACGCCCGCGGTGATCGAGGACGTGTTCACCGAACACTACGGTCGCGCGGTGGCGAGCTTGATCCGCGTCTTCGGTGACATCGGCGTCGCCGAAGACGCGGTACAGGACGCCTTCACCACTGCCGTGCAGCGGTGGCCGGCCGAGGGGCTCCCGCCGAGCCCGCCCGGATGGATCATCACCACCGCACGCAACCGGGCGATCGATCGACTGCGGCGCGAATCATCCCGCCACGACCGACATGCCGAGGCTGCATTGCTGCACGCCGAAGCCGAACCGGTCGACGACGGCGCGATCGGGGACGACCGACTCCGCCTGATCTTCACTTGCTGCCATCCCGCATTGGCCGTCAATGCCCGAGTTGCCCTTACCTTGCGGCTGCTCGGTGGCCTGACCACTGCCGAAATCGCCCATGCCTTCCTGACTTCCGAGTCGACCATGGCGCAGCGGCTCGTCCGCGCCAAGGGCAAGATTCGTGACGCCCGCATCCCCTACCGCGTCCCCGGTGACGCGGACCTGCCCGATCGCCTCCGCTCGGTATCGGCCGTGGTCTACCTGATCTTCACCGAGGGGCACACGGCCAGCTCGGGTTCCCGCCTGGTTCGAGAAGACCTGTGCGCCGAGGCGATTCGTCTCGGGCGTCTGCTCGCCGTGCTCATGCCCGACGAACCGGAAGTCCACGGGCTGCTCGCGCTCATGCTGCTCACCGAATCTCGCCGCGGCGCGCGCACCACACCCGACGGTGCACTGATACCGCTGCCCGAGCAGGATCGCACCTGCTGGAACCGCACCCTCATCGCCGAGGGACACGCCATCGTGCGAGAGTGCCTGCGGCGCAACCAACCCGGCCCCTATCAAATCCAAGCGGCGATCAACGCGGTCCACACCGACGCCACCGACGCGGCATCGACCGACTGGCAGCAGATCCTGCACCTGTACGACCAGCTGGTCGCGATGGCGCCCAACCCCGTGGTGTTGCTCAATCGTGTGGTGGCGGTGGCCGAGGTCGACGGCGCACGCACCGCACTCGCCCTCCTCGACGACATCGATGTGGCGAATCATTACCTCTTCCATGCCATTCGAGCCGACCTATTGCGTCGCCTCGGCCGCACCGCCGAGGCAGTAGCGGCCTACGACCGAGCCATTGCCCACACCGAAAACCTTGCCGAACAAACCTTTCTCCGGTCCCGCCGCTCGGCGATCGCGGCAACAGCCCACGAAGACTGATCCCGCCCGCCCCGCTGCGCGAAACCGAGAACGGCTTGCGTGCAGCGGTTTGCCCGGGGCGACCGATTGACGCAGGAGGAAAGGTCGCGGTGGGCGAGCGCACCGAATGGGCGGCCGTTTCGGTCGCCGACTCCTCGAGCACCGTGCACCGGCGGCTGCCGGTTCCGGACGCGGCGCCGGTCGTGGCGGCCGCCGCCCAGGTGCGCGTCACGTCAGCCGACCACCCCCGTCGACGTGCAGGGTGGTGCCGGTGAGGAATGGGTTCGTCAGGGCGAGGAGAGCCGCCGCGGAGATGTCGGCCGGCAGGCCGACGCGGCGGGCGGGGTTGGCGGCGGCGACGTCGGCGAAGAAGCGGTCCTTGGCCGCCATCGCGTCCCACGCGCCCGAGTCGACGATGCCCGGCGACAACGCATTGACCCGGATGGGGGCCAGCTCCACCGCGAGCGCCTCGGCGAGGAAGCTCACCGCGCCATTGGTGGTCGCCATGACCGCGCGTCCCGGGGCCGGCCGCCACGCGGCGACGCCGGAGAACAGCAGGATCGCACCGTCTTCGCGGATTCGGGGCGCGAAGTGTTTGGCCAGCAGGATCGGACCGATGACCTTGGCGTCGAATGCGCGAGCCACCGCCGCCCGGCCCAGTTCCGTCACCGGTCCGTTGGCGTGGGCCGCGGCCACCGACACCAGGTAGTCCACGTCGCCGATCTGCTCGGCCAGCCGCCGGATGGACTCCTCCGCGCCGAGGTCGACCCGGGCGGTGCGCACGTGGTCGCCGAGTATTGTCTGCGCCGTCCCCAGCGCGCCGGTGTCACGGCCCGCGATGATCACCGTCGCGCCCGCAGCGACCGCATCGGCCGCGATCTGTCTGCCGATGCCCGAACTACCGCCGATGATGACCAATTTCTTGCCGTCCATCGAGTCTGTCATGGGTCTCCTTCGGTAGTTGTTGTCCTTCACCGAAGTCGAACGCAGCACCACGATCGAGCAATCCCGTCGTGATATCGATCTTTCCTGTGTCTCCGATAGAATTTGCGAATGCCAACATTGCGAGGGCTGGAATGCTTTGTGGCCGTGCTGGATTTCGGCTCGGTGACCGAGGCTGCCGCGCGCCTGCACATGTCACAACCCGCGTTGTCACATCAGATTGCGGCATTGGAGCGAGAAATCGGCACCCCGGTGGTCGAGCGACTGCCTCGTGGGGTGCGTCCGACGGCGGCGGGACGCGCGATCGTCATGGACGCGCGAGCCGCACTGGCCGCGGCCGAGCGGGTCGTGGCCACCGGCCGAGCCGTTGCCCGCGGCGCCGAGGGACAGCTGCGCATCGCGTGCGCGGAGAGCATGACGGCCGGGTTGCTCGCACCGGTGCTGCGGGCGTGGCATCGCCGCCATCCTGGCGTTCACCTCGCACTGACCGAGCTGGCCAGCGCCGATGCTCTCGCCGAGCTGGTGGCCGCGGGCGAGGTCGATATCGCGATCGGTCCGCGACCGTCGCGGTGGGATGGGCCCATCGATGTGATCGGCGAGGAAGAAATCGTCGCCGCGATGGCCGGTGACAGTGCTCCCGCCACCCCCATGACCTTCGCCGACCTCGCCGCGGCGCCGATGGTCCACTATCACCCCGACAACGGACTCGGCAGCTGGATCGACGAGACCGCCGCCCGCAACGGCGTCACATTGACCGCTGCCACCCGCACCAAACAGGCAACCACCGCCGCACAGCTGGCAGCGGCCGGCCTCGGTGTCGCACTGGTGCCGACGACCGCGCTGACCGCAACCTTCGCGGGCGCGGTTCGCAGCATCGCGCCGTCGCTGACCCGCGCCGTCGTCTGCCTCACCACCACACCGAACGACCCACTAGTCCAGCGGTTCCGCACAGACATCCGACACCGCGGCATCCCGGTGCCCGCACCGATCACCGCACAACTCACCCCGCCACATTGATGCGCTGTCCACACAACAGCGCCGCAAGATAATTACCTGCGGCGCGCCTCGACAGCGGACTCGGCGGAAGGCTCCATCGATCATCAACGGCAACCGGTCGCCGCGGTATCGGCCGACGCACGAAACCAGCCGGCCGATCCCCCGCCATCGCACCCGCTCAGTGCTTGCGCACCACTCGCTCCCCCTGGCCCGGCTTCCAGATGGTGATGTCCAAGTGGTCGTCGACTACTGCGACGGTCGAGGCGCTGGTCAGGTCCGCGACGAAGAAGTGGTCGAATTCTTGCCCGCGGAGGTCGAAACCGCTGTCGTCGAAGAGCTTCTGCGCGAAACGCGCATGGACTTCTTTGTCGCGGAGATCGGTGACGGTGCCGAAGAGTTTGGCGTCGCCGTCACCGACCTTGGTGTCCACCGTCGCGGTGTGCAGGCAGAAGCGCGGGTCGCGCTCCAGGTCCTTGAATTTCGTCGTGTCGGGCATACCCACGATCGTCAGCATGTCCTCGAAGATGATCGGCTCGACAGGGCTGATCCTGGGGAAACCGTCGGATCGGAGCGTGCCGAGCATGCAGAGGTTGCCGGTGGCTTTGTGCCGACGGGTGAACACCGCGGCGATCTGGGGCGCTTCTTCGGTGAACTGGCTCCAAGTGGTCATATCGACGACTCTATGACCAAACCTTGACACCTTCTGTCAGGGTTTGGCGACTAATCTCGAATTCATGAGGGCAAGCAGATTGGTCCAGCTGCTGTTGCTGCTACAGACGCGTGGCCGGTCGACAGCGCCAGAGCTGGCGGGTGAGCTGGGGGTGTCGGTGCGCACGGTCTATCGCGATATCGATGCACTCTCGGCGGCCGGTGTTCCGATCTTCACCGAACCGGGGCGGGCAGGCGGCGTCCAGCTCGTCGACGGCTACCGGACCCGGCTGACCGGACTGACCACCGAAGAGGCTGACGCCGTACTACTGACCGGATCACCCTCCGCTGCAGCCGATCTCGGCCTCGGCACCGTGCTCGCGACGGCGCAGCTCAAGGTGCTCGCCGCACTACCGCCCGAATTGCGCGGCCGGGCAACGCGAATCGCCGAGCGGGTGCATATCGACGCGCCCGGCTGGTTTCATCGCCCTGAGGAGACGCCCACGCTGGCGGCGGTCGCCGATGCGCTCTGGCACGATCGCCGGCTCGCGGTGCGCTACCTGCGCAAGGACAAGGTGGTGGAGCGGCGCCTAGATCCGCTTGGCCTGGTATTGAAAGCGGGCACCTGGTACCTGGTCGGACGGGACGGGACCGCGATTCGTTCCTACCGCGTCGGCCGTATCGCCGCCGCCGAGCCGACTGGCGAAACATTCGACAGGCCAGATGATTTCGACCTGGCCGCGCACTGGTCCGAAGCAGCCGACGATTTCGCGCGGTCGATGCTGCGGGTGCGGGCCCGCTGCCGGATCGCCGAGGGGCACGTGCGCCTGCTGCGACTCGGCTTCGATCCGGCCGCGGTGACCGAGGCATTGGCGTCGGCGACACCGCCGGACGCGCAGGGCTGGGTGGAGGTCACTCTCGGCGCAGAGTCCTATCCCGTACTCGCACACGGCATCCTGCCGCTCGGCGAGTACGCGGAGATCCTGGATCCCCCCGAGTTGCGCGCCCAACTCGCCGCGACCGCGGCGGCGATGGCCGACCGGTACAGGCGGCCGGCCGATCACCGGAATTGACGCGGCGGCTCGTCGTTCCTAGCCGCGTTTCACCGCAGTGAGCGGAAGAACTCGCGGACGTCGGCGGTCAGCAAATCGGGCGCCTCCATCGCCGCGAAGTGCCCGCCGCGATCGTATTCCGTCCAGCGCACGATGTTGTGGGCTTGCTCGGCCAGCTTCCGAATCGAATTGTCGCCCGGGAAGATTGCTGCACCTGTCGGCACTCCGGAGTTCCTCGAGTCCACGCCCCAGGAGTTCGATTCCCGATAGAGCCGAATCGAGGACGCGAAAGTCTTGGTGAACCAGTAGACGCTGACGTTGGTGAGCAGCGCGTCAAGATTCACCGCATCCTCCGGCAGCTCCTTCGCCGGATTCGTCCACCGCTGGAACATGTCGACGATCCAGGACAGCAGACCGACCGGGGAGTCGTGCATACCGATGGCCAGGGTCTGTGGACGGCCCGACTGCACCATGGCGTACCCGTAACGGGTGTAGCTGTCCGGCCCGGTCATCGCCTCCAGCCGCGCCTGATCCTCCGCGCTGTACTCGGATTCCGCAGCATCCCAGGTCGGTTCGGCTGGGCCCTGCGTCTGATCGCCGTCCCACGACTGCTCGTCGCCGCCGAAAGAGGGAATTGTGATCGGACCGTTCACGTGGATGCCGACGAGATGTTCGGTCGCGATGCGACCCAGTTCGGTGGATACGAAGTACCCGGCATCACCGCCCTGCGCGCCGTAGCGGTCGTAGCCGAGTCGAGCCATGAGTACGGCGACGACCTCGGCATATCGTTCGGTCGACCCGTCCCCCACCTTCGTGGTGGGGCCGGAGAACGCGAAGCCGGGCAGCGAGGGGACCACCACATGGAAGGCGTCGGCGGGATCGCCGCCGTGTGCGCACGGATCGGTGAGCGGGCCGATCACCTCCAGGAACTCGACGAACGAGGCGGGCCAGCCGTGGCTGAGCACCAGCGGCAACGCATCCGGTTCCGGTGAGCGCACATGCAGGAAATGCACTGTCTGTCCGTCGATTTCGGTAACGAACTGCGGGATCTCGTTCAGCCGCTGTTCGTGGGCGCGCCAGTCGTAGCGGGTGCGCCAGTACTCGGCGAGCGCCTGCAGATAGGCGACCGGCATGCCGTAATCCCAACCGACACCGGGCAGTTCGTCGGGCCACAGAACGTTCGCCAGCCGGGCGTTCACGTCGTCGATCTGATGCTGCGGGATCTCGATACGGAAGGGGCGGATGTCGTGTTCGCTGCTCATGACAACAACGCTATGACGCACTTAGGACAGGATCGTTCCTAAGCGTCTGGCATTCTAGTAGGCATGTTGGAAACCTCGGCGCGGCTGCTCAGACTGCTCGCGCTGTTGCAGACACATCGAGATTGGACCGGCGCCGCTCTCGCCGCACGGCTCGACGTCACCACCCGGACCGTCCGACGCGATGTGGAGCGCCTGCGGGAGCTCGGCTATCCGGTGCACGCCACCAGGGGGACGGGTGGCTATCGCCTCGGCGCGGGCACCGCGCTGCCGCCGTTGCTGCTCGACGACAACGAGGCCGTCGCGGTCGCCGTCGGCTTGCGCAGCGCCTCCGACGGCACGGTCGCAGGCATCGAGGAAGCCTCACTACGCGCGCTGACCAAGCTGGAACAGGTGTTGCCGCCGCGATTGCGGCACCGGGTCCGCACCCTGCGCGGCGCCACCGTTCGCGTCGGCGTGCCGGGTGCGGCAGTCGAGCCGGACACGCTGATGGCTATCGCCGAAGCCTGTCAGCGCCAGGAGCGGCTGCGCTTCGACTACCGCACGCACAGCGGGTCGGTCAGCGTCCGCTCGGTCGAGCCGCACAGCCTGGTGCACTTCAGCAGGCGCTGGTACCTCGTCGCCTGGGATGTCGACCGGGCCGACTGGCGCAGCTTTCGGGCCGACCGGATCGCTCCCCGAGTGCCGACCGGGCCGCGGTTCGAACCACGCGAAATCCCGGAAGGTGATGTCGCGGCCTATCTTTCACTGCAACTGTCGGCACTCAGCTGGCCATATCAGGCGACCGTGCTGCTGCACGTCTCCGCGACGGAAGCTGCCGGCAGCGTGTGGCCGGGCATGGGCGTGGTCGCGGCCGTCGACGAGCACAGCTGCCACCTGCACGTCGGCGCGGACACTCCCGAGGCACTGGTCTGGATGATCACTTCGCCCGACATCGACTTCACGCTGCTCAGTGGACCTCGGGAACTGGCCACCGCCCTACGCGCCCAAGCCATCCGCTGCGATCGAGCCCTGCGGAATTTTCCCTCGACCTGAAAACCCCGCTGGAGCCTCGATAGGTCGCGCTACTCAGCCGACAAGGGTGAAAAGCACCGCGGCTACCGCGAAACTCACCACCGACAGCACCGTTTCGAGCACCGTCCAGGTTTGCAGCGTCTGCTTCACCGTCAGGTTGAAGTACTTCGCGATGATCCAGAAGCCACCGTCGTTGACGTGGCTGAGAATGATCGAGCCCGCGGCGATCGCCATAGCGATCAACGCGATCGCCATCTGCGAATAACCGTGGCCCGCGACCAGCGGTGCGACGATGCCACCTGTGGTCACGATGGCGACGGTGGCCGAACCCTGGGCGATGCGCAGGCCGCAGCTGATGATGTAGGCCAGCACGATCACCGGCAGACCCGCGGCCGACATGGTGTCGGCGAGCGCGGTGCCGATCCCGGTGGCGGAGATGACCTTTCCGAAGAACGCGCCCGCGCCTACGACCAGCAGCAGCATGCCGACGGGCCGCAGCGATTCCGCGGTGAGGGTGCTGAGTTCCTGCACGCTGGACCCGCGGCGCACGCCGACCACGTAGAAGGCGACGAGCACCGCGATGAGCAGCGCGACCGCAGGCGTGCCGAGGAAGGTCAGCATCTGCAGCAGCTGCGAGTTCTTGTCCAGCCACTGCGTGCCGAAGGTGGCGCCGAGGATCAGCAGCAGCGGAATGGCGATGATGCCACCGATGACGGCGACCGGCGGCGCGGTGGTCTCGGTTTCGGTGGCAGTCGAGCCAGGATCCGTCGCGGTTCCGGGGCCGGCACCGGCGACCGCTGCCGGTTGCGTGGCCTCCGGCCGGACGAGGAACTCCTCCGGGACCTCCACGTGCACCCGCTTGCCGATGTAGCTGCCCCACACAATGCCCGCAGCGATGAATCCTGGTATGCCGCAGACGAATCCCATCAGGATCAGCCAGCCGAGGCTGACGCCGAGCAAGCCGCCGAGCGCGACCGGTCCCGGATGCGGCGGCAGGAAGGCGTGCGTCATCGACAGACCCGCGAGCATCGGCATCGCATACAGCACCAGCGACCGGCCACCACGCTTGGCGGCGACGTAAACCAGTGGCGCGAGTACGAAGATGCCGATGTCGAAGAAGACAGGGATGCCGAAGATGAGCCCGAGCAGGCCCATCGCCACCGGGGCGCCCTTCTCGCCGAACACGCTCAGCAGCTTGCCGGTCAACACATCGGCGCCACCGGAACGTTCGAGAATCGCGCCGAGCACCGTACCGAGGCCGATGATGACCGCGATGTGCCCGAGGATACCGCCGAAGCCGGTCTCCAGCAGGGAATCTCCCGGCTTGATCGCCGTGCCGACGATCTTCGACACCGGTAGTCCGGCGGCGAGGGCCAGCGCGAGCCCGGTGAGCAGCAGCGCGATGAACGGCTCCAGTTTGACCTTGATGATGGCAAGCAGCAGTACGGCTATCGCCAGACCGCAGAGCACGAGCAGTCCAGGGGTGGTGGTGCGCAGCCAGTCGACGGTGGCGTTCATGCCCGTGCCTCCCCGCCGCTCGGCCCGGGCATACGCCACTCGGCACTGTGTTGAATGGTTCGCTCGCTGGGCTCGCTCACGGGGGTACCTCTCAATTCATGGATCGAACGAATGACGCTGCACGCGTGGCGATGTCGGACCAGCGGCCTGCGGCGACGTCGGAAGGAGAAACGACATCGGTGCCCGCGGTGACGGCCACGGCGCCGTTGGCGAGAAATTCGGCGGCATTGCCCGCGTTGACGCCGCCCGAGGGGATGAGCGTCACGTCGGGGAAGGGACCGTGCAGGTCTTTCAGATAGCCGGGACCGAGTGCCCGCGCGGGGAAGATCTTGACCGCAGCGGCGCCGAGGTCGAGTGCGGTGAGCACCTCACTCGGTGTGAAAGCGCCCATCACCACCGGGATGCCGCGCCGGGTGGCGACGGCGGCGACCTCGGGGCGCAGCCCAGGGGTGACCAGGAACCGAGCGCCATTGTCGATCGCCGCCTCGGCCTGATCGGCGGTCAGCACCGTCCCGATGCCGAGCACGGCGGCCTCGGTCACGGCCGCAGCGCGCAGGCAGCCGAGCACACCCGGTGTGGTGAAGGTGAGTTCCAGCGCGCGAATGCCCGACCGTGCCAAGGCATCCGCCAACGCCGCGGGGTCCGGGATCTCCGGCGCGCGCACCACGCTGAGCACCCGGTCGGCGCGGATCACGTCGAGAGCGTCGGGGTTCAATACGTCTCCTTCCTGGCGGAATCCATGCGCAGCGCGCGGCCGGCGCGGGTGCCTGTCGGCGCACCGTTTTCGATGGCGAACTCACCGTTGACCAGCACGTGCTGGATGCCGCGCGCCTGCTGTTTCGGGTTGTCGAAGGTCGCGGTGTCGGTGACTGCGGCCGGATCGAACAGCACGAGATCCGCTGCGTACCCGGTGAAAACGAGCCCGCGGTCGCTGAGCCGAAGCCGGTCGGCCGGTCGGCCGGTGAGGTGATGTACGCAGTCCTCGAGCTCGAGGACTCCGAGCTCGCGCACGTAATGACCCAGGTAGCGGGAAAGGTGCCCCAAGCCCTCGGGTGCGGCCGGTCCCCGACGAGCAGCGCGTCGCTGCCGCCCATGTGTCCGGGATGCACCATGATGGCGCGCACGTTCTCCTCATGGCCGACGTGCTGCAAAATCGTGGTGGCAAACAGATCCCGGCGCAGCAGGTCGAAGAACACGGCCACCGGCGCGACGCCGCTCTCGTCGGCGATCTGATCGATGGTCTTGCCGACGTACCGGTCCAGTTCCACGTTGGCGACGCCGCTGATCTGAATGGTCTCCCACTCGACGGTAACGCCGTGGCAGCCGTCGGAGCCGTTCACATCGACGTCGAGGGCGATTCGGGCGCGCAGCGCTGGGTCGTCGATCCTGGCCAGTGCCGCGTCCGGTCCACCGGACATGGCCCAGCTCGGCAGCAGCGCGGACAGCGTCGTCGCGCCGGGCAGATATGGGTAGGTGTCCAGCGTGATGTCGCAGCCTTCGGCACGAGCGGCGTCGACCAGCGCGAGAAACTCCGGTGCCCGACCACGATTGACGCCGAAGTTCATGGTGGCGTGGGTGAGATGCAGCGCGCAGCCGGTGCTGCGCGCCAGCTCGATCATTTCCGAGTACGCCTCGAGTGCGCCCGCACCGTAGGAGCGGGTATGCGGGGCATAGAACCCACCGAAGTCCGCGACGACCTCGCACAGCGCGGCCAATTCACCGGTGTCGGCATACATTCCCGGGGTGTAGGTGAGCCCGCTCGACATGCCGACCGCACCCTCGCGCAGACCCTGCGCGAGCAGCTCCTGCATCCGGCGGACTTCGGCCACGGTCGCCGCACGCTGCTCACTGCCGACGACGAGCAGCCGCAGCGTGCCCTGCGGCACCAGGTAGGCGACATTGGGCGTGATGCCCTGGTCCAGGCGCTCCAGATACTCGGCCACGCTGCGCCAGGAGAAGTCCAGATTCGCGGGATTGCCATTCCACCCGGCGATCTGACGCCGCAGCACCGCCAGGGTGGCATCGTCGATCGGGGCGTAGGACAACCCGTCCTGTCCGAGGACCTCGGTGGTGACGCCCTGGCTGATCTTCGGGAAGTGATCGGGGTCGGTCAGCAGATGCAGATCCGAGTGCGCGTGCATGTCGATGAAGCCGGGGGCAAGCACCGATCCCGGTGCGGCGTCGACGATCCGGGCGGCGTTGAGCGTGCGCGGCCCGGCGATCTTGGCGATCCGGCCCCGATCGATGAGCACGTCACCGCGGAAACGTGGTGCGCCGGTGCCGTCGACGATGTCGATATCGCGAAACAGTAAGTCGGTCATGGGCATCAGAAGAATGTGTGCAGGAGGTCGACGACCCGCGGACGTTCGGCGTCGGCATCGTCGATCACCGGAATGAGCCGCCATTTGTCGAAGGCGGTGCACGGATGCGAGAGGCCGAGGCGCACCACACTGCCGACGGGCACCTCCGCTGCGGTGCTGCCGGGCAACCGCAGGAAGGCGTGCTGATCGTTGAGCGCCGACACCGTCGCGGCCGGATTCAGTGAGCCCTCCTGTCCCGCAACGTGTTGCGGGACAGGAAGCCCCTCATCGAAGGGAAGATCGCGCTTCCCCGCGTCCAGTAGCGCGAGCTCCGGCTCCGGTCGCGACACGGTGCGCGCCCAGCCGTGCATCGCCGAACGCAGCGGCCGCTCGCTTCGCGGTACGGCCAGCGGTGAAATGCCTGCGTAGAAGCCGTCGTCATGGATGATGTAGGCGCCGGAGCGCAGCACAATGGTGGTCGGAATACCCTGTGCACCTTGCTCATCGGCTAATCCGGCCAGGCACTCGACAACCAGGTCGGGGTAGGCGCTGCCACCCGCGGTGATGATCGCGCCGTCGCGGTAAAGGCCGTCGGCGGCGAGTTCGCGGTGCAGTTTTGCGAGTTCGTCGAGATAGTGGCGGACGGCCGTAACAGCGTCCGGGGCGCGGTCGTGAGCAAGCGCGCCCTCGTAGCCGCCGACGCCCGCCAGGGCGAGCCGGGCCGAGCGGTCCACCGCAACGGCGATGGCCTTGGCTTCCGCCACTGTCCGCGCACCGGTGCGGCCATGCGGACCACCGAGTTCGACGATCACCCGGATCTCGGCCTGCCCCGGTGCCGAGCGCAGGTGCTCGTCCATCAGCGTGACCGTCTCGACGCTGTCGGCCCAGCAGACGAACTCGAAGGACGGGTCTTGCGCCAATTCCGCGGCGAGCCAAGGTAAGCCGACCGGATCGACGAGGGCGTTGGCGAGCACGATGCGACCGACGCCGAAGAAGCGCGCGAGCTGGACCTGCCACACGGTGGCCAGCGTGATGCCCCAGCTGCCCGCCACCAGCTGCTGCGCCCACAGTTGCGGAGCCATGGTGGTCTTGCCGTGCGGAGCCAGGCGCACGCCCGCGGCCTGCGCCCAGTCGGCCATCACCGCGACATTTTCGGCGACCGCCGCCCGATCCACCGTCAGCACCGGCGTCTCGAACTCGTCGAGATGTGGACCCGAGTCGAGAAACTCCCGGACCGTCCGGCCCCACGCCGCGGGCGGCAGACTCTTGTGCTCTGGACCGAGCACTCGATCTTCCAGTGCGGCAACGGCTTTCTCGTCGATCGTCACGGCATTCCTTCCCTCGGACGGGGTCCGCAGTTCATGCCCCCGAGTTCGCGCTCATTTCATACCATTCGCGCATTGCATATTTTGCAACGCATGTTGCATATCCTGTTCAGTGTGGTTATTCTGCACGGGATGACCATTGGCCGCAAGAGCAGAAAGGAGATCGATGTGATGTGGCGTACATCGACCCGCTCGCGGGCGGTGACCATCGGAGAAGGGCTTGCCGTCCTGGTGGCGCGACCCGGCCCGCTCGAGGACTCGGACATCTTCGAGCGCACCGCGGGCGGTGCCGAGTCGAATGTGGCCACTGTGCTGACCCAGCTGGGCATCGACGCCGCGTGGATCTCCCGAGTGGGCGATGACGGGTTCGGCCGGTATCTGGTAGGGCATCTCGCGGATCGCGGCGTGGACGTGTCCGCGGTCGTCACCGATCCGACCCGCCCGACTGCGGTCTATGTCAAGGAACGCGGCAGTGGTTCGGGCAAGGCGACAGATCTCGCCGAGCGAGCCAGCCGGATGCTGTACTACCGCACCGGGTCCGCGGCCAGCGCGCTGTCCACGGCCGATCTCGCGGCCACCGCCGCGACCCGCGTGCTCGACACCTGCGAGATCGTGCACTTCACCGGGATCACCACCGCACTGTCGGAGTCGGCTACCGAGCTCACCGAGGCGCTGATCGCGATGCCGCGCCACGGCAGACTGGTCAGCTTCGACCTGAATTTCCGACCGGCACTATGGGCCGGGCGGCTCGAGCGGGCGGCGGATGTGCTCGCTGGGCACGTGCGCGGCAGCGACGTGGCCTTCCTCGGCGCCGACGAGGCAGGCGAGGTGTTCGATGTCGACGACGCGGACCGATTGCGCGCCCTGTTCCCAGAGCCCGAGCACCTGGTGGTCAAGAACAACGAGCACTCGGTGACCGGATTCTCCGGCCACGAGCGGGTGGAGGTGCCCGCGCTCGGACTCGACATCACCGAGCGGATCGGAGCGGGCGACGCGTTCGCGGGTGGGTACCTGGCGGCACTGCTGCAAGGGCGTCCACTCGCCCAGCGGCTGCGGTTCGGGCATCTGTGCGCAGCCGCGGCATTGACCGGCACCGGCGATGTCGCGGAACTACCGCCGCCCGAGGTACTGCAGTCGCTGGCGATTCTCGACGAGACCGCCTGGGCCGGAGTGCATTACGCCGACGCGGTCGTGGCCCACAATGTGGCGTTATGAGCGTTAGGGCAAAGTCATGAGCCAGAGTCTGTTACGTGCGTTGACCATTCTGCTGTCACTCGGGGAGGATTCGCGCTCGCTCGAGCAGTTGGCGACCGAGCTCGGCGTGCACAAGTCGACGGTGTTGCGCCTGCTGCAGACCATGGAGTCGCAGCGCTTCGTCACTCATGACAGCCGGCATCAGTACGTCTTGGGCTCGAGGCTGTTCGAGTTGGCCAATCGGGCGTTGGAACAACGTGACGTCCGTACCATCGCACGTCCGCACCTGAGCGCACTGAATTCGGCTACGGGTCAGACGATTCACCTCGCCACCTACGAATCGGGCGAGGCGATATACATCGACAAGTTCGATGCGATTCAGAGCGTGCGCATGTACTCCCGGATCGGGCGGCCCGCTCCACTGCACTGCACAGCCGTCGGCAAGGTGCTCGTCGCCGCGCAGCCGCGGGCGGAATGGCGGGCCATCGCGGAGCGCCTCGACTACCGCGCGTTCACCGAGCGCACCATCCGCACTTCCGAGCAGTACCTCACGGAGCTGGAACTCGTTGCCGCGCAAGAGTATGCCGAAGACCACGAGGAGCACGAGAGCTTCGTCAACTGCATCGGGGTTCCGGTGCGTAATGGCACCGGCGCGGTGGTCGCCGCGGTATCGATGTCGGTGCCCGACATGCTGCTCGACCACGATCAGGTGCTTGCCGAACTGCCGCGGCTGCGGGCAGCGGCAGCAGCCATTTCCACCGAGCTCGGCTGGTCCGCCGGCCGGGTCGCCACCCCCATCTGAGACCACTACAGGAGAGGCAGACCATGAGCGACAAGATCGCCATTCGTACCACCGAAGCGCCCGCCCCCGCGCACACCTTCTCCCAGGGTGTCCGCAAGGGACCGTTCGTCCAGGTCTCGGGCCAGGGACCGGTGGACCCGGTGACCAACGAATATCTGTTCCCCGGTGATGTTGCGGCACAGACCATTCGGACGCTGCAGAACGTGAAGGCGATCATCGATGCCGGCGGCGCCACCTTCGACGACGTGGTGATGCTGCGCGTCTACCTCACCACCCGCGACGACTTCGCCGCCATGAACGACGCCTACGGCGAATTCGTCACCGCCAACACCACCGGCGATGCGCTGCCCAGCCGCACCACTGTCTTTACGGGGCTGCCGCGTGCCGAGATGCTCGTCGAAATCGACGCTCTTGCCATCGTCACCGAATAGGCACGACCAGAGCCTCTTTCGAAGTCGAACCGCAACAACACCTCGTGTGATCTCGAAATCCGTACGCCGCCACAGCCAGTCCTCACGCTGGGTACCTGACGTCACGCCGCGAACTGAATCTCTACAACGCCACTACAGCCGGTCCGCACGCCGGAAACCGACACCACGCAGCCCAAATCGAATCCCGAAACACCACCACAATCGATCCGCACGCCAGTAGCCGACGCTACCTCCCTCGAGTTGAATCCCTGCAACGCCACCACAGCCAGTCCTCACGCCGGAAGCCGTGTGCCTGCCTACCCAGGTTGCGGAAGAGAAAGCCGGGTACGGCACACGACGTGCCCAGCACTGCCCTGAGAACCACCCCAACGCAACCTGCGCACCCGAACCGGGCCCGAGCGGGGTGCGTTCCGGGAACCAACCCACCACGATGCCGTCCTGGAAAGATGTGCCTACCCGGGTGCTACCGGGCAGTGCTGGGCACGACGGGTACCGTCCCCGACTTACCTCCCGCAGCCAGGTGCGCGGTGTCGAGTTCCGGCGTGGTCATGTGGCTGTGGTGCCGTTCTCGAGAACCCCTTCTCGAACGAGCGTAGTCAAATGGTGGTCGGAGCTGGGAGTACGAACCACCATTTCACTACGCTCACCGTTTGGTATCGGGTGTTGGAATATCGACCCGCTAGCCGGAGTTGCGTAGGGCGGTGGCCAGGCCGTTCATGGTTAGTAGGATGCCGCGTTTTACCAATTCCGAGTCGTCGCCGGCGCGGATGCGGCGCAGCAGCTCTACCTGCATTTGGTTCAGTGGTTCCAGGTATGGGAAGCGGTTGTGGATGGACTCCGCCAGGCTCGGGTTGTCGGCGAGCAAGTGGTTGTTGCCGGTGATGGCGGCGTGCATGCGGATGGTTCGGGTGTGCTCGTCGCGGATCATGCCGAAGATCTGCTCGCGCAGGGCGGCGTCGTCGACCAGTTCGGCATAGCGGGCGGCGATGTCGAGGTCGCTCTTGGCCAGCACCTGGGCCAGGTTCGACAGCACGGTGCGGAAGAACGGCCAGCGGCGGTAGAGGTCGGCAAGGGTGGCCAGGCGGTCGGGGTCGCCGCCGATCCAATCCTCCAACGCCGATCCGGTGCCGTACCAGCCGGGCAGCATCACACGCGCTTGGCTCCATGACATCACCCAGGGGATGGCGCGCAGATCGGAGACCGAATTCGTCGGTTTGCGCGAGGCGGGCCTGCTGCCGATATTCAGGTCGGCAACCTCGGCCACCGGCGTCGACTGGCGGAAATACTCCACGAAGCCCGGTGTTTCGTGCACCAGACGCGAGTATGCGGCGCGGGCGCGGGCAGCCAAGTCGTCCATGAGCTCGTAGGAGGGCTCGGCTTCGGTGCCCAGGCCCTCGACGTCGAGCAGCGTCGATTCCAGCGTGCCCGCAATGAGCGATTCCAGATTGCGGTGCGCGGCACCGGGTTCCGCGTATTTGGCGGCGATGACTTCACCCTGCTCGGTCAGCCGCAACGAACCGTGCACCGCGCCCGCGGGCTGGGCCAGAATGGCGTCGTAACTGCGCCCGCCGCCACGACCGACGGTCCCGCCGCGACCGTGGAAGAGCCGCAGGCGAATTCCGGACTTGCGCGCCACTTCGACCAGGTCGAGTTCCGCGCGGTACAGCGCCCAGTTGGCGGCCAGGTACCCACCGTCCTTGTTGGAATCGGAATAGCCGAGCATCACCTCCTGCCGCATTCCCTTGGCGGACACCAGCTCTCGATAGACCGGAACGTCCAGCGCGGCGGCCAGGGTCGCCGCACCCGCGCCGAGGTCCTCGATGGTTTCGAACAGCGGCACGATGCCCACCGAGCAGCTCGGCGGCCCGTCCGGCTCGCCGGGATCGAGCAGCCCACCCTCCTTCAGCAGCAGCGCAGCCTCCAGCATGTCGCTGACCGAGGTGCACATGCTGATGATGTAGTTCGGCACCGCCTCCGTGCCGAGGGTCTGCACCACATTCCGTGCGGCACGAACGATGCCGATCTCCTTGGTCGCGAGCTCACTGAGCCGGGCGTGCGGGCCGAGTAGGGGGCGGCGGGTGCGCAGCTCGGCGGCCAGCAGATCAACCCGCTCGGCTTCGGACAGGCTCGGATAGTCCGGATGCACACCGGCCCAGGCCAGCAGCTCCGCGACGACCTGTTCGTGCACCTCCGAGTTCTGGCGCATGTCCAGGCCCTGCAGATGGAAGCCGAAGGTTTCGATCGCATACCGCAATGCGGCGAGCCGATCATCGGCGAGCAGGCCGTCACCGCTGGCACGCAGCGATGCGTCGATCGCATCCAGGTCGTCCAGTACCGCTTGCGGCGTCGGATACGGCTGCGCGGCAACGGCTGCCGCGCTACTCGCCACACTCGATGACGGTCCCACAGCGCCGACGACCCGGGCCGCGCTCGACCGGGCTCCACCCTGCGACAGGTCCCCTGACCCCTCGACCGATTCGTCCGGCACCACACCGAGCGCGTGTCTTGCCGTTGCGGCCACACGCAACCGAATCCCGTGCAGGGCACGGCGATACGGTTCATCCGCGTGCGTTGCCGGGTCGGGATAGCCGGTCGCGGCGAGCGCGGCCACCTCCGGTGTCACCGGGACCAGACGCGCAGACTGCGACAGCGACTTCTCCAACTCCACCAGTTCGCGCAGGTACCGACCGAATGCGACGGACGCGGCCTGGTGCGCCGCAGTGCCGACCACTTCCGCTGTCACATAAGGGTTTCCGTCGCGGTCACCACCGATCCACGAACCGGGACGCAGGATCGGCCGCGGCAAGAGCTCGACACCGGGCCAGCGCGACCGCAGCGCCGCCCGCACCTCGGCGTTTATCGCCGGGATGACATCGAACAGCGTGAGCTCGTAGTAACGCAGCCCGACCGCGATCTCGTCCTGAATCCGCAAGCGCTGCAATCGGATCAGCGCGGTCCGCCACAGGGTGAGCACCTGGCGGCGGATCTTCAGCTCGAATGCGGTGCGCTCGCGTTCGGTCTCGGTGTAGCGCTGCCGCAACCGCATCAGTTCGGTGATGCGGGTCTGTACGTCGAAAACGGTGCGGCGACGGGTTTCGGTCGGATGCGCGGTGATCACCGGCGACACCAGCGCATCGGCGAGCAATCCGGCGACTTCGGCGCCGTCCAGCGCAGCCGCGTCGAGTTTGCGATAGGTGGCTGCCAGCGACGAATCCTGCGGCGGCTCCCCCGCCGCCTCGTGCACGGCCCGGCGACGGTCGCGCTGGATGTCCTCGGCCAGATTGGCCAGCAGCACGAAATAGCTGAACGCGCGGATCAGCGGGAGCGCGACAGCGATGTCGACGCCGTCGAGCATCTCGGCGACCGCGCTGCGTTCGACCTCCTCGCGACGCACCCGAAAGGCCTCGATGCGCACCCGCTCGATGAGATCGAATACCTCGGGCCCCTCATGATCACGAATGGTGTCGCCGAGGACGCCACCGAGAAACCGGATGTCGTCCCGCAGCGGCCGGGTCGCGTCCTGCTCCGTCTCGATCCGCGCTTCGCTCATGAACCTGACACTACTGCGCCGACATCAGCGCATTGCGGTGATGTCGGCCGCACTCTTCCCGGGCTCCAAGCTGCCCATCACGGTGCTGACTCGCGCTATCGGCTGAGCAGCGTCCGCGTTCGGTTCCCAGCACCGCCGAGTACTGATGGCAGCGACGGGAACCGACCCGCGCGTCGTACCGGTGGCTCAGCCCCGAAGCTGGGAGAACCGGAGATGGTTGCCCCACGGGTCACGGAAACCGCAGTCCCGCACACCGTACGGCTGGGTGATCGGCTCCTGGGTGACCTCGACGCCGGCGTCACGCAGGCGGGCGAAGGTGTCGTCGACGGCCTCGGTGGTGAAGATCAGCGTGCCTTGCGCGCCGCTGGCCAGTCGGGCACGGGCAGCCGCGGCGGCCGCCTCGTCCGGCACCATGTCGGGGACCTCCAACAGGAATTCGATGCTCGGCTGCGACGCGGGCCCGACGGTCAGCCAGCGGACGCCGCCGAACGGCAGGTCCTGGCGCACTTCGAGGCCGATGACATCACGGTAGAACTCCAGCGCCTTCTCCTGGTCCGCGACCAGCACCGCGACGTGGGTGAGTGCGAGATCTTTACCGTTGCTCATGGGTTTCGCCTTTCCGTCGAACTCATGGGGACAGTACTGATGACGAACTCTCGATCAAAAAGTAATCGGTGTCGCTGCTGATGTCCGGCTAGCGCTTCGGCCAGTGCCAGGACGGCTCCGCCACTATCCCCTGCCCGGCGACCGCGGTCGCTGCGGACTCCTCGACCAATTCGATGGTGCGGGCATCGCAGGCCCCGTCGGACAGTGCGGTCACCGACGTCTGTGGCCGGCACAGCTAGCCGACGTCGCGAGCCTGGAGTCGAGGGGCCGACACGCGGTGCAGGAGGACCTGTTCGAGGAGTGCCACCAGGACTGCTTTGACCGATTCACGTTGGCGGGCATCACATTCCAGAACCGGGATCCAGTCGTCGAGATCGAGCGCCTCGCGGACCTCGTCGAGGTCGAACTGGTCGCCGTGCTCGAATCGGTTGACCACGACGACGAACGGGGTGCGGTGCTCCTCGAAGTAGTCGAGAACCGGGTAACAGTCTTCGACTCGGCCGGTGTCCACCACGATCACCGCGCCGATTGCGCCGTCGACCAGGTCGTCCCACAGGAACACGAAGCGATCCTGGCCCGGGGTACCGAACAGATAGAGGATCAGCGAGCTGTCCAGGGTGATCCGACCGAAGTCGAGAGCGACGGTGGTCTGTGTTTTGTCCGCACTCCTGCCGGGATCGTCGACGCCGACCGCGACCTCGGTCATCGCGGCCTCGGTTACCAGCGGCTCGATCTCGGAGATGGCGCCGATGAAGGTTGTTTTGCCGACACCGAATCCGCCGCTGATCACGATCTTCACCGACGAGGGCATCCGCCCGGCGGTGGCTGGTGTCCGAACTTCAGAGTGCCCGTACAAGGTCCCTTATCCTCTCGATGGCTGCGGTGGACAGTTCCGGGGCGTCGCGCACCGCGACATGGCCGGCCGCCGCGAGATCGCTGACAATGACTTTCGCGACGCCGACCGGCACGTGCAGTGCGGTGCCGATCTCGGCGATGGAGTGAGGTCGTTGACACAGCCGCACCACGGTGCGCTGCTCGAATTGCAGTGGCGCGGAAAGGGCGGCGGGCGGAGCGTGCACAAGGGTCTCGATGCGCAACCCGTCCAGCAACGGTGTGGTGCGCCCTGCGGTGACGACGAAAGGGCGGACGAAGCGGTCGGCGTTCTGATCCTGGGCGACTGCTTCGTCGGTACGATCCCGCGGCTGGTCCGGTGCGAACCAGCCGACGAACCGATTCACCGGGATCATCCTCGGGTCCGGCAGCCGCGGCCGGTCTGGATCTCTCATCTGCGCAACGTCTCACGCAATTCCGAGATCAGGACCGGGTCCAGTAGCGCGCCCGCACGCTCCGCCAGCACCGCCATCTCGTAGCCGACGAGACCGATATCGCAACCGCCGTCCGCGATCACGCCGAGGCAGCTGCCGTCACCGAGGGCGGAGACCAGCAGGAACCCGCGCTTCATCTCGATCATGATCAGCTCGAGGCCGTCGAAGGAATAGCTGCGCGACGCACTGCGCGCCAGGCTGGACAGGCCCGAAACCATCGCGGCAAGCCGGTCGGCACCGGGCCGGTCCAAGCCGTCGGACATCGCGATGAGCAGTCCGTCCGAGGACACCGCGACGGTGTCGCGGACACCGTCGGTGTCGCGGACGAAGTTGGCCAGCATCCAGTTGAAGGTGTGCGGGTCGGCGCTCTGCATGTGGGTGGTCACCGAATCTCCTCTGCGGTGGTTGTGGCGGAACCTGAGGTCTGCACCAGATCCGTGGCGCGCGTGTCGGTATCGGGAAATCCGGCAACGTGGGCGTGCGGCGAAACGGAGTGCGCCGAGTCCGGCCCGCCCCGCTGATGGCCGGCGCGGAACGACGACAGCATGCTGCGAACCTCGTCGGGCGAACGCTCCGTCACCGGCGCGCTCGGCTGCGCCGATCCGCTGCGCGGTGCGCTGCCTGCCGTTTCGGACGCGCGAGTTCGCTTGTTGCGCTTGACCAGTCCGTTGCGCGTGCGCCGCACGCCCGCTACCTCGACAGGCGGTTCGCCGGATTCGACGGACGTGTCGCCGGTTTCGGGGATCAGCCACATCGACTGCTCCGACGCAGGCAGCAGGTCCGCGGGCGCACCCGCCTCGAGACCGTCCTGCGCATGCCCATTCGTAGCGGCATCTCCTGACGATCCGGCGATCCCGGCCGCGGAGCCGTTGGCGGCAGGCATCGACGCGTGCATCACGGAGGCATCGGATGCGGACAGCAAGTGCGTGAACGGCGCAGGCGCAGGTCTCGGCGATCCTGATCCCACCCTGGGATGAGCGGGGCCCGTCATTCCCGGGGTGCGGCTTCCCGCTGAGCCGGTGAGCGTACTCCGGTCGGTGTCGCGCGCAGATCCCGATCGGCTGATCATGTTTATCTGCGCACCAGCTACTTCGGGCGCTGTGTGCGTGGGCAACCGCCCTGTCATCGCGGCGACAGCGGCGCCATTGTGTCCTGCGCCGGACTCCGACCACGAACCGGCGACTGCGGCGGCAATAGCCTGTGCACCCGTCGTCGCGGTGACCTGCTCGGATGCCGCCGGTTTCGCGACCGTCCGTCCCGCGGGCGGCGCAGGATGCCGATCCTTGTCGCCGGCAAGAATATTCGCGGGCAGCAGCAAGCGGGCAACGATCCCGCTGACCGGCGACACAATGAGTTCGACATCGATGCCTAGCCGCTGCGCCAACCGCCCGACCACGTAATGCCCGAGGTAGCGCGTCGGCGCGACAACGAAGTCCTGCTCACCGCGCAGCCTGGCGTTGGCCGCGGCCAACTGCGGCACCGGCATGCCGACGCCGTGGTCCACCACGGCGAGCAGATAGCCGCCGGGCAGCTTGCGCCCGTAGATCTCCACCTCGAGATCCGGTGGGGAGAAGGCGAGTCCGTTCTCGATCAGTTCGGCGAGCATGTGCGCGAGCTCGCTGACCACCGCGCCGGTGATGGCGATGTCGTCCACCCGGCGCAGCACGACGCGGCGGTAGTCGTCCACCTCCGACAGTCCGGCCCGGATCACGTCGGTGAGCGGGATCGGCTCGGCCCAGCGCCGCGGGCTCACCTCACCGACGAGGACGAGCAGGCTTTCGGCGTTGCGACGCATGCGGGTTGCGAGGTGGTCGAGCTCGAACAGGTTCGACAGCGCCTTGGGATCGAGTTCTTCTCTTTCGAATTCGCTGATCAGACCGAGCTGGCGGCGCACCAGATTCTGGTTGCGGCGCGCCAGGTTGGCCATCGACTCGGTGGTGTTGCGGCGGACGAGCGCCTGCTCGGAGGCGAGTTCGAAGGCAGTGCTCTGCACCCGGTCCAGTGCGCCTGCCACGGCCGCGATCTCGATGGTCGCGCCGCGCGGTGTGCGCACCGGCGGCGGCGGATCGGGCGATGTATCACCGGAAACCTGCCAAGCCGCAATGACATCGGGCAACCGTCGGGTCGCCACCTCGTCGGCCTCGGCCGCCAGCGCGCCCAGTGGGCGCACGATGGCTCTGACGCTGGTGATCACCAGCATGACCTCCGCGAGAATGGCGAGCAGTGCGGCGAGCAAAAATCCGCCGAGGGTCAGCGCGGCGTTCTTGCGCAACACGGCGGCGCGCTGCCGGACATCGTCACCGACCGTCTGCTGCACCGCGCGCTGCTCATCGATGACGCCGGTCATCTGCGACCACCAGGTGATCGGATCGACCGATCGCACCAGCGGACCCCTGCTGGACGCGATCGCGATATTTTCTGATTCCATTGCTCTGGTGGCGTTTTCGCTGCGCATCGCGGCCTCGAGGAGCGTCTGCTCGGCCGCGGTGGCATCACGCGCAAAGGCAGCAAGACCGGCAACCTTGGCGGCGCGGATGTCGAGGAACTGCACGTACTCGCCGGGACCGAATTCATCGGCGGCGAAAACGCCATTGAGGAATCCGCGTTCCTTGGCTGTGTGCTCCTTGGCGTCGCCCAGCGCGTACAGCGCTTGCAAGCCATGGCGGACCTGCGGGTCACCGGCCTGATCGAGGCCGAGCGCAAGGCGATTCAGTGCGGCGATGCCATCGGTGTAGAACTGGAAGGCGGCTTGCCGGGTGGTCCGCCGGGTGTCGACCTGCGTGCGGGTCGCGGCGAGCGCACCGAACTGTCCGACCGCCGAATGCACCTGGGCCGCACCGGGCGGACCTCCGGCCAACGCGTCATCGAGCAGCCTCAATGACCGGTCGGTGCGGGCGCGTTGCTCGGCGACGGGCTGCTGCAGCCGGGTGTCGCCGCTGAGCAGGCCGTTGCTCAGCCCGCGTTCACGCTGCGCTTCCTGCACCACGTCCTGCACCGCGAGCGCCAGCGACACCGCACGCACCGTGTCGCCACTACGCCGGAAGGCATCGATTTCGCGGGCGATGGTGATGCCGAGCAGTGCGAGCACCAAAGTCAATGAGAGAGCGAGGATTCGGGCCAATTGCCCCCGAATGGTGCGTGCCCGCACCATTCGACTGCTCGACACCTGCCGTTCATCTCTCGTCTCGGTTCGGGTGAGTTCCGGTGTGCCGCCGGATAATTCCGGTCGTCGACGTACACGCACCACCCTGCTCCTCCGCTGCCGGCCGTGCCAGCTCCACGGCGAGCACACGGAAAGTCAGGAGCAAGCTTCCCCAGGGCGCATCGCGGTGTCAACGCGAAAACTCGACAAATCGGACATCGGGCACATTTGTATACATGCTGGTAATCAACCGTTTCCGAGGTGTCGGTCCGCTCACACGCCGACCCAGAGCACTGTGACTTCGCGCGAGCGGAAACCGACGGTCCACCACTTTCGAATCCGAGACCGCGGCGGTCGATCGGCGACAGCAAAAACCGCGCCGGACACACCGGCGCGGTTCGAGAAATGCCGAGTCAGTTCGTGGCTTCGGCGAGAATGCCGAGCACCACATCGGAGGTGTAGAAGGGCTCGAGGCGCTCGCGGATCAGCTTGCCGAGCACGCCGTTGCGCTTGGCGCCCTCGATCACCGCGGGACCGTAGCGCAGGATCTCGGTGGCGATGTCGTCGCCGGACAGGCCGAGCTCGGGCAGCATCGCCGCGAGGGTGTAGTCGCCGTACTTGGTGAAGAACACCTCGACGCATTCGTCGACGAGCAGGCCGAAGTACTCCTTTTCCCGCGTAGTGATCGCGATCTCATAGCAGATCAGCACCAGCTCGTTGAGGTCCTTCTGAGTGAGGTAGTCGCGCAGGCCGCTGACCGGCTCGTCGGCGTGCAGATCCCAGAATTCCATCGCGGCCGAATGCACCGGCGCATCACGGAGCATTTCGCGAATGGCGTTATTGGTCCGCTTGAGGGCGAACATGGCGCCCTTGCCCGCCAGATCACCGACGAAGGTGCCGTCGGCGGCCTTCTTGGCGCGGTTGGCCGCGGACTGCCCCAGCGACATCAGCGAGGAGACACCGGGGATCTTCTCGGCGCGCTCCCGATTGGCCTGCATGAAGTCGTTGATCAGCTTGTCGACGAACTTCGAGGCGACGGTGGCGACCAGTGGACTCTCGGTGAGGCGGTCCAGGATGCGCTCCTGCGCCTGATGCATCCCGAAGATCTTCTCCAGCAGCGCCTCGACCGGCTCCCGATCGACCACCTGGCCGAGGGTGTAGTCGTTATTGGTCGCGATGTGGTCGTAGATCGAATCGGCGAACACCCCGACCATATCGGCGATGACGGGGCTACCACCGATCAGGTCGATGATCGTGGCCACCGTCTGTTTGGCCTGGTCGAGCTCGACCACGTCCCGGAAGACGAGGGTGTCGGCAACACCGATGACCGCCTCCACATCGCGGGCGATCACTTCCGCGAAGCGGTCGCCGGTCACCTCGGCCAGTAGAAATTCCACCTGGGCGTCCAGTAGTCGGTCGGCGATCTCTCGCGGCTGGCTCATCGAGTTGCACCCTCACATATTCGTTGTCTACTACGCCCGGCAGACTACGGCTCTGTTGTTTCGATGTCGTTGCCGTGCAACGACTTCCGTATCCGATCCAGACGCTCGCGCGCGGCTTTCTCGCGCGCTTCCCACTGTTCGTCCGCGCTGCGGCCCGCCGGGGTCTGCCGGTCGAGCTCGCTCATCCCCTGCGCGGTACCGAAGCGCTGCTCGACCTTATCGCGAACTGACTCGAAAGTAGGGACTCCCTCGGGCGAATATCCACCCACCGCCGCCGACGGCGGGATACCGGTCGGCGGTACCGGTACCGCGGGTACCGCAGAAAGCCCTCCGACCTGCCCGGATGCGCCGAGGTTCGCCGGAGACTCATGCGAGGGCGATGGATCGGTGTCGGGAGTCACATCGACAATGGCATCATCGGTTGCCGCTGCCGTACCGAGAACCGCATGCACCCCGGTTAGCGTCGGATGTTCGGCCGTCGCGGCGCGTAGCACGGCCAGCAGCTCGTCATCCGACAATGCCGCCAACCGGGCGACAATCTCGCTGATATCGCTCATACGGCCAGGTTACGCAGCGTGGCGTCGACTAAGGCTGCCCCGAACCGATCCCAACCGGAACAGGCTGTCGGTCCAGCAGGTCATCCACGGGATTCGGCTCCGACGGCGGCACCGCGCTCGCCTCCTGCGCGGTCTCCTCGCGCTCCTTGACGACCTCGATCCGATAACCGATCAGGATCGAACCGACCAGCGCCGCCGAGATGATGCCCTCGGCGATGAAGAAGGAAGCGAAGTCGATGATCGAGCCGATCGGCGGGGCGCTCGGCACGGCGTTGCGCAGCGGAATGAGCGCGAACAGCAGCGCACCCATCATCGAGCAGGCCGGGAATATCAGGCCGCGGCGGCCATCGACCAGGTAGTAGGTCGCGACCGCGGCCGCGATTGCGATGGCGAGCATCAACACCATGATGAACAGCGCAAAGACCAGCGAGGGTGTGGACCGGGTGGCATGCAGAGTGAGGTCGACGCCGTCGATCTGGCTGTCAACCGCCTCAGGGGCCTCCGAGACCGCGAAGAAAGTGTCACCGCTGGACACGGCGGCCGCGACGGGAACGTGCTTGTCCCCACTGATCATGTCGAAAGCGAGTACGGCCTCGTACTTGTCGAACGGGTAATCGGTGAACGTCCCCGACATGGCGATCTTCACCTCCGCGGCCGAGATCGGTTCGCCCGCCTTGATGGTGATCGGTTCAGACTTCATCCCGGAGGTATAGAGGATGGCGTCGCCGGCGAAGAAACCGAGCCGATCGGCATAGACGCCGTGCGGCCGCGCCGTCACCTCCACCGACACCGCTTGTGCGGCTGGATCGATCTTGCCGATCCACACTCCGAGATCGACCCGATCGGACTTGTCGACGTCACCGAAGGGGTGCACCGCCGCCGTTCGAGCCTTGCCTGCCTCGTACATCGACAGGCTCACGGCCAGCACCACCATCAGTGCGATCACCGCCACCAGCGCGGGCAACACCGCGCCGCGCTTCTTTTTCACATTTTGTCCCACACACCAAAAATACTGGGGCCCAATCACCTTCGATTTCGCCACCACGGGAAGCTACGTCGAGACTATGCCTGCGGCATCGGCCCAGTCGCGAATGGTGCCCGCCCAATCCCAGCCGCACTGCATGATGAGGTCGTTGTGCCCGGCACCCGGCACGACCAGCAGCCGCTTCGGTTCCGGGGCCGCGGCATACAGTCGCTCGGCGTGGCGCAGCGGTAGCAGTTCATCCTGGTCACCGTGTATGAGCAGCACGGGCGCGCGCAGCGTCGATATCCGCCGCAGACTCGGGTAGGCGTCGGGGACCAACGGCCGAGGCAGGAACGGGTACACCGACCTTGCCGCATCACGGATGCCGGTGAAGGTAGACATCAGGATCAGCCCGGCGGGTGGATGCGCGGTCGACAGCTCGAGCATGACCGCGCCGCCGAGCGACTTCCCCAGATACAGCACCCGATCGGCGTCGACACCCGGCTGCTCGAACAGAACGCGCCGCGCCGCGCGGGAATCGAGGTAGGTGCCATGCTCCGTGGGCCGCCCGGTGCTGCGCCCGTAGCCCCGGTAGTCGAACGCGAGCACATCGAAACCGGCCTCCGTGAGCAGCGCGAATATCGGCACCCGGTCACCGATATTGCCGGCGTTCCCATGCGCGAACAGCACATGCCCGATCGACCGGCGAGCAGGCACCCACCAGCCGTGCAGCGTCTCGCCGTCAGCGGTCGCGATGGACAGCTCGGTGTACTCCAGCCCCAGAACGGCCGGAGTCTGCGCGATCTCCCGTTGGGGCAGGTAGGTCAGCGCGTGCAGGATAGGGCTCGCAGGATGCCGCATGCAGCCCTTCTTACTCGCTGCCCACGTGGCGCTGCGCTCGGGCCTCGTCGATGACCGGCTTCGGGCCGCACGCCCGCACGGCGGGCCCGATGACGCCGCTGCGCAGTTCGATCGCGATGTTCGGGAAACTGGCTCGCCTGCACAAAATCCGCGGATCGCGAGGCAGCCGCACGACGATGACGAATTCGACGAGCTCACCGATCGTCAAACACTGAACACGTCGAGACCGCGCGGCCACGATGACCGCGCGGTCTCGACGTCGGAACGGTCAGGCGCGCAGGACCGCGCCGACGGCATCCGCCGCGGCCGCTACCGCAGCGTCGCGGGCGGCGCTGGCCTCGTCCTCGGTGAGGGTGCGGTCGGTGGCGCGGAAGCGCAGAGCGTAGGTGAGAGACTTGCGGCCCTCGCCGGCTTGGGCACCCTCGTAGACATCGAAAAGGGCGATGTCTTCGAGCAATTCGCCACCGCCGGAACGCAGTGCCGATTCCACCGATGCGGCGGCCACCGCCTTCTCGACACTCACCGATACGTCCTGCAAGACGGCAGGGAACGGGGAAACCACCGGTACCGGGCGGGATTCGCGCAGCGGCAATGCGTCGAGGTCGAGTTCGACGGCGCAGGTGCGCGGCGGCAGGCCTGCGCGTTCCAGCACGGCGGGGTGCAGTTCACCCGCGTGGCCGACGATCTCGCCGTCGACGAGCAGTTCGGCGCAACGCCCGGGATGCCACGGCAGGTGCGCAGCGGCCTTGCGTTCGATGGTCACGCCCGCCGCGTCGGCGACGGCGTCGGCGAGGGCGAAGGCGTCGGCGGCCTCCACCGCACGACCGGGGCCCCACGGACCGCGCGGGTCGCGGCGACCGGTGAGCACGGCGGCCACATGCACCGGCTGCGCGGGCAGCGAGCCGATCAGTTCCGCGATCTGCTCGTCGGTCGGGCGGCGGTCCACCGGCAGCGCTGCGATCGGCGCGACGTTCGCGCCGGTCAGCACCACCTGGGCGATGCCGTAGACCGCAAGGTCACGCGCACCGCGCGAGATGTTGCGGGCGGCAACTTCCAGCAGGCCGGGCAGCAATGTGGTCGCCAGTTCGGGACGCTCCGCATCGAGCGGGTTCAGCACCCGGGTGGTGGCGCGGCGCGGGTCGTCGGCGTCCAGGCCCCAGGTGTCGAACACACCCGGCGGCAGGAACACCGGCGGCGGCACCTCCACACAACCGGCGAAGGCAAGCGCCCTGCTCACCGCGCGACGGCGGCGCTGGGTCGGGGTGAGTCCACGTCCGGCGGGTGCGGTCGGGATCACCGAGGGGATCTGCTCGAGCCCCTCCAGCCGCAGCACCTCCTCCACCAGGTCGGCGGGCTGGGCCAGGTCGGGCCGCCAGCTCGGTGGGGTGACGACCAACTGGCCGTGCCCGGCCTCGCTGACGCCGACATCCACCTTGGCGCCGATCTGGGCCAGGCGCCGCGCCGAGGTACCGGTCGGGTAGGTGACGCCCGCGACACGATCGGCCAGATCGATATCCATCCGGATCGGGTCGGCGGCCGGCACCGGCACTCGAACATCGGTGAGCACGGATTCGACAGTGCCACCGGCGATTTCGGCAAGCAGCGTGGCGGCGCGATCCAACGCGATGACATTGATCTCGGGATCGACAACCCGCTCGTAGCGCTTACCCGCCTCCGAGGAGAGCTTGTGGCGCCGCGAGGTGCGGTAGACGAGCAACGGATTCCAGGTGGCGGCCTCGAGCACGATATCGGTCGACGCGGCGCCGACTTCCGTTGTCGCACCGCCCATGACGCCCGCCAAGGAGATGACGCCCGAATCGTCGGCGATCACCACATCCTCGGCATCGAGCACGCGCTCGGTCTCGTCGAGGGTGCGCAGTGTCTCGCCGGTGTTGGCGGTGCGCACCACCAGGCCGCCGGTGAGCTTGGCCGCGTCGAAGGCATGCAGCGGCTGGCCGAGTTCGAGCATGACGTAGTTGGTGACGTCGACAGCGGGCGAGATCGGGCGCACGCCGGCCAGCAGCAGCCTGCGCTGCAACCACCAGGGGCTCACCGCGTTCGGGTCGATGCCGGTGACCCGGCGGACCGCGAAACGCGTGCACTTCGAGTCCGGTTCGAGCCGAACCGGCCAGGCATCCTGCTCGTCGTCGGGCAAGGTCCGCACGGCGGGGTCGGCGTATTCGAGGTCGTAACCACACGTCAGTTCGCGAGCGAGACCGCGTACCGAGAAGCAGTAGCCGCGATCCGGAGTGATGTTCAGCTCGATGATGGTGTCGTCGAGGCCGAGCAGCTCGTTGGCGTCGGTCCCGGGCTCGGCGGTGCCCGGCTCGAGCACCAGGATGCCCGAATGGTCCTTGCCGATACCGAGTTCGGCCACCGAGCAGATCATGCCGTTGGAGATATGCCCGTAGGTCTTGCGCGAGGCAATGGCGAAACCGCCGGGCAGCACCGCGCCGGGCAGCACCACGACGACCAGATCACCGACAGCGAAATTGGTTGCGCCGCAGACGATCTCCTGCAGATCAGGATTGCCGACATCCACTTTGCAGAACCGGATCGGCTTCTTGAACTCGGTCAGCTCGGTGATCTCGGCGACCCGGCCGACTACGAGCGGCTTCTCGATATCACCGGTCACCCGCTCGAGCTTGTCGACCTCTTCGACCTCCAGCCCGACACGGACGAACCCTGCGTCGAGCTCCTCCGGCGTCACCGACCACTCGGGGGTGGTCCGCCGGATGATTTCCGTCAGCCAGGACTGCGCTACTCGCACTTGACGTTTCGCTCTCTCGATCGAAGGAAGTTCTTGAATCGCCCAGCTCAGGACCGGATACCGAAGGGCAGCGTGAAACGCACGTCACCCTCGACGATGTCCCGCATGTCCGGAATGCCGTTGCGGAACTGCAGCGTCCGCTCCAGACCCATACCGAACGCGAACCCGCTGTACACCTCGGGGTCGATCCCGCTGGCGATCAGTACCTTCGGGTTCACCATGCCGCAGCCGCCCCATTCGACCCAGCCCGCGCCGCCCTTCTTGTCCGGGAACCACACGTCGACCTCGGCCGACGGCTCGGTGAACGGGAAGTAGTTGGGGCGCATGCGGGTTCGGGTCTCGGGCCCGAACAAAGCCCGCGCGAACGCGTCCAGAGTGCCGCGCAGGTGCGCCATGGTCAGGCCCTTGTCCACGGCCAGCCCCTCCACCTGGGAGAACACCGGAGTGTGGGTGGCATCGAGTTCATCGGTGCGGAACGTGCGGCCCGGGCACACGACATAGATCGGTACCTCGCGCTCCAGCATCGAACGCACCTGCACCGGCGAGGTGTGCGTGCGCAACACCTGCCGCGAACCCTCCGGCGCGATGTGGAAGGTGTCCTGCATGGTCCGGGCCGGATGGTCGGGCAGGAAATTCAGCGCGTCGAAGTTGAAGTGCTCGGTTTCGACCTCGGGCCCCTCGGCGACCTCCCAGCCCATCGCGACGAAGACATCGGCGATCTGCTCGGAGATAACGGTGATCGGGTGGCGCGCGCCGACCTGATGCCTGCCCGCGGGCAATGTGACGTCGATCGCCTCCGCGACGAGCACCGCGGCATCACGCTCGGCCAGCAGCACCGCACGTCGCGCTTCGAACGCCTCGGAGACCCGCGCCCGCGCGATATTGACCCGTTTGCCCGCGTCGGCCTTCTCGGCCTTCGGCAGGCCGCCCAGCGCACGCTGCGCGAGGGCGAGCGGCGCTTTGCCGCCGAGATGCTCGGTTTTCGCGACGGCGAGCGCATCGAGGTCGGCGGCAGCGGCAAACGCCTTCTCGGCCGCCGCAGCGGCGGCGGCCAGTGCCTCCTCGGTGAGCACCGCGCTCTGCTCGGCTGCTGCGTCGTTGTCGTCGGCCACGATCGTTCGACTCTCCCCTGGGGATCGGTTCGAGGGTCCGCATGATTGCCTACCCACATTGCTGCTGGTCGAATCGTATTCGATCCGGCATGGCCGATTCACCCGGATTACCGCTCCCCCGCTTGCCGGGCGTGTGCTAGCGGCCGACTTCGCATGCCGGGGAGGCGAACGCGGCGATGCCACATCGACCGGATCAGCACCGAGGCCGGTCTCGGCCGCCGCCGGAATACCGCGATGACGTGCTGCGTCCGGTGCGATGGCAGGCAGGGCATACGAACAGCTGTGCCCCCTGCTCCGATCAGAAACCGGAGCAGGGGGCACACCCATACCGCTCAGCGAACCTGAGTGATCTTCCCGGGCAGCAGCCACGCAACCACCGCGCCGACCGCGACAATGCCTGCCCCGACCCACACCGCGGGCACCATGCCGTCGACGAAACTCTGCGGGCTCAGGTAGGAGCCATGTGAGGCGAATACCGACGCCAGCACTGCGACACCCATCGCGACACCCACCTCGCGAATGGTGTTGTTGGTGCCGGAAGCCATCGCCCGATCCTCGGGTGCGGCGCTGGCCATCACGACCGTTGCGCCGGGCGCAAAGGTCAGGCCCATACCGATGCCACCGAGCAGGAACGGCCCGATGAACGATCCGTAGCTCGCGTCGACCGTGGCGATCGCCGCCATCCAGGCCAGCGCAACAGCCAGCGCGGCCTGTCCCGTGGCGAGCAGTGTGCGGGCGCCGACCCGATCGACGATCAGGCCCGCGAGCGGCGCGACCACCATCGGCGCCAGCGTCCACGGCATGGTGCGAATGCCCGATTGCAAGGGGCCATAGCCCTGCACGACCTGGAAATACTGCGCCAGCAGGAAGATCGAACCGAAGACTCCGACCGAGAAGGTGAACACCGTCGTGTTGCTCACCCGGAAGGCGCGGGATCGGAACAACCGCAACGGCAGCATCGGGTCCGGAGTCTTCAGCTCCCAGGCGATCAGGCAGCCGAGCAGCACCGCGCCCCCGAGCAGCGCGGACAGCACACCAGTGGAGGTCCAGCCGTCGTCGGCGCCGTACACCACACCCCACACCACCGCGAGCACACCGCTCGCCGACAGCGCGAGCCCGAGCGGATCCAACCGCCGCTTACCTCCGTAGGACTCGGCCAGCACCCGCGCCGCGAAGGGCACCACCAACACGCCGATGGGCACGTTGATCCAGAAGATCCACTGCCAGCTCAGACCCTCCACCACAGCACCGCCGATGAGCGGACCGAGCGCAACGCCGAGGCCCGAGATTCCGCCCCAGATGCCGATCGCGGCGCTGCGCATCTTCTCCGGTACCGCCGAGGACAGCAGGGTCAACGACAGCGGCATCACCGCGGCCGCGCCGAAACCTTGAATTGCCCTGGCGGCGATCAACATCCACGGATCGGCGGCCAGTGCGCAGGCCGCGGACGCGACCGTGAAGAGCGCGATTCCGGAGAGGAATACGCGGCGGCGGCCGAGCCGGTCACCGATGGCTGTCGCGGTGAGCAGCAGCGAGGCGAAGGCGAGCGTGTAGGCGTTGACGAACCATTGCAGGTCGCCGAGCGAGGCGCCGAGCTCGGTGCGGATCACCGGCAGTGCATTGGTCACCACGAGGTTGTCCAGCGTGACCATGAACATCGGGATCCCGACAGCGGCCAATACGGCGGCGAGGGGTCGGTCGTGGCCCGGACTCCCCGGTGCCGCGACGGGTGCCGACGGATCGGCGACTTCAAGAATCTCGTTCATGTCCAGCCCTTGTTGTAATCGACTGATAACTAACACGATCAAAAGTATGCATCGACTGATAACATGTCAAGGGACGGTCAGATTTGGTAGACAAACCATCGACGGGGACGCCAAGGAGGACGACATGAGTACCGGCACCAGGCTGACCGCCGCGCAACGGAGCGAAGAAGTACTGAACGCCGCCATCACCGCCTTTGCCGAGGGCGGCTACGCGGGCACCAAGACCGACGAAATCGCCCGGCTCGCCGGCGTCTCTCAGCCCTACGTGATCCGACTGTTCGGCACCAAGCAACACTTGTTCCTGGCCGCACTGCACCGGGTCTGCGATCGCATCGAAGAGGCCTTTCGCGCGGCCGACGCCGAACGCACCGATCGCGATGCACCCCCCACGGAGGCATTACGCCAACTCGGCCGCGGCTACAACGTCTTCCTGGCCGAGCGAGAACTCCTGCAGGTGTTCATGCACGGCATCGCATCGAGCTCCGACCCGGTGATCGGCGACGAGGTACGTGCGCGGTTCGGCCAGATCTTCGCGCTGGTGCGCGAGCTCACCGACGCGCCACTGACCGAGGCCCGCCGCTTCATCGCCACCGGGATGCTGCTGACCGTGATGAGCGCCATGCAGGTCGCGGGACCCGACGCCATCCCGGCCGGCTGGGCCGAGGAAATCCTCGAAAACCTGTCCACCGAAGGGCATTAGGCCACTTCACAGCGCGACACAACAGCACTCGGGCGGCGGGAGCTACTTCGCGTGCTGCACGCGTGCACTCGCGTACAGGCAGATGGCCGCGGCGGCAGCGAGGTTCAGGCTCTCCGCGCGACCGTGGATGGGGATGCGCACCCGGTGATCGGCTCGGGCCGCGACCGCGGGGTCGAGTCCGTGCGCCTCATTGCCGAACAGCCAGGCGACCGGACCGGAGAGCAGAGCGTCGACGTCGTCCAGGTCGACCTCACCGTCGGCCGCGGTGGCCAGAATCGTGATACCTGCCGCCGCAATCGCATCCAAGGTCTCGGCGATATCCCGACACCGTGCGATGGGCACGTGGAACAGGCTGCCCGCGCTGGCGCGCACGCATTTGCCGTTGTGTGGGTCGACGGTCTCCCCCGCCAACACCACACCCTGGGCGCCGACCGCGTCGGCAACCCGGATCAGCGTGCCCGCGTTGCCCGGTTCGGCGATCTCGACCGGCACCGCCAACATCAGGGGATTCGCGGCGAGCACCTCGGCGAGCGGCACATCGATCAGCTCGCACACTGCGACGAGCCCTGGCGCGGTGACGGTTTCACCGAGCATCTGCGCGGCCCGGTCGCTCACCAGCGTGGTCCGCACACCACTGCCCGCGGCACCGGCCACCAGTTCGTGCTCGCGCGCCGCGGCGCCCGCCGAATAGAAAAGCTCCTGCACCCGCCCCGTATCAAGGGCCGCCGCAACCGAATTGGCGCCCTCGGCGAGGAACTGACCGGTCTTGCGACGGTTCGCGGCGCGATGGAGCTTGACAGCGGAAACGACCCGCGGATTGCGCTCGGAGAGCGCATCCACGGGTCGCTCCGAAAGGTCTGTCACGTAACCCGAGCTCAGGCAGCCGGGGCGTTGACGTCCTGCGGGAGGGCGGCCTTGGCCACCGCGACCAGGCCGGCGAACGCCTCGGCATCGGAGACGGCAAGCTCGGCGAGGATCTTGCGGTCGACCTCGACACCGGCAGCCTTCAGGCCCTGGATGAAGCGGTTGTAGGTGATGTCGTTGAGGCGCGCCGCGGCGTTGATGCGGGCGATCCACAGCTTGCGGAAGTCACCCTTGCGCGCCCGGCGGTCCCGGTAGGCGTAGGTGAGCGAGTGCAGCTGCTGTTCCTTGGCCTTGCGGTACAGGCGCGAGCGCTGTCCGCGGTAGCCCTTGGAGGCCTCGAGGATGGAACGACGCTTCTTCTGAGCGTTGACGGCCCTTTTGACGCGTGCCATGGGTCAGTCCTTTGTCGATCTAGGGGGCGTCTGCGTGCGCCCCGGAGTTGGTCGGTGGTCGGCGTCCGGAATCCGGATCGCGGATGCTACTGGTCTCAGAGACCGAGCAGCCGCTTGACGCGGGGGACGTCAACGGACGCGACGGACTCCGTGCCATCCAGACGACGAGTCCGACGAGTGGACTTGTGCTCGAGCAGGTGGCGACGGTTGGCCTGCTGGCGCAGCAGCTTGCCGCGACCGCTCACCTTGAACCGCTTCGACGCGCCGCTGTGGCTCTTCATCTTCGGCATGGATTCCTCTATCTGTGTCGTACCGGCGGTCCTGCGCGGACCGCCGGTGCTGATCGTTGTTACTGCGACTCGGCCGACTCGGCCGGTGCCGCGGGGGCCGCCGCTGCAGGAGCGGCTTGCGTGTCTGCGGCAGGCGCAGCGGCGCGCGGGGCAGGCTGCGACCGGGCCGCCGACTCTTCCTGCGCCTTCACACGCGTCTTCGCACCCTTGTGGGGCGCGAGGACCATGGTCATATTGCGACCGTCCTGCTTGGCGGAAGTCTCGACGAAACCGAGCTCGGCGACGTCGGAGGCCAACCGCTGCAGCAGTCGGAAGCCCAGCTCGGGGCGCGACTGCTCACGGCCACGGAACATGATCGTCACCTTGACCTTGGAACCGGCCTCGAGGAAGCGCACAACGTTGCGCTTCTTGGTCTCGTAGTCGTGGTCGTCGATCTTGGGGCGGAGCTTCTGCTCCTTGATGACGGTCTGCACCTGGTTCTTCCGAGACTCGCGCGCCTTCTGCGCCGTCTCGTACTTGAACTTGCCGTAGTCCATGATCTTGCAGACCGGTGGACGAGCGTCTGGAGCCACCTCGACCAGATCAAGATCGGCCTCGAGGGCGACGCGTAGTGCATCTTCAACACGCACGATCCCAACCTGTTCACCGCCGGGTCCGATGAGTCGAACCTCGGGAACACGGATGCGATCGTTGATGCGGGTCTCAGTGCTGATGGGGCCTCCTAGGTCAAGCGATATCGTCTGACAACCGCGTGCACAACCCCTTGTTCAACACAAAAGCCCCGGTGCGGTATTTCTCCGCAACGGGGCCCGAGTCGACCGGCCACCGACATCGCGCGCCAACGGCGCTCGCGTCGACCCCTGTGCTCATCAGCTCCTCCGCGGCGAATCGCTCTCCGCGCAAAGCATCCCTGCACAAGAAACCCGCCCAGGAAGGGCGGGTGACCGGACCGTATGACCTGTACGATTGCTCGTCGGCAACGGTGGGAGTCGGGCTCCACTTATCAGCCCAAGGCAAGCCGAGGGCGGTCGTCGGCGAGAAGTCTAACATTCCCGCTCGCTATCGCCGAATCGCCCCGTTGATCACTTGCCCGCGTCCAGCCGTCGTGCCGCAGCGTCTCGACGTGGAGTTCCCTCAGCGACCAGGCCATTGCCGTGGCTACGCGGCCTGCGCACGGACTGGCTCGGCGTACCGAGCAGGCCCACAGAGCGACTTGGACAAGCCCTCCGCGTATCCATGGCCCGTCGACGCGGCGCTGACAATGGCACATCCGGCCGGCTGGGTGAACGCCGAACCGATGAAGAACGCCGCCGAGATCGGCCAGCTCCGACTGCTGCGGACAGCCTCGCTAGCCTGATCCCATGACTGAACAGCCCGACACCACCGTCCGCGAACTGGCCGACATTCCGGCGGTCGAGGTGATCAGCCGCGCCGCGATGATGCTGATGAGTGCGGCGGCGGAGAAGCTCGGGCTCGGCGACGCGGACCCGGACACCAGCCCGCACCGCGATCTGGACGAGGCCCGCCGTCTGATCACCGCCCTCGCCGGCCTGGTCACCTCCTCCGTCGAGTACTTCGGCCCGCACGCCGGCCCCTACCGCGACGGCCTGCAGTCTTTGCAGCGCGCCTTCCGGGAATCCTCTGCGCATCCCGACGAGCCGGGCAAAGGGCCCGGCGAGAAGTACACCGGCCCGGTTTACTGATCCAGCACCTCAATAATTTTGCCCGACGGGAAATTTTGCCCGTCGGGCACTTTTATCGGTATGCTGATGTCATGCCGGAGGAACAGGTACTCGGTCTGCGAGAGCGCAAGAAGCTCGATACCCGCAAAGCATTGAGCGACGCCGCGCTCGAGCTGGCGATGGAGCGTGGCCTCGGGAACGTGACGCGCGACGACATCGCGGCACGAGCGGGGGTGTCGGTGCGCACCTTCAACAACTACTTCACCGGCAAGTATGAGGCGCTGGCCTATCGGCAGGTCGAGCGGATCCAGCGCAGCCTGATCGCGCTGCGGAATCGTCCTGCGGGCGAACCACTCTGGAGCGCGATCGGCGCGGCAGTGTTGGAGCCGTTGGAGGCCGACGGTGTCGGGGCCGCGCCCCCGACCACCGAACAACTATCGATGGTTCGTGAACTGCTCGATGCACCGGAGACCCGAATCGCGGTGTCCAAAGGCGTATTCGACGACTGGGTCGAGGTGATCGCGGAGCGCACCGGCACCGATCCCGAGCGTGACCTCTATCCGCGGTTGGTTGCGGGCGTGCTCGGCGGCGTCTATCAGGCCGCGACGGAGACATACATACACGCCGATCCACCGCTGCTGCTCACCACCCTCCTACGCCGCGCCATCGAACAGGTCGCCGCCGGACTACCCGAACCTGCTGTCCACGGCTGACCGCGCCGCACAGCAAGAACCGCAACACACAAATTCAGTGACAAAGAGGTGTATTCGTCATGCCCGAAATATCTGTCGACGTTGTTGTTTCCGGTGCCGGACCGAACGGGCTCATGCTCGCGTGTGAGCTCGCCTTGGCCGGTGTGCGCCCGATCGTGCTCGACAAACTCACCGAGCCGAGCGCCGAGCCGAAGGCCAACGGCCTTGTCGGCCAGGTGATTCGGCTACTCGACATGCGCGGCCTGTACCACGAGTTCGGCGGTGCGCCCGGCGCGCCGCAGCCGATTCCCGGATATGGATTCAGCGGCATACCGATTTCCTTTGCCACGCTGCAAGACAATCCGATGTACGCGATGCTGCTCCCCCAGCCCAGGCTGGTGCGGCTACTGGAAAAGCGGGCGCTCGGGCTCGGCGTGGACATCAGGTGGGGGCATGAACTGACCGAGCTGACCCAACAGGACGGCCGCGTCACGGTCGGCGTGGCCGGCCCCGAGGGTCACTACGAGCTGACAACCGCATTTTTGATCGGGGCCGACGGCGGCAAGAGCTTTGTGCGCAAGTGCACCGGAATCGATTTCCCCGGAACCACATTCGCCACCACACTGACCCGGTTGGCGCATGTGAGCCTGCCTGCGGAGCTGCGCTCGGCCGACGGTGGCCTCGAGGTTCCCGGATTCGGCCGACTGCCGGTCGGACACAACCGCCTCGAGCGCGGCGGGTTCGTCTTCGCCGAGCTCGACCCTGGCAGGCCGCTCATCGCAACCATGGAGTTCGACACCGAGCCGGTCCAGGAGAACACCCCGATGACGCTGGATGAGCTGCGTGCGAGCACGCGCCGAGTCCTCGGTGTCGACCTACCGATCCAACCGCCCATCGGTGCCGGCCCGCACGCGCTGCGCAGGATGGACGGTCAGAACACCCGCCAAGCCGACCGCTACCGCGACGGGAATGTATTCCTGGTCGGCGATTCCGCCCATGTGCACTCCGCCATGGGCGGGCCGGGGCTCAATCTCGGACTTCAGGACGCGGCCAATCTCGGCTGGAAACTCGCCGGACACATCAACGGCTGGGCCCCATCAGGTCTGCTCGACAGCTACCAGACCGAGCGCTACCCGGTCGGCGAACGTGTCATGATGCAGTCGCTCGCCCAAACCACCTTGATGGCGCCCGGCCCCGAGATCACCGCGCTGCGCACGCTGCTCGGCGAACTGCTCGAATCGCCCGACAACATCGCACACCTCGCCCAACTACTCGCCGGATCCGACGTCCGCTACGACGTGGGCGACGGTCATCACCTCGCCGGACGAATGGTCCCGGAGCTGGTCATCGAAACATCGCACGGCAGTACGCGAGTCGCCGACCTACTGCACAAAGCGCGCCCCGTGCTGCTCGACCTGACCGCTGGCACCGAGTTCGCCGACGCCGCGCACGGCTGGGCCGACCGGGTCGACATCGTCGCCGCAACCGGTCTCGACGCCCCTTCGGCACTGTTGATCCGACCGGATGGATACGTCGCCTGGGTCGCGAACGAGGCCGGACGCGGCAACGCGGATCGCCTGCGTGACGCGCTGCTTCGGTGGTTCGGTTCGCCGCGACACCCCTGATACAGCGGGCGGTTTCCGAACCGGCCACCATCGCCGCGGTGCCGCCGAAGCTCAGCAAACGCACCGAACGTCTTGCCATCGCCTCGTCGCTGATCTGCCGTAGCTTCACCGCTGCCGTCGGCGACCAGATGCGTGATGCGGACGCGCCTACAATGCTCGACGAGCGCGTCCGCATCGGTGCCGACTAACTCGAACTGCCGACCGGCCACTGGCCGATGTGGTCGAAGCACAAGGAACTCGCCGACCTGATCCATACCGTCGCAAACCGCTGATCTTGCTCGTCCGCCACTGGTGCCGGTTGGAGGGTCGTGAAATTGTGGCTCGGAGCAAGACTCGTTGCCAGCATTTCACTGTCCTCGGACTGCCCGATCGTCAGCGCAGTGCGGCAGCCTTGCGCGAGGCGCGTTTGGCGGCGGCGCTCGGGGCGGCGATCTTGGTTGTTGTGGTTTTGGCCGGCGCGGCTTTGCTCGACGCTTCCTTGGCCGCGGCGGCCTTGGTCGGTGCTTTCCTCGCGGCCTTCTTGGCCGGAGTCTTCGGCGCCGTCGCGTCGGTCAGCGCGTGCTGCAGGAACTGCCCGGTGTAGCTGTCGGTAACGGCCGCAACATCTTCCGGAGTCCCTTCGGCCACTACGGTGCCGCCACCGGAGCCACCCTCCGGGCCCATGTCGATCACCCAGTCCGAAGTCTTGATGACGTCCAGGTTGTGTTCGATGACGATGACGGTATTGCCCTTGTCGACCAGGCCGTTGATGACGAGCAGCAGCTTGCGGATGTCTTCGAAGTGCAGGCCGGTGGTCGGCTCGTCGAGGATGTAGACGGTGCGACCGGTGGAACGCTTCTGCAGCTCGGCGGCCAACTTCACCCGCTGTGCCTCACCGCCGGACAGGGTGGGCGCGGACTGGCCGAGACGGACGTAGCCGAGGCCCACGTCCACCAGTGTCTTGAGGTAGCGGTGGATCGAGGTGATCGGCTCGAAGAATTCGGCGCCCTCCTCGATGGACATGTCCAGCACTTCGGCGATGGTCTTGCCCTTGTAATGAACCTCGAGGGTTTCGCGGTTGTAGCGCGCCCCGTGGCACACCTCGCACGGCACATACACATCCGGCAGGAAGTTCATCTCGATCTTCAGCGTGCCGTCACCCGAGCACGCCTCGCAGCGACCGCCCTTGACGTTGAAGGAGAATCGGCCCGGCTGGTAGCCGCGCACCTTCGCCTCGGTGGTCGCCGCGAACAACGTCCTGATCTTGTCGAACACGCCCGTGTAGGTGGCCGGGTTCGAGCGCGGCGTGCGGCCGATCGGCGACTGGTCCACCTGCACCAGTTTGTCCAACTCGTCGAGACCATTGATCCTGGTGTGCCGGCCCGGCACCTGTCGCGCACCATTGAGCTTGTTCGCGAGCACGGTCGCCATGATGTCGTTGACCAGGGTGGACTTGCCGGAGCCCGACACCCCGGTCACCGAGGTGAGCACGCCGAGCGGGAAGCTGACGTCGATCCCCCGCAGGTTGTGCTCGTTCGCACCGACCACGGTGAGCTGACGCTTCTTGCTGACCGGGCGCCGCACCAGCGGCACCTCGATCCGCTCCCGGCCCGAAAGGTAGGCGCCGGTCAGCGAATTCGGCTCGGTGAGCAGTTCCTGGTACGGACCGCTGTGCACTACCGTGCCACCGTGTTCGCCCGCCAGCGGACCGATGTCGACCACCCAGTCCGAGGCACGGATGGTGTCCTCGTCGTGTTCGACCACGATGAGGGTGTTGCCGAGATTGCGCAGCCGCGTGAGGGTTTCGATGAGCCGACGATTGTCGCGCTGGTGCAGTCCGATCGAGGGCTCGTCGAGCACGTAGAGCACACCGACGAGGCCGGAACCGATCTGGGTCGCCAGCCGAATGCGCTGCGCCTCACCACCGGAGAGCGTGGCCGCCGCCCGCGACAGCGACAGGTACTGCAACCCGACATCGAGCAGGAACCCGAGCCGTGCCTGCACCTCCTTGAGCACCTGCCCGGCGATCGCGGTCTCCCGCTCACCGAGGGTCAGCGAATTCAGGAAGTCGGCGCAGTCGGCGATGGACAACTCGCTGACATCCGCGATGGACTTCCGCTCGCCGCCCGCGGCGATGGTGACCGCGAGGATCTCCGGGCGCAGCCGGGCGCCGTTGCAGACCGGGCACGGCACATCGCGCATGTACCCGTCGTAGTGCTCCTTCATCTGCTCGGACTCGGTACTCTCCATGCGCCGCTGCAGGAACGGCATCACGCCCTCGAAATCGGCGTAGTACGAACGCTTCCTGCCGTAGCGGTTGGTGTAGGAGACGTGCACCTGATCCGAGCTGCCCTCCAGCACCGCCTTGCGCGCCTTGAGCGGCAGGTCCTGCCACGGCGTGTCCATGGAGAAGCCGACGGATTCGGCCAGGCCCGACAGCAGCCTGTTGAAATATTCGGCGGTCTGGCCGCGCGACCACGGCGCGATCGCACCGTCGGCCAGGCTCAGCTCCGGGTCCGGCACCACCAGATCCGGGTCGACCTCCTTGCGGATGCCGAGACCGGTGCAGTCCGGGCAGGCGCCGTAGGGCGAGTTGAACGAGAACGACCTCGGCTCCAGGTCCTCGATATCGAGCGGATGCCCGTTGGGGCAGGCCAGGCGTTCGGAGAAGCGGCGCTCGCGGTCGTGTGCGTGCTCGTCGCGATCGACGAAATCGAGCACCACGATGCCGTCGGCGAGCCGCAGCGCCGTCTCGATCGAATCGGTCAGCCGCTGCTTGGAATTCGGCTTGACCGAGAGCCGGTCGACCACGACCTCGACATCGTGCTTCTCCTGCTTCTTCAGCTTCGGCGGATCCGACAGCGGATGGACAACACCGTCGACCCGGACCCGGGAGTAGCCCTGGGTGTTCAACTGATCGAACAGGTCGACGAATTCGCCCTTGCGGGTGCGCACCACCGGCGCGAGGACCTGGAACTTGATGCCCTCTTCCATGGCGAGCACCTGGTCGACGATCTGCTGTGGCGACTGCTTGGCGATGAGCTCGCCGCATACCGGGCAGTGCGGAGTGCCCGCACGCGCGTAGAGCAGGCGCAGGTAGTCGTAGACCTCGGTAATGGTGCCGACGGTCGAGCGCGGGTTGCGGTTGGTCGACTTCTGGTCGATGGACACCGCGGGTGAGAGACCCTCGATGAAGTCGACATCCGGCTTGTCCATCTGCCCGAGGAACTGGCGAGCGTAAGCGGACAGCGACTCCACGTACCGGCGCTGGCCCTCGGCGAAGATCGTGTCGAAGGCCAGGCTCGATTTGCCCGAGCCCGACAGTCCGGTGAACACGATGAGACTGTCGCGGGGCAAGTCGAGGTCGACCCCCTTCAGGTTGTGCTCCCGAGCTCCGCGCACAGTGAGGCGTTCCGCCACCAGGTGTCCCTTCTCCGTGTTCAGACGTGTTCAGACGTGCCCCCGCCGCCATGCTAGGCCCGCCCACCGACAAGTTTCGCCGAGCGCCGGACCGGGGCCGGTTCCCACCCAGCTCAGCGCCCTGATCGAGGCCGCTCGCCGGACAGTCCGAGCAACTGCCAGCCATCCCTGTCGACGGTGACCGTCAGCACATCCGAGCCCACGCGCAGCCCGTTGACCCGCAGCGGCAGGTACCGGTCCGGCACCGCGGGCGCGATCGAGGCCGGGCCCGGTCCGGTCGAACCACCACTGCCCGGCTCCAGTCGCAACATGCTGCGCAGAAACAGCAGCGGCGCCGCGGCCGCCCATGCCTGCGGCGAGCACGATGTCGGATAGGGCACCGGCGCCGCGAACTCGGTGCGATCGAAGCCACAGAACAACTCGGGCAGCCGATGCCCGAACCGGCTCGACGCATCCAGCATCCCATCGATCACCCGGTTCGCCTGCTCGGTGTACCCGTAGCGCATCAGCCCGGCGGCGCAGATGGCGTTGTCGTGCGGCCATACCGAGCCGTTGTGGTAGCTGACCGGGTTGTATGCACCCATGGTCGTTGCCAGCGTCCGGATGCCCCAACCGGTGAACATTTCGGGCGCGAGCAGGCGGTCGGCGACCAGGCCCGCCTTGTCGTCATCAACGATCCCGGTCCACAGGCAGTGTCCGATATTGGAGGTCAGCGCATCGATCGGCCGCTTGTCCCGATCGAGCCCGATCGCATACCAGCCGTGTTCCGGCAGCCAGAATGCCTTGTTGAAGGCGGCTTTCAAGCGGCCTGCCTTCGCGCGGAGTCGATCCGCGGTGGCGTGGTCGCCCGCGTCGAGCGCCAGCTCCGCCCGTGCCAGGTAGGCCGCATAGACATACCCCTGCACCTCGGCAAGCGCGATGGGCGCATCGGGCAGGGTGCCGTCGATGAAGTTCACGCCGTCCCACGAGTCTTTCCAGCCCTGGTTGGCCAGCCCGTGTTCGGCGGACCGCTGATATTCGACGAAACCGTCTCCGTCGGCGTCGCCGTAGTCGTCGATCCAGTCCAGCGCCCGATCGGCGTGCGGCAGCAGCTCAGCGCGGGTCCCGGCATCGAGCCCCCAGCGATGCAGCTCGCCGAGCAGCATGACGAACAGCGGCGTGGCGTCGGCGGTGCCGTAGTAGACGGTGTCACCACCGAGCAGCAGTGTCGACGCCCGCCCGAACCGCACCTCGTGCGGAATCCGGCCGGGCTGTTCCTCGGTGGCCGAACGAATCTCGTTGCCCTGCAAGCCCGCCAGGCTCTGTAGGGTGCCAACGGCGAGCCTGCGATCCAGCGGCAGCACCATCCACGAGGTGAGCAGCGAGTCGCGGCCGAACAGCGCCATGAACCAGGGCGCGCCCGCGGCGACCACAGCCCGCTGGGGATGGCCGGGATCGAAGATACGCAAGGCCCCGAGATCGGTGACGGCGCGCTGCAACACCGCGGCGAGGGTTTCGTCGTCGGTGTGCACGGTGGGTGAATTCTCATACCAGTCGCGTAAGCGCTGCGCGGGCTCGCTGAGCGAGACGGAACTGCCGCACACATACCGCGGCGTCACCGGGTCCGCGCCGAGCGCGGGCCGGTACTGGATGCACGCGGTCCATTCGCCACGCCCGGGAAGGTCCACCTGCCAGCGCAATTCGCGATTGCGCGCGGTTGCTCCCGCCGCGGCGACGGTGACACCCACCTGCAGATCGGCCCTGGTGATCTCGATCGCTCCGTCGACGGCGCTGCTGCTGGTGACCACGCCGTCACCGGTCCTGCCATCCTTCACCTCGAACAGGTCCGCGAAATCGGCGTCGACTTCCAGCGCCACCACGCAGCGGACGGGTTCGCCGGACAGGTTGCGCACAGTCAGGTCATCGCGCATGCCGTCGCCGACGTGGCGCCCGACGATCACCAACGCCGTGCTGTCGGCGCGGCCCGGGCTCGGCGCCGTCCTGGCCAGGATGGTCGCGCTGTAGGGGTCGGCATACTGAACGGTGAGCGGCTGTGGCAGCACCCCATCGATCGTGAGCCGCCACCGCGACAACACCCTGGTGTCGCGGACGAACAATCCCTCCTGACGATGCGGGCTTATGCTGCCACCGGTTTCGCTGATACAGAATGTCGAGCCCTCGACGAGGGTGACGCCTGCCTCGACCGCCCCGGGCTCACCCGGACCCGCACCTTCCCCCCAGGGGCTGCTCACACCTACAGCCTACCGATGCTCGGCTTCGTGCGGCGGGCAGACAGCGGATCCGCTGTCTGCGCCCCGCTCATGAGTAGCGGCGCCGTTGGCCGAATATTGCTGAAATCCAGTGTCGCCGAATTGCGCTCCGCTATCCCAACGCGCGCCCGGCGAGTTACCTTGAGCAGGTGGCACAACGGGGCGCGCAGGCCCCGCCGAGCAGGGCGCGGGAAATCCCGCGAGCGAGGGAGGAGGCGGCGTGATCAAGGTGTTCCTCGTCGACGACCACGAGATCGTCCGCCGCGGCCTCATCGACCTGTTGGACAGCGACCCCGAGCTCACGGTCATCGGCGAGGCGGGCGATGTCGCGCAGGCCATGATCGGCATCCCCGCGCTACGGCCGGACGTCGCGGTGCTCGACATGCGGCTGCCCGACGGCAACGGCATCGAACTGTGCCGCGATCTGCTCGCCGATGTCGAGGGCCTGCGCTGCCTGATCCTCACCTCCTACACCGACGAGCACGCCATGCTCGACGCGATTCTCGCCGGCGCGAGCGGATACGTCGTCAAGAACATCAAGGGTATGGAATTGGCCGCGGCCATCAAGGAAGTCGGCGCGGGCCGCTCGCTGCTGGATAACCGCGCAGCCGCCGCGCTCAAAGCGCGCTTGCACAGCAGCACCGAGAACGATGGGCCGCTCGCCGGACTCACCGAACAAGAACGCAGACTGCTCGCACTGCTCGGCGAAGGGTTGACCAATCGCCAGATCGCGGCGCGAATGTTCCTGGCGGAGAAGACCGTCAAGAATTACGTTTCCCGACTACTGGCCAAACTCGGCATGGAACGCCGCACCCAGGCCGCGGTGCTGGCCACCAAACTGCGCGACAGCTAGGCGAAGACCTACCCGGCTACTCGGTGCCCGCCGGGACCACAATCGTGAGGTCGCCATCGTATCGGCGATAGAGCAGTCGGCCACGGCCGCTACCCGGATCGGTGAAGAACAGGAACGGCAGTCCCCCTCGACACAACCGCGCCGCCGCCTTGTCCTCGCTCAGTGCGGGCGCCGGTTCCGAATGCACGGTGAGCGGAAGGGAATTCACCGTCAATGCCACCTCTGCCGCTGCCTGCGGCGCAGCCGTCCCGTACTGTCGCGACAGCCGCACGCCCAGCGACTCCTCCCAGTGCACGATCGCGTCCTCACCGGTTTCCGAATCGGTGAACAGGTAGGCGTCGTAGTCCATTGCGTCCAGCACTGCCGTCGCCTCGGCCGGGGTTCCGGTCAAAAGCGCGCAGAACTTCCTGCGAACGATCGGGCGCAGCTCGGTAACCCTGGCCAGTGGTGGACGAGCCGGATCGGGGAAAGGGCGCGCCTGACTGGTCGCCAGCCGGGCGATCTGCCGGTCCAGCCGTTCGACGGCGAAGGTGACGGCGAACCCGCGCGGTCCGGTGACCTGCACCCGGGTCGGAGTGTCGTGGAAGCGGATGTTCGCCTGTACCAGTGTCGGTTCGGTGACATCGGGCGGCACCGTGACCCGCACCCGCGCCGCCGAATCGACGTGATGGCGGCGCAACACCCGGCCGATCGCCCGCACCGCCCGTGTCACGTCTGCTGGGGGCACCGCACCACACGTCGTCACCGCGAGTTCCGGGTCGGCCGCGGTCGCCCACAGCTCGGTCGAACGCAACAGCTCGGTCCTGCCGAACATCTTCGACCCGCCGACCGATTTCGGCCCGCCCATGAGCTCCGGAACACCGACCAACTCGGTCTCGCCCACCAATTCCGACGCTCTCACCAGCTCCGACGAATTCATAGGACATCCCTACTTTCTATTCCCGGTGCGCCCACCTCATCACCGTAAGGTCACGGTGAACAGAGCCGAAAGTCCTCGATCGGCCAACTAGACTGAGAAAAGCGCTGTGACGCGCCCGCACGGACAGGAAGCCGAGATGACCGAAGAAAACGGCAGCGGCCCGTATTCGGTGCGCGACACGTTGTCGCAACTTCGGCTCCGGGAGCTGCTCTCCGAGGTCAGGGAACGCGTCGAGTTGATCATCGATTCGCGCGACCGGATGGACGGTCTTGTCGAGGCGATGCTCGCCGTCACCTCCGGACTCGATCTCGACGAAACCCTGCGCACCATCGTGCACACGGCAACCAGCCTCGTCGACGCCCGCTACGGTGCGCTCGCGGTGCGCGGCCACGACCAGCAGGTGACCCAGTTCATCGATGAGGGCATGGACGACGAAACCCGCGACCGGATCGGCAGGCTGCCCGCCGGGCACGGTGTGCTCGGCGTCGTGTTCAACCAGCCGAGACCGCTTCGCCTCGACGAATTGTCGAATCATCTTGCGTCGGTGGGGTTTCCGCCACACCACCCGCCGATGCACACCTTCCTCGGCGTCCCCGTGCGCATCCGCGACGAGATCTTCGGCAGCCTGTACCTCACCGAGAAAGCGGGCGGACATCCGTTCACCGAGGATGACGATGTGCTCGTCCAGGCCCTGGCTGCCGCGGCGGGCATCGCGGTGGATAACGCCAGGCTCTACGAATCCGCCCGCACCCGGCAGGCGTGGATCGAGGCGACCAGAGACATCGCCACCGAATTTCTGGCCGGGACCGAACCCGATCTGGTCCTCGCCCATGTGGTCGACCACGCCCGCACCCTCACCGGCTCACACCAGTCCTTCCTGGCCAGCGCCGGGAGGGCCGACGGCAGGCTCGGCGAGGTCACCGAGTTGTCGATCACGCAGTGGTCCGGGCCGAGTGCGGGCCACGACGGATGGACCGTGCACACCGAGGGCACCGCGCTCGGCGAGGCCTTCACTCGGCGCACGCCGCTGCGCTTCGACGATGCCGCGCAGGTCGATCTCGGCGCGCCACTGCCCGATGTCGGCCCTGCGCTGATCCTGCCGTTGTGCACGCCTGATGCCACTCTCGGCGCGTTGGTCACCGTGCGCCCGGCGGGCTCCGCGCCGTACCCGGACGAATTGGTCGAGCTGACCGCCGCATTCACCGATCAGGCGGCGCTGGCCATGCAACTGGCCGACACTCAGCGCCGCATGCGTGATCTCGACATCCTCGCTGACCGCGACCGCATCGCGCGCGACCTGCACGACCACGTGATCCAGCGGCTCTTCGCGATCGGGCTCACTCTGCAGGGCGCGGTGCCACGGACCGAGGCTCCAGGCGTGCGCGAGCGTCTGGCAAACGTGATCAACGATCTGCAGGAGGTCGTCCAAGAGATCCGCACCTCGATCTTCGACCTGCACGGCGGCGGCCAGAGCACCGGGCTGCAGCAGCGGATCGAAGCGGCGATCCGGCAGCAGACCGCCGACACCGAACTGCGGGCGACCATTCAGGTGACCGGACCGCTGTCGGTGTTGGAAGCCGAGCTCGCCGATCACGCCGAGGCGGTGGTGCGGGAAGCGGTGACCAACGCGGTGCGGCATTCCGGCGGCGATCTGGTCGCGGTGGAAATCGGTGTGGCCGACGATCTGACCATCGTGGTGACCGACAACGGTTGGGGCATACCGAATCACGTGATCCGCAGCGGGCTGCGCAGTCTGGAGCAGCGGGCCGAGAAGTCGGACGGACAGTTCACCATCGGGCCCGATATCCGCCGCGCCGACGATCCGGATGACCGGCTACCGGGGACCCGCCTCAGCTGGTCGGTGCCACTGCCATGAGCCGGGCTCACACCGGCCCGAGCACCACCATCGAATTGTTGCCGCCCATGCCGAGCGACAACTTCACCGTGACACCACTCTCGAACTCCGTCGGGCCGTCGAGCAACCGCTCGTACGCGGACGCGACGATCGGCGCGGCGGGCACGACGCCCCGCTCGTATCCCAGCGCCGCCGCGGCCACCTCGACCGCCGCCGCCGCGCCCTGACAGTGGCCCGCGAGTGGTTTCACCGCATAGACGTGCGGGCGGTCGCCGAACAGGTGTGTCAGCAGATGCCGCTCGGCGACATCGCATTGTTTGGTCCCGGTGCCGTGCGCGTTGAAATACCGGACATCCGCGGGGGCGACATCGGCGGCGGCCAACGCCATGCGTGCGCAGTCGAAGATCTGATCGTGGCCGGGGTCCACCGAAACCACGTGGTACGCGTCGTTGGTCATCCCCCCGCCCAGCATCGCCGCGTACGGGCGCCGCACCGAACGGCTCAGCACGAACGCCACCGACGCCTCACCCATGCTGAAACCGCGGCTACCCGTCTGGAAGGGACGGCAGGCATCCAGCGGTTCGGCATCGCCGACCGCGGCGCCGAGGCGGACGAAGTGCTCGAGCATGTCGGGCGTCGCGGACATATCGGTGGCAATGCAGATCACGTCGTCCGCTACGCCCGCGTCCAACCACAGCTTCGCGGTGATCAGCGCGACATTCGCCGAGCTGCACGCCGCCGAGATATTCATCGCAGGACCGTGGAAGCCGAATTCCTGCTGCAATACCGAGATCGGAGTCGAGGGAAGTAGTCGCATGTAGTCGCGGGAGCGGCGATGGCCGTGGTCGACAAGGTAGAAGTCACGCCAGTTCGTGACGTCGCCGAGCACGATCGCGTGCAGCACGCCGACGGTGCGGCCCGGCCGCCAGCCACGCGCGTGCGCATCGGCGATCGCCTCGCGCGCCGACTCGTGTATGGCGCGCCCGTAGCGGCTGTTACTGACCGTGTAGTCGCCGCCGTCGGGCACCAGCGACGCCCAGGCGTGCTCGTCACGGTCGAGACCGTAACCGGGTTGCAGGTTCGCTGCCGACTTGCCGCTGAGCAACCCCTCCCACAGAGTCTCGCGGCCCCAGCCGTACCCGCTGACCGCCCCGATTCCGGCGATCGTCATATGATCTTGGTATTGCGCTTCGGTCTGCGCGACTGAGCCAGGCATAGCTTCGCTCCTTCGCCGGTCCTCCGGTCCGACCAGCATGTCGGCTCGAGATGTGCGCGGAGAATCGGGTTTGTAATGATCATCAGATAAGGCCCGATGAAGTGCCCGAACTGTGATCGAAGCAATAGCGTCGACGGTGTGATCTTGTACACCTCGAGGTCAGAATAATCCCATGTTCCAATGGCCATGATTGGGTCGACGATCGGGGGTTCGAGTGGGTGAGAACAAGGCAGACGGCGCAGTAGCGGCCGAGCAGCTGGCGCAGCGCTACCAGTCCCTGGTCGAGCACACCCCGGACGGCATCTGTGTGCACGCACGTGGCACCGTCGTCTACGTCAACCGGGCCATGGCGCGGATGCTCGCAGCCGGCAGCATCGACGATGTGATCGGCAAACCGCTCACGCAGTTCGTCCATCCACACTCGGTGCTCGGCATGATCGAGCGGATCAGCACGCTGACCAACTCCGGCGACGCCTCCGATCGCGCCGAGATGACGCTGATACGTCTCGACGGCGGCACCGTCCCCGTCGAAACGATCTCCGTACTCACCGCCTGGTACGACCATCTCGCCTACCAGGTAGTCGTACACGATCTGACCGCACAGCGCGCCGCAGAGGACGCGCAGCGGCGCGCCGAGCAGTACTTCACCACCGTCGTCTCCCAACTGGAGGAGGGCGTGGTGGTGATCGACCGCCACGGCCGCATCGAATCGGCCAATCCGGCGGCCCGGCGGATCTTCGGCACCGACGAACGCGCCCGCGATCTCATCGGCGCGACGATCGACGAACTGCCGCTGCTGCTGCTGGATGCCAACGCACAGCCACTGCCCGCGACCCGCCACCCGATCGCGCGGACCCTCGCCACCGGCGAAACCATCACCGGCTACGTCTTCGGCGTCGACCGCCACGACGGACAGCGGCGCTGGTTGTCCGGAAGCAGCCGGCTGCTCAACCCCGGCGACCCGGCCTCCCCGGCCGTATCCTCCTTCGCCGACATCACCGATTTCCGCGCCAGCAGAAGGCAACTGGAGTACCAGGCCACGCACGACTCCCTGACCGGACTTGCCAACCGCTCGCTGATCCTCTCCCAGCTCGCAGGCGCGCTCGCCACCAGCGAGACACTTCCGGTATCGACCGTGCTGTTCATCGACCTGGACGGGTTCAAGGCGATCAACGACACCCTCGGCCACGCGATCGGCGACACCGTGCTGCAGATCGTCGCGCAGCGGCTGCAGCGCGCACTGCGCGGCGATGACCTGGTCGGCAGGCTCGGCGGCGACGAGTTCCTCGTGCTGCTTTCCGGACCGGCGCGGCGGGTCGACATCGACACGCTGGTGACTCGGCTGCGCTCGTCCATGGCCGAGCCGATCATCGCGCGCGGACACCGCATCGAGGTGAACGCCTCGATCGGCGCCACCGAGCTCAGCCCCGGCGACCACCGCACACCGGAGGCGGTCCTGCACGACGCGGACCTTGCGATGTACCGCGCCAAGCCGGCCGGGCACCGGGACAGCGGCACCCCCCTCGGCCGCATGCCGAACAACACCCACGCCTCTTGAAGGTCATCGATGATTCTCGAACACGCGCTGCTTTCCGTCCGTCCCGAACAGGCCCAAGACTTCGAGGCCGCCTTCGCCGAGGCGAAGCCGATCATCTCGACCATGCCGGGATTTCGGTCGCTCTCGCTCTCGCGCGGTATCGAGACGCCCGACACGTATCTGCTCCTGGTGGAATGGGAGCGACTGGCGGACCACGTCGAAGGATTTCGCGGCTCCGCGGGGTATCAGCGCTGGCAGCAGCTGTTACACCACTTCTATGACCCCTTCCCGGTTGTGCAGCACTTCGCCCCGATAGTGGGCGACGCGACATCAGATACCCCACCTGCGGTTACGGCGAGCACACCGAACCGGCAGTAGACTCGACAACTCTGTTTTCTACAGAGTTCGCGTGCACTCGTCCGCTGCGGGTGCGCAGGTTCATCGCGGTGACTAAGGAGTTCAGTTTGCCCGACCGTCTCACTCAGGATCGTGCCGCGCACGACGGCGCATCCGAGCGAAACCGCGAAATCGAGCAGGAGCAGGCCTACCTGTCTGTGCTCTACGACCGGCTCGACGGCATGCGCGACTATGCCAACAACCGCTTGCGCACGGTGCTGCTGGAAACCGGCGGCACCCCGCAGGCACGCAGCGAGCGGGAATCGTTCAGCGCGCTCTACCACGAGGACCTTGCCAAGTACGACGCCGCCGAACACGGCCTGTGTTTCGGCCGGATCGACCTCGATGGCGATCAGGACGGCGAATACCGCTACATCGGCAGGCTCGGAATCCTCGACGAAAAAGACGACTACGAGACGCTGCTGCTGGATTGGCGCGCACCGCTTGCCCGGCCGTTCTATTTGGCCACCACCGCGACGCCCGACGGGGTGACCCGCCGCCGTCACATCCGCTCGCGCAATCGCACAGTCACCGCGGTCAACGACGAATACCTCGATCTGGAAGCGGCGCACCAGGCCGGCGTCACCGGCGCGGACGGCGGCGTCGGCAGTGAGAGCGCGCTGCTCGCGGCGCTCAATGCCGCGCGCACCGGCCACATGAACGACATCGTCGAGACCATCCAACACGAGCAGGATGCGATCATCCGCTCCGAGCACAAGAGCGTGCTGGTGGTGCAGGGCGGTCCCGGCACCGGCAAGACCGCTGTGGCACTGCACCGCGCGGCCTTCCTGCTCTACACCTACCGGCAGCAGCTGGCCAAGTCCGGCGTGCTGATCATCGGCCCGAACGCCACTTTCCTCGACTACATCGGCCAGGTGCTGCCCTCGCTGGGCGAGACCGGCGTGCTGCTGTCCACCATCGGCGACCTGTATCCCGGGGTGAAAGCCACTCGGGAGGACTCGCTGCGGGCCGGCGAGATCAAGGGCTCGCTCGCCATCGTCGAGGTGCTCAAGCAGGCGGTGCGCGATCGGCAGGAGATACCCGCCGAGCCGATCCGCCTGACCTTCGACGGCTACCCGGTGATCCTGGATCGCAAGATCACCACCCGCGCCCGCGGCCGGGCCCGCTCCTCGCGCCGCCCGCACAACCTGGCCAGGCCGATCTTCGCAAGCTCGGTGCTGGACGCACTGACCGATCAGCTGGCCCAGACCATGGGCGCCGACCTGTCCGGCGGCCAAAGTCTGCTCAGCCGAACCGATCTCGCTGAAATCCGCGACGAGATGCGCACCGATCCCGCGATTCAGGCCGCGATCGGTCGGCTCTGGCCGATCCTGTCGCCACAGGACGTACTCGCCGACCTGCTCGCCGACCCCAAGCGGCTCGATCGCGTGGCCGGCAGCCTCGATCCTGCCGACCGTGCCGAGCTGGTGCGGTCGGATAATGGCGAATACAGCGCGGCCGACGCACCACTGCTCGACGAGCTCGCCGAGTTGCTCGGTGTCGACGACGCCGAGGAACGCGAACGCGCACGGCGCCGCTGGCGGGCCCAGCTGGCCGAGGCGCAGGACGCGCTCGACATCCTGACCGGTTCGGCGCCACAGGATCTGGAAGACGAGCTCGATCCCGAGATCCTGATGGCCTATGACCTGATCGATGCCGGCCAGCTCGCCGAACGCCAGAATGTGCGCGCCAGTCAGACCACCGCCGAACGCGCCGCGGGCGACCGCACCTGGACCTACGGTCACGTGATCGTGGACGAGGCGCAGGAGCTTTCGGAAATGGCGTGGCGAATGGTGATGCGCCGCATCCCGAATCGCTGGATCACCGTCGTCGGCGACGTAGCGCAGACCGGCGACCCCGCGGGCGCTTCGTCGTGGCAGGCGATGCTGGAACCGTATGTGGCCAAACGCTGGAAGCTGACCGAGCTCACGGTGAACTACCGGACCCCGGCCGAGATCATGGACGTCGCCGCCGGCGTGCTGAGCGCGATCGACCCCACCGCGGCGGCGCCGCGATCGGTGCGGGAGTCCGGGCAGCCACCACGCGCCTACGCGGTCACCGCGAACCGATTGCGTAGCGAGGTCGAGCGATTGGTGGGCACCGAGACCGGACCGGGCACCACCGCGGTGATCGCTCCGCACGACCTGGTCCCGGATTTCGCCGAGCTGGCAGGCGAATCGGTGCGCGTGCTGACCGTGCACGACGTGAAGGGCCTCGAGTTCGACGCGGTGTATCTGGTCGAACCCGCGCAGATTCTCGCGGAGTCTCCGCGCGGCCTCAACGATCTGTATGTCGCGCTGACCCGCGCGACCCAGCGCCTCGGCGTCATCCACATCGGAGAGCTGCCGCCGGTGCTGCACGCACTGGCATAGGGCACACATGAGAAACCCCGTCGTTGCGGCTTCGGCCGGAACGACGGGGTCGGGTCTGTCGACACGAACTGCCCGGAGCGGGCGAGGTTCGCGTTGCGCGGGACTACCTTCAGCGCACGGTGTGCACGATCAGGACGTCGGAGCGCGATTTGCGGGCGACATCGGAAGGCACCGAGCCGAGCAGGCGGCCCGCCAGGGTGTTCAGACCCCGGTTGCCGACGACGAGCAGATCGGCCTCCACCTCCTTGACGAGAGCGAGCAGCGATTCGACCGGCTCGCCGACGATGGAGCGCTCGACAATGTTCTTGGCGCCGACGGCGGCGGCCTTGTCCCTGGCGGTGCGCAGGATCTCGTTGGTCGGCGCGGAGCCGCGCACCTGGTAGGCCTCGTCCTTGAGCACATCGGCCGCAGCCGCGACATCGCGATCGTCGGTCGGGTAGTACGCGCAGGCCACAACCAGCGTCGTTTCCCCCTCGCCCGCCAGCGCGGCGGCCTTTTCGACGGCGACATACGACGAGTCCGAGCCATCGGTACCGACGACAATGGTCCGGTAGGCGGTCATCTCTCCTCCAACTATGCGGTGGTCGGGTGCCTACGTCCGGCACCACCATCAGTCGTGGCACCGGCGCGGCGACTGGGCTCGACCCTAGCGGCAAAACCGTCGGAAATATCAGAAATCGCAACACATCACACTCGGGGTGTTCGGGCATTCCGAACACCGGTTCGCTCGGCGAATGCTCGATGACCTTACCGACCAGGGCAGATTCAATTTCTCGACCCGAGTTCTGTGATCGATCACAACTCCTGCGAACGTTCTTGTGTGCGTGGGAGATTCATCACAGTCATCCGAGATGGAATAGCGGCCCGGTGATGGTCAATCCGAGTTCGTCGACATGCGCGAAGAAAGCGAACAGCATCAGCGACGCACCGGCGAGGGCGAGATCCTTGTTGAAGTGGATCATCTCGCCCTGTTTTGTCTCCGGATCGGTCTCCGACCAGAACCGATGCATCAGGAACGCGGTCGGCAGCAGCACGATCACCAGCAGCAGCGCACCCAGATCCGCCCAAATCCCCAGCAGCACACTCGCCGCACCGAGCGCCATCAGCACACCCGCGGCGAGCACACCGGCCTTCGGCGCCGGCACGCCGCGGCTCTGCGCGTAACCCGTCATCGCCTCGGTCTGCGTGAAATGCCCGACTGCCGAGCCGAAGAACAACACGACGAAAAGCACCCGCCCGATCAAAACCACGACGTCCATGTCCTGCTCCCTCGTTGGCGATGGGTACACGAGGTCTTATTCGATTGCCGGCACTGCGGCTATTTCTCGGTAGGAAGAACTTTCGAAGTGACCTCGTTGCGCGAGCGTATCGAATTCTTGGCATATTCCAGCGGAGCCATTCCGACCTCAGCGGCGAACTCACGAGAGAAATGCGCCTGATCGAAGTAGCCGAGCTCCGCGGCGAGCGCAGCCAGGTCTTCGATGTGGCCGCGCGCAAGTAGATCGGCGCCGTCCTGCAGGCGATAGCGGCGCAGCACCCATTTCGGTCCGGCCCCGATGTATCTGCGAAACATCCGCTGCAGGGTGCGGATCGGCACGTCGAACCGCTCGGTGACCTGATCGACCCTGGTCAATTCCGGGTCGTGCTCCATCGCCTCGACGATGCGCAGCACCAGTCGATAGGTCGGGTCGTCGTCGGTCTCGCGGCCGGCGAAGAAATCCTCGATGATGGTACGGCGCTGGAGATCCGACGACACCGCGAGCACGCGCTCGGTCAGCCCATCGGCCTCCGGCAGCACCTGGGCCAGTGGCACGGCCGCGTCACGGAACGAGCCGACGTTCAGGCCCGTGAAAGCACCGAAGCCGCCCGCACGGAAGCGAACCCCGAACGTCTCCCCCATCTCGCTGAGCTCACGGATGTATCTGGTCGTGGAGACGCCGTTGACGAAACCGCCGGTGCGAGTTGCGGTCTGCTCGAAGGTGACATTCACGCACGGATACGACAGCACCTCGGCGTAGTACGGCGGACGGCCACGCAGATCCCAGCGGACCGACCAATACCACTCGACGAACCGGCCGATCTCGGGTCCGGCGGGTAGCCGGGCCAGCGATCGATGCCTGGCCTGCTCGTCCGGGTGCAGGATCCCCTTCACGTCGTCGAGGGCAGGAGCACCTGCCGGTTCCGGTCCTGCCACCACCTGGTCAGTACCCACGGGCATGGTGTCGCTTTCTTACAAGACCCTGGTCGCGCGATCGACGAGGGTAGTCGGCATGAGCGAAACAGTGAACCCCATCGCCGACGGCTACCACTCGATCACCTGCTTTCTCGCGGTGTCCGACGGCAATAAAGCAATCGACTTCTACACGGCGGTATTCGGCGCAGAAGTGGTCGGCCGCAGTGACCTGCCCGACGGCCAGCCCGCGCACGCCGAACTGAAGATCGGCGACTCGACCCTGCAAGTGGGCATGCCCATCCCCGACAACAACGTGCTCGCCCCGAACGGCGACTGGGTGCACACCTCGATCGTGCACTACTGCCCGGACGTCGACGCAGTCATCGAACGCGCCATCGCGCACGGCGCCCGCAGTGCCGAACAGCCGCAGACCTTCGTCACCGGCGACCGGTTCGGTGTCGTGATCGATCCGTTCGGTCACCGGTGGGCAGTGATCACCAAGGTCGAAAACGTCTCCCGCGAGGAAGCCGAGCGCCGCGTCAACGAATGGATGGCGACACAGTCCTGAGCCCGCCGCGGCCGAGCTGCCGGACACCGCCGGGCCCGGCCTCAACTCAACCCGGCGGCGTCCATGCCGCGCAGTTCCTTCTTGAGATCGGCGATTTCGTCGCGTAGTCGTCCGGCCAGCTCGAACTGCAGATCCCGTGCCGCACTCATCATCTGCGCGGTGAGTTCCTTCACCAGGTCCGCGAGCTCGGCACGCGGCATCGATTTGACGTCGCGGCCCTCGTAGATGCCCGCGCTCACCGCGCGACCCGGCTCACCCTGGGCCCTGCGGCCACGACTGGCGTTACGACCGGAACCGCCGACGGCGACCTCGCTGTCGTCGGCCTCCTGGTACACCTGATCCAGGATGTCGGCAATCTTCTTGCGCAGCGGCTGTGGGTCGATGCCCATTTCTTCGTTGTAGGCAACCTGTTTGGCCCGGCGCCGCTCGGTCTCGCTGATGGCGAACTGCATCGAGTCGGTGATCTTGTCGGCGTACATGTGCACCTCGCCCGACACATTGCGCGCAGCACGGCCGATGGTCTGGATCAGCGCGGTCGTGCTGCGCAGGAAGCCTTCCTTGTCGGCGTCGAGGATCGCAACCAGCGACACCTCCGGCAGGTCGAGGCCCTCACGCAGCAGGTTGATGCCGACGAGCACGTCGTACTCGCCGAGCCGCAGCTGCCGCAGCAGTTCCACGCGCCGCAGCGTGTCGATCTCGGAGTGCAGGTAGCGCACCCGGATGCCGAGGCCGAGCAGGTAGTCGGTCAGATCCTCGGACATCTTCTTGGTGAGGGTGGTGACCAGCACGCGTTCGTCGCGCTCGGTACGCTGGCGGATTTCGTGGATCAGGTCGTCGATCTGTCCCTTGGTCGGCTTGACCACGACCTTCGGATCGACGAGCCCGGTCGGGCGGATCACCTGCTCGACGACCTCACCGCCGGCCTGCCCGAGCTCGTAGGGACCCGGCGTGGCCGACAGGTACACCGTCTGCCCGATTCGATCGGCGAATTCCTCCCAGGTGAGCGGTCGGTTGTCGACCGCGGACGGCAGCCGGAAGCCGTATTCGACGAGGTTGCGCTTGCGCGACATATCGCCCTCGTACATGCCGCCGATCTGCGGCACGGTGTTGTGCGACTCATCGATGACGAGCAGGAAGTCTTCGGGGAAATAGTCGATCAGCGTGGCAGGCGCGGTGCCGGCCGCACGGCCATCGATGTGGCGCGAGTAGTTCTCGATGCCGGAGCAGAACCCGACCTGCCGAATCATCTCCAGGTCGTACTGGGTGCGCATGCGTAGCCGTTGCGCCTCGAGCAGCTTGCCCTGCCGTTCCAGCTCGGCAAGCCGCTGCTCCAGCTCCATCTCGATATCGCCGACCGCGCGCTCCATGCGCTCCGGACCCGCCACGTAGTGGGTGGCCGGGAAGATCCGCACCGTGTCGACCTGTCGGACCACATCACCGGTCAGCGGGTGCAGGTAGTACAGCGCCTCGATCTCGTCACCGAAGAACTCGATGCGCACCGCGAGCTCCTCGTAGGAGGGAATGATCTCGACGGTGTCGCCGCGCACCCGGAACGAGCCACGGGTGAACGACATGTCGTTGCGGGTGTATTGCACGTCGACCAGCAGTCGCAGGAACGCGTCGCGGTCGAGCTCGGTGCCCACCTCCAACTGCACCGACCGATCCAGGTACGACTGTGGTGTGCCGAGGCCGTAGATGCACGACACCGACGCGACCACCACCACGTCCCGGCGCGAGAGCAGGCTCGAGGTGGCCGAGTGGCGCAGCCGCTCGACATCGTCGTTGATCGAGCTGTCCTTCTCGATATAGGTGTCGGTCTGCGCGATGTACGCCTCGGGCTGGTAGTAGTCGTAGTACGAGACGAAGTACTCGACGGCATTGTTGGGCAACATCTCTCGCAGCTCGTTGGCCAGCTGCGCGGCGAGGGTCTTGTTCGGCGCCATTACCAGCGTCGGGCGCTGCAGCCTCTCGATCAGCCAGGCGGTGGTCGCCGACTTGCCGGTGCCGGTGGCGCCGAGCAGCACCACGTCGCGCTCGCCCGCCCTGATCCGGCGCTCCAGCTCTTCGATGGCTGCAGGCTGGTCACCGGCGGGCTTGTGATCGCTGACCACGTCGAACCGGCCGTCAGCCCGCTCGATCTCGCCGACCGGCCTGAACTCGGAATGCGCGAGCGGCGTCCCACCGGCCCTGTCCTCGAAGCCTTCCGCTGGGATTTCGGTTGCGAATGCCATGCTCATCAGCCTAAGCCCAGCCACCGACAGATTCCCGGCGGCAGTATTTCAGCGGGAAAGCGCCGGGTCGAGGACCGTGGTCATGACCTTGTGGACAGCAGCGGTCTCCGGCGGCGTGCCCTCCCGGCCCGCGAACAGCAGGTGCCCGGTCCCGATCACCATGAGCGCGAGGGTGTCCACGTCGGCGTCGGCCGCGATGCGGCCGAGGTCGCGCTCGGCGGTCAGGTAGGAGGCGATCATGGCCGCAGCCTCCGTCACTACCGGGACGCCGGGTGGCCGGACCCGGCGCAGCCGGGTGCGCAACTCGTCGCGGAAGGTGACGAGGCTGATGATCGCCACCGCGACCGACTCGAACAGAGTCGTCAGCGCGCCGGTGACGTTCTCGGCGACGGTGCCGGTTCCCGCGGATTCGCGCAGCGCGACGGCCTGATTGTCGATCCGGCCGATGCGGTCGAGCACGAGCTCGGCGAGGAAACCGTCGAAGTCGGCGAAATGCCGGTGCAGGACCCCCTTGGCACAGCCTGCCTCGGTGGTGACCGCCCGGCTGGTCAGCGCGGTCGGTCCGGCACGGAGCAGGATGCGCTCTGCTGCGTCGAACAGCTGTTCGCGCACGTCACGCAGGGCAATGCCGGTCGGCATACCGCGAATCCTTCCCTCGCCCAGCCCTTCTCGATTTACGAGTGGGCATGTGCCCACTATAGTGGGCACATGCCCACTATACCGTCGGAGCAACCGCCCCTTTCCGAGCCCGAGCCGCGCGAGGCGCATCGGGCCCGACACATAGCCGAGTCGTTCGGCTCTGACGCCGAACGCTATGACCGAACCCGGCCGCGTTACCCGGACGCCCTGGTGGCGCGGATAGTCGCCGAGAGCCCCGGCCGCGACGTGCTCGATGTCGGGACCGGCACCGGCATCGCGGCCAGGCAGTTCCAGGCGGCAGGCAGCCGGGTGCTCGGAGTCGAACCCGACTCGCGGATGGCCGAGTTCGCGCGCCGCAGCGGCGTCGAGGTCGAGGTGTCGACGTTCGAAGCCTGGGATACCGCGGGCCGGACGTTCGACGCGGTCGTCGCCGGGCAGACCTGGCATTGGGTCGACCCGGTCGTGGGAGCAGCCAAAGCGGCGCGAGTGCTGCGCCCCGGCGGGCGACTGGCCGTGTTCTGGTACGTATTCCAACCACCGTCGGAACTGGCCGCAGCCTTCGCCACGGTCTACCGCAGGATGCTGCCCGGCTCGCCTTTCGACCGCGCGACGATGCCCGGCCTGGACACCTACTCCACGTTCTTCACCAAGGCGAGCACGGGAATACAGCAGGCCGGCGCGTTCGGCGACGCGGCGCAATGGCGGTTCGACTGGGAGCAGTCCTGCACCCGCGACGAGTGGCTGGAGCAGGTGCCGACCTTCGGCGGTCACAGCCAATTCCCGGCGGACAAGCTGGAAGCACTACTGGATGGCATCGGCGCAGCCATCGACGCGGCAGGGGGCGGCTTCACGATGCACTACACCGCAGTGGCGGTCACAGCGGTGCGAACCGACACCGACCGACCTCCGACAATCGGGTAAGCCCGGAAACCACCCGGAGCGGCCGAACCCACCCGACGTCGCATCCGTGGCCGCCCGGCGCGCCATCGGAGTTCCCGCGAACCGCCACCGGCGAGCGGCAGTGCACGACTTGTTACTTGCCCGAAATGTCCGTTGCCGCAACGATATTCATCACATTCCTAGACAAAGCGCGCAACTCCCGACGGGTGTAGCCTGATTTGGTTATCGATACAGGGTGTTATCGGTACAGGGTGAAGGAAGACTCCATGAGCGCTCTGATTCCATTGCTCGCCGCAGTGCCTGCAATGACCGGGATAGCCGGATACGTCGCCAGGGACATGCGCGGGGTCGCACCAGGTCAACTGACCGCCAGACTCGCGACAGCACCACCGCGACCGCTCGCCGCGACCGCTCCCGCCAAACCGAAGGTCGAGTATTTCAATCTCGCCGATCTGACCAATACCGACGCACGAGGCTTCGTCCGGTCGGTGGAGCGCTATCACGTCGAGCCGTGGGGCCTGTATATGGCCAGGACGGTCAGCGGGCCGGAGTTCCACTACGTCGAGTCATGGCTGGTGCCGGAACTGTCGATCCGCGCGACGATCACCCACCGCAGTCCAGCGCATCACCGAGGGCAGGATTACTGCCTGGACATCGGCGAATTCACGAAGGTCGAACCGAAGCGCTGGAAAGCGATCGACCACTACCTCGACATCATGGTGCAGGGTGGGCGCAAGTCCGAGCTGCGCGGAGTCGAAGACCTACTGGCCGCCCACGCGGCCGGTTTGATCGACACGACGCAGGCACACCGCGCCTTCGAGCGGGCCACCACCGCGATGGACGGCCTTGCCGCGCACGACCACGATGTCGAACGCTGGCTCGCCTCGCATGGCATCGCGCTGAGCTGGATGTAGCGGACGCCACCGCTACAGCACTCGACGCAGGCCCGGCGGCGGTAGATTCTGTGTGCATGACACAGGCACCGTCAGTGGACGTGCATCGCCCGAAGGTGGAGTACTTCGACCTCGCGGCGCAGACCAACACGGATCCGAAGGGTTTCGTCAGGCCGGTCGAGCAGTTCCGCGCGGAGCCATGGGGCCTGTACATGGCGCGTGTTTCCGACCATCCGCAGTTCCACTACATCGAGTCGTGGCTGCTACCCGAGCTTTCCATCCGCGTCACCGTCTTCCACTACCACCCCGAACACAAGCGCGATCAGGACTACTACGTCGATCTCGGTGAGTTCACCCAGGTCGGGCCGAACACCTGGAAGTCGGTGGACCACTACCTGGACATCGTGGTGCGCACCGGCCGCGACACCGAGCTGCTCGACGTGGACGAGCTGCTCGCCGCCCATGCCGCAGGACTGATCGGCTTCGGCGAGACCCAGGCCGCAATCGAGTACGCCGCCGCAACGATCGAGGGCATCGCCGCCAACGGCCACTCCCTCGAGGGCTGGCTCGCCACCCTCGGCATCACGCTCACCTGGCGGTAGCTCCTTTCTCGAGCACCTCTTGACAACGGCCTGCGCTGGCCTTTACTGCCGCCGACGGCACCCCTGACCCGCTGAGTCCAGCGGACGGAGCGCGCGAAGGCTGGGGTCAGTCTGTGGAACGGCTGGGGACCCTGCTGTCGGCAACGCGTCAGCGCTGACGTCGAGCTCACCAAGGTCTGTGCCGGGTCGCGCCCGATTTACCCGTCGCGTTCGCGCCAGGCGCGAACTCGCTCGTACGCGGCGTCGAACCACGGCTCCTTGACCTCGAGGTAAGCGAGCGTCGCCTCCTCGCCGGTCAGCCCGGTCGCCTTGGCTTCGCCTGCCCGTTTCATCTCGAGGTACTCGGCGCGGACTGCGGCATCCGACCGCAGCCAGTCCCGGAAGTCGAGCGCGAACCGCTGCCCAGGCGAACCGGCAACGCGGACATGGACATTGGCGAGCCGGCCGGGGTCGGCGTTGGAATGCAGCCGCTTGGCCCACCGGCCGATATCCGTCCCGGCCGGGTCCGCGCTCGTCGGTTTGGGATTGTCGTGCGTGGCATGTGGTTTCACGGGGAAGCCCGCCGCGCCGAGCGCATCGCGCAACCCATCGGCCGTCGCCATATCGGCGACCGTGATCTGCACGTCGATCACGTCCTTGGCGGGTAGGTCCGGCACGGCGGTCGAGCCGATGTGGTCGATCTGTGATGCGGCCGGACCACAGGCCACCCACAGCCGCGCAATGAGCCGCTGCGCCTGAACCGGCCACTGCGGGTTCGGTGCGACGACACGCACATCCGGCCGCCGCGCGGGCGTCCCGGTGCGCAGGTTGCGCTCGAACGGCACCAGGCGCTCGTCCCACAGCCGGTGCACGATCGGAACGATGTCGTCTGCGGCGCCGCTGTTGTCGAGCAGCACGTCGGCCACCGCGCGCCGCTGTTCGTCGGTGGCCTGGGCGGCAATTCGCGCCCGCGCATCGGCCTCGGAAACACCGCGGAATTCGACAAGTCGCCGAATTCGAATTTCCTCGGGGACGTCCACAATAAGAACAAGGTTCATCAGCGGCGCGAGACCGTTTTCCACTAGCAACGGAATATCCTGGACAAGAATCGAATCCGGCGCAGCGGCGGAAATAAGTTCAGCAGTTCGCTTTCCGACCAGCGGATGCGTTATCGAATTCAGTGTCGCGCGCGCTTCGTCACTGCCGAATGCCTTGGCCGCGAGCGCGGGCCGGTCCAAGCTGCCGTCCGCGGCGAGGATGTCCCCGCCGAAGGCCGACACGAGCGCCGCCAGCCCCTCGGTACCCGGCGCGACCACCTCCCGTGCGAGGACATCGGAGTCGATGACCACCGCGCCACGGTCGGCAAGTATCCGCGCCACCGTCGACTTGCCCGCTCCCATGCCTCCGGTGAGGCCGATCCGCAACATTCGACCAGTCTCGCATCCGCACCGGGCGGGCCGGGCTCCCACCCGAGCGTCGGCGCGGGCCCCCCGGCACCCAATCAGCCCGAATACCCACTCGGACCGACCATTCCACCACCCGCGCCGCTATTTGCCCGATCCGTGACTCCGTCGAGACCATCTCGCAACATTTCCGGCCGATTGCCGTTCGCGGGCGACAACTTTCCGACACGCCGAGGCAATTGCGTGCGCAAAATACTCTGACTCGCCCTTTTGTTCGGCTAATCTTCGCCGTGGCGATCCAGGCCAGTACCAGCAAGCAAAGGAACATCATTGGGCACCAGAAACAACCAGACGGGTCGCCACCGCCTGGGCATGGCGGGTGGTATGCACTGCATACAGATCCCCGCCGTTGCGGCCGCGCTCGCCGAGCACCGCCGCTCATGGTTCACCGCGTTGATCAACCCCGCTCGGCACAGCTTCGCCGCCATGCGAAAACGCTCTGCCGCGGCAGCCACGTATTGGGTACCTGCGACCGCCAGCTGACCCCGACTTCCGAAGTGGCCCAGTCCGAACCGGACTGGGCCACTTTCGGCGTGCTCGGACGATGCCACTCGGCCTGCGTCGGCTACCCGGCTGCTGCTGCGGCATTTCATCGAGCGGCACCGGATACGGAAGGCCCGTGGTCGCCGTGCACAATGCCGGATTCGGGCCGCATTGTGCGGGCGCGGCGGCGACTTTCGGCTTCGGATCGGTCAAGATCGTTTTCGCCGCATTCGGTATCGATCCGAAATCGAACGTCGATGTCATATCTCCGGTGATACCGCGCCGCCACAGCGTCAGGTTCGGTACCTCGACACCGAACCCGGTTTCCAGCAGCCGCAATTGGGATGCGAGGTCGAAGGTCTCGGAGGCAACGAGGCCGCCGCGGCCGTATGGCGAAATCGCCAGTCCCGGAACGCGATAGCCGAGTCCGATCGGGCCGTTGATCCCGCGCGACGAGCTCACAGCGGGCCGACATCGCGGTTGTAGATCTTCCAGCTCACCCCGACGTCGGACATCCCGAAGTTGGTCAGCCGTCCGACTATGCGCGACGGCGGGTAAGTGGCCGCAGCTCAACCAGAATCGGCCATCGAATCCGCGTCGCCGACAGCCCGACGCACCGTGGCGCGAGACGAATATCTGACAGTCACTTGCTTTCTTGCCGGACCGGTTCGTAGGCTGGCTGAAAATATCTGAGAGTCACTCTCAGAAATAGTAAGTGGAGGGGCGATGACACAGCTGACCGTGCTCGAACGGCAGGATCCACCGGACCCCACGCCGCACCTCGGCATCGTTGGACGCTGGGGAGTCACGGTGGCACGGCACCGCCGAATCGTGCTCACCGCGTGGCTGCTACTAGTGATCGCCTGCGCGTCGGCCTACCCCGCCCTGCATGCAAGCCTCGGCTCGCCCGACTACTCGGTCCCCGGATCGGACTCGGTGGCCGTCGATCGGCTTGTCGCACAACACTTCGCGCGGTTCGGCATCGAACAGGACCTGATCGTCTTCCATTCGGCACAGCGCACCGCAGACTCGACGGAATACCGTGCGGTGATCGACAAGGCGATGACCGCGGTCCGCGCCACCGATGGCGTCACCGGTGTGATCGGTCCGTACGAGGGCAACGCCGCCGCCCAGATCTCCTCCGACCGGCATACCGCCTTCGGCCTTGTCGGCGTCGACGGCGGCATGACGGAGCGGGTCCGGATCGCGAAAGAACTGCAGTCCACCCTGGCCGGGCAGTCCGCCGCGGGCGTCGAGGCGATGATCACCGGATTCGCACCGGCACAGGCGGATCTGACCGACATCGAAACCGCCGATCTGCAACGCGCCGAAGGCATCGGCCTGCCGGTGGCCGGCGTGGTGTTGGTGCTCGCCCTCGGCGCGCTGGTGGCCGCGACCGTGCCCATCGCGGTGACCGCGGCAGGCATCGCAGTGGCCATCGGGGCGCTGGCCGGGCTCGCGACCTTCCTGAGCTTCGATTCGCTGGTGCTCTCGGTGGCGACCATGATCGCCACCGGTACCGCGATCGACTACGCGATGTTCATCGTCAGCCGGTTCAACGAGGAACTCACCCGGCGCGGTGTGCGCGATCGGCGCGCGATCGAGGCCATCGTGCAGGCCGTCGGCGCGGCCATGGACACGACCGGCCGGACCATCCTGGCCTCCGGATTGATCGTATTGATCTCGCTGTGCTCGCTCGCCGTTGTCGGTCTTCCGATACTGAACGGGATCGCCATCGGTGTGGTGACGGCGGTCATCGCCACCCTGAGCGCAGCCTTTACGCTGCTGCCCGCGCTGCTGGCGGTGTCGGGTCCGGCCATCAACCGCGGCGCACTGCCCGCCCGACTCCGCCCCGCCGAGGTCGAATCCGCGACGGCCTCGACCGGGTGGGCGCGGTGGGCACGTCTGGTCATGGCGCGGCCGATGTTGTTCGGTGCGGTCGGCGTCGCGGTGCTCACCCTTGCGGCCGCACCGATCGTCGGCATCCGGTACGGCGTGGACATGGGGCTCGGTTCGCTGGCCGACCGTCCGACCGGGCAAGCCACCGCGCTGGTGAAACAGAACTTCGGTCCTGGTCTGCTCGCGCCCATCGAGGTGGTTGCCACCGGACCCGATGGCGCGCCGCTGACCGGCGAATCACGCACGAATGTAGAGGGATTCGTCACGGAGCTGACGCAAGATCCCCGCATCGCGCGGGTAGTGCCGCAGCAGGCCGAAGGCAGGCTGCTCGCGGTAGTGGTGCCCGAGGTTGCCTTCGACTCGACCGATGCCGGCGAGCTGGTGGCCGATATCCGTTCCCGTGCAACGACAATCGACGAGGTGGACATCAGGGTCGGCGGCACCTCTGCCTCGTTCGCCGATGTGTCACAACGGATCACCGCTCGTTTTCCATGGGTGATCATTCTGGTGCTGACCGTTTCGCTGGCCTTCCTCGTCGTCGCCTTCCGCAGTATCGTGCTCGCCGTCAAGGCGATCCTGCTCAACCTGCTGGCCACCGGCGCCGCACTCGGTATCACCGTCGCGGTCTTCCAACGCGGTGTCGGCGAGTCGGTGCTCGGATTCCACAGCACCGGATTCCTGCAGGTGTATCTGCCGATGCTGGTGTTCGCGGTGCTGTTCGGCCTGTCGATGGACTACGAGGTATTCCTGATCCGACGCATGAAGGAAGCCTGGGATCGCAACCAGGACAACGCCGCCGCTGTCGCGGAAGGATTGCAGCGCACCGCTCGGCCGATCACCGCCGCGGCCGCCATCATGGTCGCGGTGTTCGCGAGCTTTGTGACCGCGGATGTACTGGAGCTGAAGCAGATCGGATTCGCCCTGGCCGTGGCCATCACCATCGACGCCCTCATGGTGCGACTGGTGCTGGTACCCGCGTTCATGCAACTGTTCGGTCGCTGGAACTGGTGGCTGCCCCGCAGCCGGCCCCGCAGCCGCGACGCACGCTCGGACCGGGTGACTACCGGAACATGACCTCGATCGCGTCGACGATCGAACCGATCGCCTCGGTATACACGTCTTTGAGTCGCCGGGTGAAACCGGTTGCCGCCCAATGGTCCAGGGCCGCGACACATCCCCAGACGCCGGTCGCGGCGGCCATCCCCACCGTCAGGTCCTCGGGGTCGCGGCCGCTGCGTTCGGCGAACAGCATGCGGAATTCGTCGGCCAGGTCCCGCATCTGCCGTGTCTGGCCGTCCCGGATCTCCGGAATCGTCACCACATACTGCAGCCGCCTGCGGATCCGGCGCTCGGACTCCTCGGTGAGCAGTGATTCGATCAACACCGGCACCAGCAGCCGGGTGACGGCGATCAGATCGGCGGGCGCGATTGTTTCGGCGCCGCCCGCGGTTTTGATCACCTCGAGAATCCGCGGATCCGCCTCGTCGTAAAGGACGAGCATCTCCTTGGTGCCGAAGTACCGGTAGATCGAACTGGCTGACACGCTCGCCGCGGTCGCGACCCGGTCGACGGTCACGTTGCGGTACCCATGCTCGTCGAACAGATCCAGTGCAACCTGCTGGATTCGGCTCATCGCCTCGATCTTCCTGCGTTCCCACAGGGTCGAGGAAAACTCCACGGCGGACTCGGACATCAGTTGCGAGGATACCCGGGCCCGACCTCGATCACGGCTTCGGTGCGAATGCCTCCACCACGGCGGTCAGCTGGGCGATCACGCCGGACAATGCGGCCGAGTCGCCGCCGAGTTGGAACGATTTCAGTTCGGCGGGGGCGGGCAGCTTGGCGACGATCTCCGGCAGCGACTCGACCAGCTGTGCCTGGATCGCAGTGGCACTGCGCTCATTGGCGGTGTCCACTCTGATGTGGTCGCGCTCCAGGTCGAGCAGGGCGGCTTCGTGTGCCGCGCGGGTCCGGGCCGCCGCGTCGGCCAGCTCGCCGTCGCGTTCCAGCTGCCGCAACTCCTGGGTCCGGCGCAGGTTTTCGGTGCGTTCGGCGTGCTGTTCACGTTCCAGCCGTAGCGCGTGCAATGCGGTCTCCTGAGCAAGATCGGCGACGGTGCGCTCGTCGTCGTGCTGACGGGTGGTGCGGCGCAACTGTTCGGCGGTCTCCCTGTCGAACCGCGCCGCCTCGTTGCGTGCGCGTAGTTCGGCCAGTTCCCGCTCGTTCTCGATACGCCGCTCCTCGGCGGTCCGACTCGCCTCGGTCTCGCGCGCCGAAATCACTTCCTGGGTCGCCAGTTCCGCGAGGCGGGCGATCTGGCTCTGTTCGCTGCGGTAGGGCTTCTGCAAGTTCTCCCAGAGCGTGGACGAGCTGACCACCGCTTCCTTGATCTGTACGGTGACAATGCCGAGGCCGAGCCCTCGGTCGCGGCCGTCCCCTGCCGCATCGCCGGATCCCTCGGCCACCGCTCTGAGCCTCGCCGTCAATTCCTCGATGATCGGCTGCTTGTCGCTGAGCACATCCCGCACCCCCATGGTGGACACCTTGTCCTTGATGGCGGCCTCGGCCTGTTCGCGCAGCTGAATGTTCACCAACCGCATCGGATCCTCGCCGTCGGAGAAGTCGAGCTTGCGATAGGCGGTGGCGAAATCCTCGATGATCCACTGCACGTACCCCTGGACCAGCACACCCTGCAGTTCGCTGCAAATGCAGTAGGCGTTGATCAGGATCGTCTGCATGGCGCCGGGCACCACGAGATACGCATCGGTCGCGGGGTTGAAGCGGAAGGAGACGCCGAGCCCGATGTGCAGCGGTTCGCTGCGACCACGCCGGGTGTGCACGACAAATGCGTTGGGCGGCACCAAAACCGTGCGCCACCGCCAGAATCCGGTGACCCTGACCTCCACCGGCCCCGGCCCACTGCCCTGCACAGCGGGCCCAACTCGATCGGCCCGCTTCGCCATAGCACCGCGACGCACCTGCTGCGCCGGTCCACCGGGCGCGGCCGGCGGTGCGGGCGCAAACGCCTCCGCCGCCATCGGCTTGCGGGTGCGCAAGTCACCTTCGAGTGCGGCCTGCTGGGCAACGACCTGCTCGAGGTAGTCGTTGCGGCCCGAATTGCTCCCCATGCCCGGCACCCTACCGCCGAACGCGACCCTCGACAGCCCGAATTCGGTTACCCCCGAATCGATCCCGCGCACTGTCACTGGAACCGATCCCCGGGGTCTACCGCGCCGCCGCCAGCAACGGTCCACGCTCTGTGGCCGGTCACGAGATCGAACCAATTGTCATGGATGGACGGGGATGAGCCACAGATCGAACGCCCGAGGCCTCCCGCCGGCAATCGGGAGGCGACGTGCGCGCGAAGACGGCGGTGCCGGCTACGGCGCCGGCCGGCCCGGGTCGGCTCGGTCTTCCCCGGTCGACCGGCTCTGCTGCGCAGGATCCGGAATCACGAGTGTCAGCACGAGCAGCACCATGGTCAGCGGGAGAGCCCAGATCAGGGTGTCCGCAATGGCATCGGCCGTAGCCGTAGCCGAGGCGGGTTTTCCGGCAAGTTCGTGGCCGAGGACACCGCCGTAGATTGCGATGCCGAGCGACATACCCAGACCGCGCAGAGCCAAAGCGGCGGCGGTGACCGCACCGAGTTCCGTTGCGGCGACGGCATTCTGCGCAACTGTCACCAGCAGCTGCACGATCATGCCGATGCCGCAGCCGAGCACGATCAGCCCCAGCGCCACGACCAGATAGCTCGACTCCGCATCGAGCCGACCGAGCAGGACGAATCCGAAGACGATCACCGCCGCGCCGCCGATCAGGAAGGGCCGGTATCTTCCCGTTTTGCTCGCAAGGCTGCCGGAGAGGAACGAGGCCACCATGAACGCGACGACATACGGATTCAGCGCCAGGCCTGCCTCGGTCGCGCTCATGTCGAAGGCACTGCGCAAATAGGTCGGCAGATACACGATCGACGAATACATCAGTACTCCGAGTACCAATGTCGCGGGCAGGATGACGCCGGTGACCCGGTTGGTGAACAGCCCCAACGGGATCACCGGATCCTCGGTGCGGCGTTCCCGCCACACGAACGCGCCGAGCATGATGACCACCGCGGCACCGAGGCCGAAAATCAGCCCGACCCCTGCGTGTTGCGCACCGCTGGACCATTCACCGATCAGCAGAACTCCGACCACCGAGCCGACCAGCAGCACCGAGCCACCGACATCCAGCCGGCCGGCGAGGCCGCCGCGCGGCAGCCGTAGCGCAGCTCCGACAAGTGCCATCGAGATCAAGCCGAGCGGCACATTGATGTAGAAGATCCAGCGCCACCCCACGGTGTCGGTGATCGCCCCGCCGACCAGTGGGCCGCCGACGGCGGCAAAGGCGAAAATCGCACCCACCGCGCCCTGTACCCGGCCGCGCAGGGCGACAGGGAACAGCTCGGCAAGAGCGATCGTCGGAATCGTGAACAATGCGCCGGCGCCGATCCCCTGCACGGTGCGCAACACCACGAGCTCGGTCAGCGTGCCTGCCATACCGCACAGCGCCGATGCGATGGTGAATATGCCCACGGCGGTGAGGAAGACCGGTCGCCTGCCGAATCGATCGCTGAGCCGGCCGTACAGCGCGCCCGTCGCCGTGGAGGCCAGCACATAACAGGTCACGATCCAGCGCAGCGAGCCGACATCGCCGAGGTCACCCGCGATATCCGGCAGCGCGATGCTGACGATTGTCTGGTCGAGAACCGAGAGCAGCATGCCGAGCGCAAGCCCGGCAGCGGCGAGCGGGATATTACTGGTATGCGCAGCCGGTCCAGCCGCGGTCGTGGTGACGGACACGACTCACTTCTCCTGTGCGGTAAAGGGATTCGGCAGCTGGAAGTCGACGCTGACCAGGTCTTGATCGAGCACACTGCCGGCGACGGTCCCGCTGGCGGCGGCCGCGACGACCGCGGCCAGTGGAACCGGGATCGTTGCTCGTCGGGCCATATCGCCCGCCGCATAGACGCCGGGCACGCTCGTCCGGTGAAATTCGTCGACCTGCACGGTGCAATCCGGGAACGTGGCGCAACCGAGCAGACCGGGTAGCGGAGACCGCTGGGTCCAGGTGCTGCTGACGAAGGCGACTTCGCGTGGCAGCGCCGGTCCGTCCTGGAACGCCAGCGCATGGAGCTTGTCACCGGCCGCCTCGAACCCGGTGATGCGTTCGCGGCGGACCGTGACACCGGCCGCCGACATGGCCTGGGCCGCGGATGGCGGAAAATCGGCGGGTCCGTTGGTGCACAGGACGACATCCGCGCTGAACCGGCTCAGATGCAGCGCGAGCCGCATGCGGTCGGGTTCGCCGCCGATCACGGCGATCGGCCGCTGACTGCTCTCGAAACCGTGGCAGTAGGGGCAGTGGAATACCGCCCGCCCCCACAGCTCGGCGATACCGGTGATGTCGGGCAACTGGTCGACCAGGCCGCTGGCCAGCAGCAGCCGCTTGGTGTCGACTTTCGTACCGTCTGCGAGCTGCACGATGAAACCACGATCGTCCTGGGCGACCCCGGTGGCCGCACCGTCGCGAACCTCGACCGTGGGATACATCATCAGCTGGTCGCGGCCGATCGCTCGGAGATCGGCGGGCGGCACGCCGTCACGGGTGAAGAAATTGTGGACGGCAGCGGCGGGTGCGTTACGGGCGTGGCCGGAGTCCAGCACCAGAACGCGTCGGTTGGCGCGGCCCAGGGTCAGTGCGGCCGACAGTCCCGCCGGCCCGCCGCCGACGACGATTACCTCGAACATTTGGTCCTCCTCGTGATGACATCGCCTTGACATCACGGACCACTCTGCATGTTAATGTGAACATGAAGTCAAGCCCCGACGGCGATGTCCACTCCCCCGATCCCACCGGCGAGCTCACGATCGGCGCGCTGGCGGCACGCTTCGGCCTGGCCACACACGTGCTGCGGCACTGGGAGTCGATGGGCTTACTGCAACCGGCCGGGCGGGTGAGCGGCCGACGACGCTACGTCCAGGATCACGTAGTCCGGGTCGCGATGATCGTGCGAGGCAAGGCGGCCGGGCTGAGCCTGGAGCAGTTGCGCGAAATGCTCGACGCACCGGACCGTGCCGCGCGCCGAACCGTGCTGGCCAGACAATACGAGGAGCTCGGCGTCCGGATCGCCGAAGCGCAGGCCTCGCAGCGGATGATCGAGCACGCGATGGCGTGCAAAGCAGAGGACTTCACGCAATGCCCGACATTTCGACAGCTGGTCGCGGCGGTGGCCGAGGGTAACCACACCCCACTCGGGTAGCGGCTACCCCGAAATACGCAAAAACCCCGCACCCAGAGGGTGCGGGGCTTTACCAAGCTGCGTCGATCAGATAGCGCGGACGTCCTGGGCCTGCGGGCCCTTCTGTCCTTGGCCGACCTCGAACTCCACGCGCTGTCCTTCTTCAAGGGACTTGAATCCCGAGCCGGACACGGCGGAGTAATGAACGAAGACGTCAGGGCCGCCACCGTCTTGCGCGATAAAGCCGAAGCCCTTTTCGCTGTTGAACCACTTCACACTGCCTTGAGTCATTGCTTACTTCATTCTTTTCTGTAGATGAGCCAAGCGGATCACGTCGATAAGCCTGATCTCACTGAACAACCATGCCATGGATCCGGGGCAAATGACGAAGAGTGTGAGCCAACCAACCCTCGGCACCGGGTACGGCCGCGGCGCGGCGGCCTCCGCGATGCGCCGATCAAGCGATTCCGCCACGCGGGTCGACCTCGGAGTTGGACCATAGATGCACGTGGTGCAGTGAGGGCCGCGTTCTCTTCCCGTTGTGTTCAGCGATCCGTCTACGCCACACAGGAGGAACGAATCCATGATGACCACTCGGAATCATCACCGCACTGTCCGGACCGCGACCGTCTTCGCATCGATGGGCGCCGCCTTGGTGCTGACCGCTGCCCCTGCGCTCGCCGCCAATACCGTCGACATCACCGTTGCAGCACCGAGCAGCGTCGGCGTCGAATACAACTGCGGCGCCGACGCCGGGGTGACAAGTATCAAGGTGATGGCGGGCGAACCCACCGCAGAGCGCCCTGCGGCCCTCGGCACCCAGAACGACGTCGCCTGTGACGGCAGCCAACACGTCGCCACCGTCTCCTTGGCAGGAGCCGCCGGGGAGGCGCCGTTGGCGTCGGGTGCGGTTGTGCAGATACGCGCGGCCTTGGTCGATCAGAACGACGTCGTGATATCCGGGCAGGCGAAGGTGCTCACGCTGCAGTAAAGCCCTGGGTGATCAGGAGCCACAGCGGCAGCAGGACCAGCGCGATGACGGAGGTCTTCGCGACGATCGCTGCCGCGAGATCGACGTCGGTGTCATAACGCTGCGCGAAGATGAACAAGTTCTGTGGCGCGGGCATAGCGGCGATCACCACCAGGTAGGTCAGCCATCGGCCGGTGATGCCGAACACGTACTCGGCCACGACGAACGCCAGCAGTGGGAGCGCAACACATTTGCAGGCGATCAGCGCGTATTCGTCGCGAGCGGCTCCGCGCAGTCGCAAACCTGTCCCGCCCAGGTGCAGACCGAGTGCGAACAAAGCCACCGGCGCGGCCGCGTTGCCGCTGAAAGCCAGCGCATCACCGACCCACTCCGGCACCGGAACATCTGCCACATTGGCGGCGACGCCGAGGTAACAGGCGATAACAATCGGCGTACCCAGCGCCGCAGAAATGCCACGTATCACGGCAGCGCGCGTCGGACGGTCCTGGTCGTCCTGCGCCGCACCGTATTCCATGATGGCGATGACGACCACTGTCAGTACACAGACCTGGAGCAGGATCGTCGGAAAGACCGGCGCGGCATCATCGAACAGGAGCACGAAGACCGGTATGGCGAAGTAGGTCGTGTTGACCTGTACCCCCGCCATGATCCGCAACGCAGTGCCCCGAACATCGGCGCCGATCACCCGGCGCGCGGCGAAGCCCACGACCACCATCCCGACAAGCACCGTTGCCAGGTACGCGGCGATCGCCACCGGGTCGAACACCTGCCCCAGATCGCTCGCATACAGCGAACCGAACAAGTAGCACGGAATTGCGAAGAGAAAAGCGAAGTCGGAGAAGGCCTTCGAGCTCTCCGCTCCGATGATCTTGCGCCGCGCGAATACCACGCCACCGCCGAACACCACAACGACCGGCGCTAGTTTCGCCGCGGTGCCGGCAAGGCCGCTCAATCGTCCCCCGTTGTCGTGGCCTCCTGCGGTGGTGTGGCCACCGGGAACGGCCTTGCAGTACCCGACGCTGTCGGATCGAGATGCTGACCGGTCACCAGGAAGAGCCTAGAGACAGCCTGCGCAGGCTGCGAGCCGGCCAGAGGAACCTTCGCGCACACTGACGTGGAAGCTTGTTTCTACCCCACGGCGCACAAACGGGAAGGCCCCGGTCCGCGAGCGGATCGGGGCCTTCCTCGTAACGTGCCTATCAGGCGTTGCCGGAGAGCTTCTCCCGCAGAGCCGCCAGCTGCGCGTCGCTGGCCAGCGAACCACCGGCCGACTCGGGCGAGCTGGAGGAGGACGCCTGCGAACCGCTCTCGGAGGAGTAGTTCGACGAGCCGCCACCGTTCGCGGCCTCGGCCGCGGCGTCGGCCGCCATCTTCTCCATCTGCGCGGTGTGCATCTTGTGGCGACGCTCGGCCTCGGCGTAACGGCCTTCCCACTCTTCACGCTGCTTGTCGAAGCCTTCGATCCAGTCGTTGGTCTCGGAGTCGAAGCCCTCGGGGAAGATGTAGTTGCCCTGCTCGTCGTAGCTGTCGGCCATGCCGTACTTCGACGGGTCGAACTCGGCGTGGTAGTCCTCGTTGGCCTGCTTGAGGCTCAGCGAGATCCGGCGACGCTCCAGGTCGATGTCGATGACCTTGACCATCGCGTCGTCGCCGACGGCGACAACCTGGTCCGGGACCTCCACGTGGCGCTCGGCGAGCTCGGAGATGTGCACCAGGCCCTCGATGCCCTCTTCGACGCGCACGAACGCACCGAACGGAACCAGCTTGGTGACCTTACCCGGGACGATCTGGCCGATCGCGTGGGTGCGGGCGAACTGACGCCACGGGTCTTCCTGAGTCGCCTTGAGCGACAGCGAAACCCGCTCGCGGTCCAGGTCGACGTCGAGCACCTCGACGGTGACCTCGTTGCCGACCTCGACAACCTCGGAGGGGTGGTCGATGTGCTTCCAGGACAGCTCGGAGACGTGCACCAGGCCGTCGACGCCGCCCAGGTCCACGAAGGCACCGAAGTTGACGATCGAGGAGACCACACCCTTGCGGACCTGGCCCTTCTGCAGCTGGTGCAGGAACTCGCTGCGGACCTCGGACTGGGTCTGCTCGAGCCACGCGCGGCGGGAAAGGACCACGTTGTTGCGGTTCTTGTCCAGCTCGATGATCTTGGCCTCGATCTCCTTGCCGACGTACGGCTGGAGGTCGCGGACGCGACGCATCTCGACGAGCGAGGCGGGCAGGAAGCCACGGAGACCGATGTCGAGGATCAGGCCGCCCTTGACGACCTCGATGACGGTGCCCTTGACGGCCTCGTCCTTCTCCTTGAGCTCCTCGATGGTGCCCCAAGCGCGCTCGTACTGAGCCCGCTTCTTCGACAGGATCAGGCGGCCTTCCTTGTCCTCCTTGGTGAGAACGAGAGCCTCGACCTCATCGCCCACGGAAACGACCTCGTTCGGGTCGACATCGTGCTTGATGGAGAGCTCGCGGGAAGGGATGACGCCTTCGGTCTTGTAACCGATGTCGAGCAGGACCTCGTCGCGGTCGACCTTGACGATGGTTCCTTCGACGATGTCGCCGTCGTTGAAGTACTTGATCGTGGCGTCGATGGCGGCGAGGAAATCCTCGGCGGAGCCGATGTCGTTGACGGCTACCTGCGGCGAGGTGACGGTGGTGGGCATGTGTCGGTTTGCTCCGGACGGATTGTGGTCGGTTGCGGACATTGGAACTTTCGGTACGCTGCGAACTCACCGCGATGACGCGACGTGACGGACATAATGAACGTACCGCACGGCAAAGCTTGTGAAACTCAGCGCGGGTGCTCTGTTACCTCACCTGTTACTTCAGCCCCTTCTGAGGACATCGGTACGGCAGTACAGAAGGCACTCGCGCGTTCAGCGTACGCGACCTTGGTCCGGCCGGGCAAACCGGTCTCGACGCCACGCCGGACTACGCTAACCGCGTGTCGGAAGATCGCCATGCGCAAGCAAACACACTGCTCGGAACGGCCGGGACCGCGCGCACCCGGATCGGCTCGGAAGCCAGCCAGCAGGCCAGCAGACGCTGGTGGGATGCCGATGCCACCCAGTATCACGAGACCCACGCCGATTTCCTCGGCGTGGATTCCCCCGACGGCGAGTTCGTCTGGTGTCCCGAGGGCTTGCACGAGGGCGACATGCATTTCCTCGGCGAGGTTGCCGGCAAGCGGATCCTGGAGATCGGCTGCGGTTCCGCGCCGTGCGCACGCTGGCTCGCCGGACAGGGCGCGCACGCGGTCGGCCTGGACTTATCGATGGGCATGCTCGAGCGCGGCCTTGCCGCCATGGCCCGCGGCGGACCCCTGGTTCCCCTCGTGCAGGCCGGCGCCGAATCGTTGCCTTTCGCCGACGCCACCTTCGACCTGGCCTGCTCAGCCTTCGGCGCCATCCCGTTCGTCGCCGACTCGGCGCAGGTGATGCGCGAGGTCGCCCGGGTGTTGCGCCCCGGCGGGCGCTGGGTGTTCTCGGTGAACCACCCGATGCGCTGGATCTTCCCGGACGATCCCGGCGAGGCCGGTCTGACCGCCTCGATCCCCTATTTCGACCGCACCCCCTATGTAGAGGTCGACGGCGAGGGCGAGGCCACCTACGTCGAGCACCATCGCACCATCGGCGACCGGGTCCGCGAGATCGTCGCCGCGGGCCTGATCCTCGAAGACATCATCGAACCCGACTGGCCGGAGTGGCTGGACCGCGAATGGGGCCAATGGAGCCCGTTGCGCGGCGAATTATTCCCTGGCACAGCCATTTTCGTCACAAGTAAGCCGGCAGCCCGATAGCGCCACCGCGCTGAGCCGATCACGCCCGGTTGACCACCCGAAAACCTGTGCGCCGTCGAGGATTCCAGACCCACCGGCGACGCACAGGCTTCAAGAACGTCAGATCGGCCGCACGTTTTCCGCCTGCGGGCCCTTCTGGCCCTGGGTGATGTCGAACTCGACCCGCTGGTCGTCGTTCAGGCTGCGGAAGCCCGTGTCGGCGATCGCGCTGAAATGGACGAAGACGTCCGGCCCTCCGTCATCCGGAGCGATGAAACCGAATCCCTTGTCCGCATTGAACCATTTGACAGTGCCCTGCATCATCACTCCCGCCGTTGGAATCTATGACCGAACGTCCTGATACTGCCTGGTCCACCCGCAGATTCCCAGCATTTGGCGCCGTCTCCGCGGTAGGAATTCAGCGCGAAGGCGCGATGACAGGCTCCGACCGGCCGAATTCCGCCGGCAATGCGGCGCGTGCGGCGGCGATATGCGCGCCGAGATCGCCGCCGGAATTCAGCCAGATCTGGTATCCCACGAAGAAGCAGGACATGCCGACCTTGGCCCAGAGCAGCGGTCGCACGTCCGCACCGACATCGACGCCCATCCGGCACGCGAGATGCTCGCCGACGAGCGTTTCGACTGCGTTGCGCTTGGCGAGTTCCCTGGCCTGCAAGGCCGGGTTGGCGGCGATCAGTGCGTCTCGGGCGCGGGCATCGGCAAGGCGGTTGGCGAAACGCAGGACCATCGGGCCGATCACCGCGGCTCACCGTAGCGGCGAGTTCCGAGCACCCATGACAGCAGCAGCGGCAGCACCTCCGACGACAGGCGAGCCGTTGCCGATGCCCACCCACCCCACCGAGTCGCCTGTCCAGGCTCGGCGTGGCCTTGCGGCACACGCCGCAACGCAACAGCACGCCGAAAGGCCCCGCCACCAGAGGGTTCCAGCGTTTGTGCTGGTAGCTCCGGGGACGGGACCACGTGGCCGGAACTCGCCGCGGTCACTTCGGCTTTCGGCCTGCCTGTTCCAACGCTCGCCGCAGGGCGTATTCGATCTGTGCATTGATGCTGCGCAGATCATCGGCCGCCCATTTGGCGATGGCGTCGTGCACTGCCGGGTCGAGGCGAAGTAAGAGCTTCTTCCGTTCAGCCATCGCCGCGGCTCAGGAGTAGATCGATCCGGTGTTGACCACGGGCTGGATGGCCCGGTCGCCACACAGGACAACCAAGAGGTTCGACACCATGGTGGCCTTTCGCTCCTCGTCGAGTTCGACCGTGCCCTGTTCGGCCAGCTTCTCCAGCGCAAGACCGACCATGCCGACAGCGCCCTCGACAATGTGGGTGCGCGCGGCAACCACTTGCGCGGCCTGCTGCCGAACGAGCATCGCCTGGGCGATCTCGGGGGCGTAGGCGAGGTGGGTGATCCGAGCCTCTAGCACCTCGATGCCCGCCATTTCGGTGCGCTCCCGCAGTTCGACGGTCAGTTCCCCGGCCACTTCGGCACCATCGCGCAGGCTGGTGCGATCGGCGTCGTGCGCGTCGTAGGGATGTGTGGTCGCCAGATGCCGGACCGCCGCCTCGGACTGGGTTTCCACGTACTCCTCGTAGTCGTCGACAGCGAAAGCGGCCTTGAAGCTGTCGACCACCCGATAGACAACAACCGCGGCGATCTCGACCGGGTTGCCGTCGGCGTCGTTGACCTTCAGCTTCTGCGTCTCGAAATTACGCACCCGCAACGAGATGCTGCGCCGATCGGTGAGCGGCACCACCGAGAAGAACCCGGGTTCGCTCACCGAGCCGATGTAGCGGCCGAAGAACTGCACCACCTTCGCCTCGTTCGGATTGACCACGGTCAGACCGGTTGCGAGCAGGAGCAGCACGACCACGATGACCGTCGCGACAATCGCCGCGACCAGTGCAGGCGCATTGCCGTTGCGCCCCGCGATCACGTAGCCGAGCACGGCACCCCCACCGAACAAGATCGTGAGCACCAGCCAACCCAACAGCACCGAAAAGCCGTTCAGGCGGAATGCGTCCCGAAACTTCATAACATCCTCCGAAGTATCAAAGTGATATCATAATGCTAGCAGAGGAAGCCGGGGGCAACCGGTTCAGTGGGCCGGGGTGATGTTGCGGTTGAAGCGGAACATGTTGTGGGGGTCGCGGTTTGCCTTCAGGGTGGCGAGGCGGGTGTAGGTGTCGGGGGTGTAGCCGGTGCGGGTCTGGTCCTCGGTGGCGGCGGCGCCCGCACCGTAGAGGAAGTTGAGGTTGTGGCCGAGGGTCCAGGGTGACAATGCGGCGCGGACCGCCGCGTGGCCGGCGGGAGCTGTTGCGGCACTGCCCGGTTCGGGCAAGGTGATGACGCGGACGAGGTAGCCTGCGTCGCGATGGTCAACGGCGATTCCCGCGGGGCCGGGCCTGCGCAGCGCTCCGCCGAGGTGGCGAATGTCGACTACGGCCTGGATCGGTGCGCCAGGGCCGGTGACCGCAATCAACGCCGACCGGGTTTCCGGAGTGAGGTCGGAGAGTAGGGCGTTGGTCGCCGCATAGGCGTGCGGGTGGTCGGGGTCGCTGTGAATGGTGTGCGACTCGGTGTAGGGCATCGCGCGCAGGTCATCCTGCAAGCGGTTGCCGATCGCGCGAAGCGGGGCGACCAGCTTCTCCCCCTCGTCGGCGGGTCCGTTGAAGGCGATCCGAAACGACGCCACGTAGCGGCCGCGCAGCGGCTCGGGGACCTGCGGAATGTTCGGAAAGGTCAGCATGCTGACGGTCGAAGTCAGTTGCTCAGGGACCGTTTCGGTCCACGCCCGCCACACACCGAGCGCCCGCTCGACCAACGCCGTGTCGAATACCAGCTGACCGCCGTACACAGTGGTCACCGGAACCAGCTCCACTTCCATAGCGGTCACTACGCCGAAGTTGCCGCCGCTGCCGAGCACCGCACCGAATAGCTCGTCGCCGGGAACCAGGGTGCGCATCCGTCCGTCGGCAGTGACCAGCTCGATGACGCGCACATGATCGGCCGCGTAGCCGAATTCCCTTGCCAGCAGGCCGAGTCCGCCGCCGAGGGTGTAGCCGACAACGCCGACCGATGGCGACGAACCGTTCAGCGGCGCGAGACCGTGCCGTGCCGCCGCCTCGACCAGCGCGCCCGCCCGGACCCCCGCCGCGACCCTCGCGGTTCCGGCGACGGGATCGATGCGGATGTCGGTCATCCGCCGGGTGCTGACCAGCACGCCACCATCAGCGGCGACCGACAGCCCGTGCCCGGTGGCCTGAACGGCCACCGGAAGTCCCTGGCGCGCCGCGTACTCCACTGCGCTGCGCACGTCCGCAGCGTGCACGGCCCCGACGATGAGCGCGGGCCGGTGCGAGTAGGCGGTCTGGAAGCCCGCGATCTCGTCCTCGTACCCGGCGTCGCCGGGGTAGTAGACGGGGCCGGCGAAGGTGTCGATATCGATGATCCGAGCTGCGGCGTTTCCCATGACTCACACGATGCCCGCGCTCGAATGAGAAGTACAACAGATAGTTCTGCTTGCTTCTAGAATCATTGATTATGGAACTGCGTCAGCTCCGCTACTTTGTCAGCGTCGTGGAGGAAGCCAACTTCACCCGTGCCGCGGCCCGCCTGCACCTGGCCCAGCCCGGGCTCAGCGCCCAGATCCGCCAGCTCGAACGCGAGCTGGGTCAGCAGCTGCTCGATCGCAGCGGCCGTTCAGTGACCACGACAGAGGTGGGTGCGGCAGTGCTGCCGCATGCGCGAGCCGCACTCGCCGCGACCGAGCAGATAATGCAGACCGTGGACGAATTCACCGGCCTATTGCGTGGGCACGTGCGCGTCGGCTGCATCTCGGGCACCGCCACCGAGGACTTCGACATCTCCTCGGCACTGGCGGACTTCCACGACGATCACCCACAGGTCGGTATCAGCCTGACCGAGAACACCTCCGAACAGATGCTGGCCGCGGTGCGGCACGGCGAGCTGGACATCGCCCTCGTCGGATTGACCGGAGCGGAACTCGATGCCGATCTCGGTATCGACGTCGTGCTCGACACTCCGATCGTCGCGGCCGTCGCGCTCGACGGACCGGACCGGACACACATCCCGCTCGGCGAGCTCCGCGACCACTCACTGATCTGCCTGCCACGCGGCACGGGCATTCGCGGCGTCTTCGACCGCGCCTGCGCCACAGCGGGTTTCGAGCCGGATGTGGCGTTCGAAGCGGCCGCGCCGCCACTGCTGCTCCGCCTGGCCGCCCGCGGCCTCGGCATCGCGGTGGTACCCGCGCTGAACCCCGAGGAAGCCGCGGCGTTCGGGGTGCGGGTACTACCGATCAGCGAGCCGCAGCTGCACGGCAAGCTCGCACTGGCCTGGCGGCGCGACCGGCCCGGCAGTCCTGCCGTCAAAGTCCTGCTCGGTCAGCTCCGAATCAGTCTGGCGCGCACCAGGACTCCGTAGCCGGTGCGCGGGGCGGCGCTACAGCAGTCGCGACAGGAACGCTTTGGTGCGGGCTTCTTGCGGGTTGGCCAACACCTCACGCGGCCTGCCTGCTTCGACGACCACGCCGGCGTCCATGAACACCAATTGATCGGCAACCTCACGCGCGAAACCCATTTCGTGCGTGACGACCACCATCGTCATGCCCGATGCCGCCAGCTCGCGCATGACGCCGAGCACCTCGCCGACCAGCTCCGGGTCCAAAGCCGAGGTCGGCTCGTCGAACAGCATGAGCTTCGGATCCATGGCCAGCGCCCTGGCGATCGCGACGCGCTGCTGCTGACCGCCCGACAGTTGTGCAGGATAGGCATTTGCCTTGTCCGCCATGCCGACTCGCTCGAGCAGCTCGTGTGCGCGAGCCACCGCAACGGATTTGCGCACCTTCTTCACCTGAGTCGGTGCCTCGATGATGTTCTCCAGCGCCGTCCGATGCGGGAACAGATTGAAATGCTGGAACACCATGCCGATATCGCGGCGCTGCTTGGCCGCATCGCGCGGATGCAACTCGTAGAGCTTGTCGCCCTTCTCGCGGTAGCCGACCAGGTCGCCGTCCACATAGAGTCGTCCCGCGTTCACCCGCTCGAGGTGATTGATGCAGCGCAGGAAGGTCGACTTTCCCGAACCCGATGGGCCGATCAGGCACAGCACCTCGCCGCGCGCGACCTCCAGCGAAATCCCCTTGAGCACCTGTAGCGCACCGAAGCTCTTGCACACCTGGTCCGCGACGATCATCGGCGGCCGGTCGGCCGTTTCGACGGCGGAGTCCTTGTCGACGTCGACGGTCATTTCGCCTTCACAATCTGTTGCGCATCGGCCAACTCCTGCAACTGCTTCGCAGTCAACTGCCGCGAGACACCACGCGAGTAGTAGCGCTCCAGGTAGAACTGGCCGACCATCAGCACGCTGGTGATCGCGAGATACCAGGTGGCAGTGACCAGCAGCAGCGGAATCGGCTGAAAGTTCACACCGTAGATATCACGCGCCCTGCCGAAGAGGTCGGTGGTCAGCGGTAGCGCGGTGACCAGCGACGTGGTCTTGAGCATGCCGATCAGCTCGTTGCCGGTCGGCGGGATGATCACCCGCATCGACTGCGGCAACACCGTCCTGCGCATCGTCTGCGACCAGGACATGCCGAGCGCGGTGGACGCCTCACGCTGCCCCTCGCCGACGGAATTGATTCCGGCACGGACGATTTCGGCCATGTACGCGGCCTCGTTGAGGCCGAGTCCGATCACGGCGAAGGTAAATGCCGCCTGCAGATCCTGCACGTCCAACTGCAGCAGCTGCGGCCCGAACGGGATGCCGAGGGCAATCTGCTTGTACAGGGACGGGAACAGGCCCCAGAAGACCAATTGCACGAAGACCGGTGTGCCACGGAAGATCCAGAGATACACCCATGCCGTCGCCCGCAGCACCGGGTTGGGCGAAAGGCGCATCACGGCGAGCACCGTGCCCAGCGAGACGGCAAGAGCCATCGCGAGGATGGTCAGCTCCAGTGTGACCACCGCGCCGGAGACGATCCGGCTGTCGAACAAGTACTTTCCGTAGGTGTCCCACCGGTACGCGGGATTGGTCTTGGCGCCGTACACGAACAGGCCGACCAGAATCAGAATGATCGCCGCGGCGATCCATCGACCCGGACGGCGCAGTGGCACCGCCTTGATCGGATCGGGCTGGGACGAAGCGACCTGCCCACCGGCCCCGGCGTCCTCGCCGGGCGCCGACGGGGTGTTCTGTGCGGTCATCGATCAGCTCTCTGCGCCGTTGATGACCGACTTGGTGATCGCGCCTTCCTGTACGCCCCAGTTCTTGGTGATCTCGAGGTACTTGCCGTTGTCGATCAGGTGCTGCACCGCGGCCTGCAGTGCCTTGCCGAGCGCCGAACCCTTCGGGATCGCCCAGCCGTAGGGCGCGGAGTCGAAGACCGGACCGGCGGCCTCGATCTTGCCGTCGCTCTTCTTGATGCCGTACGCGGTCACCGGGGAGTCCGCCGACATGGCGTCGACCTGGCCGAGCACCAGAGCCGTCGTGGCCGCACTCTGCTCATCGAAGGACTTCTTCTCGATGGCGGGCTTGCCCTCGGCGACGCACTTCTCACTGCGCTTCGGGATCTCGTCGGTGTCCTGAACCGTGGTGGCCTGGACCGCGACCTTCTTACCGCAGGCGTTGTCCGGGTCGACCGGCTTACCGGTCTGCTGCGCCCACTGGCTGCCGGCCTTGAAGTAGGTGGTGAAGTCGACGCTCTGCTCGCGTTCCTTCGAGTCGGTGATCGAAGACATACCGACGTCGTAGGTACCCGCCTGAATGGAGGGGATGATCTTCTCGAAGGATGACTCGAGGTACTCGGCCTTCACGCCGAGCGTGGCGGCGACCGCGTCCATCAGGTCGACGTCGAAGCCGACGATTTTGCCGCTCGGGTCCTTGTACTCGTTGGGCTGATACGGAACGTTCACGCCGACGACGAGCTTGCCGGACTGCTTGATCTTGTCGGGAAGTTGCGCGGCGATCGAGTCGACCTTGTCGACACCTGCCACCTTCGCCACCTCGGGGTTGCTGTCCTCCGAATTACTACAGCTGGATAGCACCAACACGCCGCCAGTGACGACGCACATCGCCTGCAGGGCGCGCCTGCCAAAAACCGATCGAACAGACACAGCAGCCCTCCACATTTCGGATTCACTAAACCCGGGTGTCACCACCCGTTTGGCAATCTAAGCGACCGGGACGCTTCGTGCTGGACAGTAATGAAAGAACGACACGAAGTCGTTGCGAACTCACCACTGCCCAGGGCGCCGGCACGCCGCCGAGACACCCTACCCCCTCACAGTCTGACCAGCAGCTTTGAGGGGCAGCGACCGCCGTGTCCTCTGACACACCCCGGTCGCCGATACCGTCCGCTTCGCGACACTGTCGGCCCCCCGTGCGTCGATGGCCCGACCCGCAACGACTACCGCTCAGCGGCGACCAGAGCCCGGAACCGGCTGGGAACATCCGGCGATGCCGCGTGTCGCGCGGACGGCGGGCGAGACACCGCGTCTCGACGCATCCTGCAATGCCATGACCGCGCGTGGTCTGTTGTGGCCGCGGTCGGTGCCGCGGAACTGTGTCCAACCCTCGAGCACGCTTCGGGCGAGAAGCAGCGACGCCGCACGTGGTTGGGCCGTTCGCTCGACAGACTCCCGTCCGGCGGACGGAGGCCGGTCGGCGGCGGGGTTTCGGTTCGGTGGACAGGGGATTCATTGAGGGCGTTCGGACCAGAATTCGCAGTGGTGCTCGGCGGCGAAGTCGTGGGACATGGTGCTGCCGGTTGCCCGCATGGTCAGTACCGGCCCGTCGGCGCTTTGCCCGGTCGGTTCGGGCCAGGCCGACCATGGGGGTGAGCCGGGCCCGTTCGGGTTGCCGGTGTGGGCGAAGGTAGTCCACCATCGCTGCATTTGTCGGGCGAAGGCATCGGACGGTCCGGTCCATGGGATCGGCAGGCTCATCAGGCTGGTGAACAGGTAGGGCAGTTCACCGGCGTGGAAGGCGCCAGGCAGCAGGGGGTTGGCATCGCCGAATGGGGCCTCGTCGAATTCGTACTGCCACACCGGATGTCCGGTGTCGCGGGCGATGCGGCTGACGAACAGTGCGGGGCAGGCGAACACGCCGTCGGTGATGACTGCGGATTGGGCGGCCGCGGGTGAGGGGTACTGGTCGAGTGGGTATTGGGCGAGTACTCGGTCGGCGTAGGCGCCGAATGATCGGCGGACGTAGCGCTCGTAGCTTGCGGCATCCGGGATGCGGCCGCGGGCATAGTCCGAGTCGACGATGAACAGTGCGCCTTCGTTGCTGTTGTTTCCGACGATGAGGGGTATCTTTCGGTCAGCTGCTCGTGCGAGTGCGGTGTCGAGTGTTCCGGTGACGACGACGCCGTCGATGCTGGGTATCCAGGTCGGTAGTCCGTCGAATTGGGCGGTCGGTGATTCCAGGAGTTTCGCGGCGGGTAGTGCGCGCAGGCATGCCAATTGTGTTGCGGGATCGCCGCATCCGACGCTTTCGGCGTATTGCTGTGACCGTGTGAAGGAGTCGTCGCGGTTGCGGGGCATCAAGGATGATCGGACGCAGGATCCGCTTTGGATGACGGCTTTGTTGTAGAGGCCGTCGGAAGCGGGTGCGGCGAAGTGTGTGCAGATACTTCCGGCGCCGGCCGATTCACCGAAGATCGTCACGTTGGATGGATCGCCACCGAAGGCGTGGGCGTTGTCGTGCACCCAGCGTAGGGCGGCTTGTTGATCCTGAATGCCGACTGTTCCCGTGGCGCCACCGGACTCGGCAGCCAACTCTGGTAGCGACATGAATCCGAACGGTCCGAGGCGGTAGTTGGGGACGGCCACGATGACGTTGCCTTCGGCGACCATCCGGGTGGGCGCGTCGTATTGGCTGTTGGAGCCGTCGGTGTAGCCGCCGCCGTGGAAGAACACCATGACCGGCAAGTTTCTGTCGCGGGCGCCGTCGGGCACGTATAGGTCGATACTCAGGCAGTCCTCGCTGGTGGGGCCTGTCGGTAACGGGTCGGGCAGCAGTCCGGTCTGCGGACACTGTGGTCCGTGACCGTGAGCCTGCCGGATGCCGGGCCACGGCGGTGCGGGCCGTGGCGGGCTGAATCGCGCTTCGCCGCCGGTGGGTGCGGCGAAAGGGATTCCCAGGTATTTGGTGATTCCGTCGGCGGCGAAGCCGGAGATCTCGCCGCCGGTCACGACTACATCGGGTGGGGTCGCCGCGACGGGCGCCGGAGCACCCGCGAACGCGAGGCCGGTTCCCGCCATCATGCAGATCGCGGATCGCATGATCGAGTGAATCATTGCTGCCCAATCTCTTCGATGTTGTCGCTGCGGTCGGTGGCGATGGAGCTTGCGACGGCGTCGGGACGCCGCGGTAGCTGGCGTTGATCGGCTGGATGTAGAGCTGCACTCTGGTGTCGGGATCAGCCGGACTCGAAATACTGCGAAACTGCGGCGCTCAAAGCTTCAGCCGCCTGACCACTGCACACCCACGGGACTCCCCCACTTGTGATCGACTCGCGGGTCGAGTGGTTCAGGCCGAGTGTGCGGTCTGGTTGATTATTTCAAACTCGACCGGGGTGAGTTTGCCGAGTCGTTTCCGACGGCGTTTCGGTGGCACGATCCGGCTGGAGTTGTCGTTTCGGATCCGCTGCACTCGGATCGACTCGAAGACTTGTTAGTTCTCTGGTACGCGACTGCCGTCGGCGATAACCTTGGCGCAACGGACCACGGGAGGACAGCACCACCTGGTCGAGCACATCGCACAACGCGGCGGCCCGTGGCCACCGAGGCGGCAACGCAACGCGGCTGCGTACGGTGACCCTTCAACTCATGAACTCGCTGACATTGCGAATCGCCGCGATTCGCGGGTCGGTAACGGAAGATCAATCCGATCCGTGCTGATACCCGAGCGCAACACGCTGATCACCGGCGGTGGACCCTGGCGCAAACCTGCTCGGTGAATTCACTCGTCGACGCGAGACCGCCCAGGTCAGCGGTCGCAATACCGGCCTCGAAAGTAGCCGCAACCGCACGCTCGATGCGCTCCCCCGCGTTGCGCAACATCCGATCGGCGTTGCGAGTCCCCAACCAGTTCAACAACATTGCCGCCGACAGCTGCAGCGCCGCCGGATTCGCGCGATTGCGTCCCGCCAAGGTCGGCGCGGCGCCGTGCACCGCCTGCGCCATCGCACGGGACTGCGAGCAGTTCAGCGAAGCCGCCATGCCGAGTGATCCACTCAACTCTCCCGCCAGATCGGAGAGGATGTCGCCGAAAAGGTTCTCGGTGACGAGCACATCGAAATCGCGGGGCGCGCGGACCAGATGGGCTGCGGTCGCGTCGACATGCTCGTCGATGACCTCGACACTCGGATAATCGAGAGCGACCTCATAGCAGACATCACGGAACAGACCCATCGTCATCGGCAGCACATTGGCCTTGTGCACGATGGTCACCCGCTGACGACGCGTCGCGGCCAGCCGGAACGCCTCCTGGGCGATCAGCTCACAAGCGCGGCGGGTGACGACGCCGACGGCCATCGCGACATCGGGTGTCGGCCGGAACTCCCCCGACCCGGCGAACATATTGCGGTCGGCATAGAAGCCCTCGCTGTTTTCCCTGACAATCACCAGGTCGATGAACGGCGCGGCCGCACGCACACCCGTGAATGCCCGCGCAGGCCGGATATTGGCGTACAGCCCGAACCGCTTGCGAATGGCGCCGCCGGGCGCGACCGCCGCACGATGCACGTCCGGGTAGGACGCATTGTCGTGCGGTCCGAGGATCCACGCGTCGAGTCCCGCCAGACCGGTCAAGGTCGCCTCGGGCAGCGGCTCGCCGAATTCTTCGATCGCGCGGTGACCCATCAGCAACGGAACCCACTCCACCGGATTCGCACCGGCGGCAGCCATGGCCTCGTCGACCACTGCCCGCGTTGCCCGCACGACCTCGGGGCCGATCCCGTCGCCGTCGATCAGGCCGAGGCGGAGTGTCGAACTGTCGCGTTGTGTCGCATCGTTCACCAGGTCATCCTCCCGCCGCAGGTCGGCTGCGACCGAATCGCCCCACGGACACGCCGGAGGGCGCTACTTTCTGGGGACCATGGTGCAGTCGGTCGAATTACTGTTGGACGACGCAGCCGATGCGGAGATCCGGCGGCAGTGGCAGTTGCTCGCGGACGCGGGCATTCCCAGTGTCGCGTCGAAGACCGCCGAGACCACGCGCCCGCACATCACCGTAGCGGTCGCCAGGCAGCTGTGGCCGCGCATCGACCACGTCCTCGAGCAGCAGAGTTTCCGGCCCTTCCCGGTACGCCTCGGTGGGTTGCTGGTGTTCGGCGCGCGCCATCCGATCCTGGTCAGGGCGGTCGTTCCGTCCGAGCAACTGCTCGCGTTGCACCGACGGATCTTCAGCATCGTGGCGCAGTGTCCCGGCGTTCCGTCGAACCTGCACCCGGACGAGTGGACGCCGCACGTGACGCTGGCACGCCGCGTCTCCCATCAGCAACTCGGCGAGGCCGTGCACGCTGTCGCAAGAGACCGTGATTTCCCGGCAAGCATCGTGGGTATCCGGCGTTGGGACGGTGACCAACGGCGCGAGTGGCCGGTGGCCCGTGGAAGATAAAGAGAACGCCGGACGTTACAGCTGGCAATGAAACGACATGAGAGGACGTCATGGCCACCCAGACGCTGACCCAGCAGAACTTCGACGAGGTAGTCACCGGAAGCGACGTGGTACTCGTCGACTTCTGGGCAGAGTGGTGCGGCCCGTGCAAGAGCTTCGCGCCGACCTTCGAGGCCTCTTCGACCAAGCACCCCGATGTCGTCCACGGAAAGGTCGACACCGAGGCGGAGCAGGGCCTGGCCTCCGCGGCGAACATCCGCTCCATCCCGACCATCATGGCCTTCCGCGAGGGCGTATTGGTGTTCGCGCAGCCCGGTGCGCTCCCGCCCGCCGCACTGGAGGATCTCGTCACCCAGGTGAAGGCCCTGGACATGGACGAGGTTCGCAAGCAGCTGGCCGAGCAGTCGGAGCAGACCGCAAAGTAAGGCGCGCACACCCAGGGGCGGACCGTTCACGTTCGAGTGGTGAACGGTCCGTTGCGATTTCGGGGCTTGCGAGCCGTCGGGTCTACCCGGTCAACGAGCAATTCGGTTGACGCAGGCGATCATCGCGCGAATCGTCGACTCGGCGCCGTCATCGGCCATGGCCGCACCCCAGCCGCGCCTGCCGTTCACCTCACATTGCACGAAGGTGGCGGTGCCTGCCTCGGTGCGGCGCTGGTGGAACTGCAAGATCTCGACCGGATAGCCCGCGTCGTAGAGTGCGGAGGTCATCGCCGCCACCGGACTGCCGGTGGTGCTGAACGTCCGCAACTGGTCGGCGAACTCCAGCGTCGCGACGCACTCCGCGCTCCCGTTACCGGCGAGCGACCAGTCGCTGAGCCGAATGTGTCCGGTGTGTTCGCAGTAGCGGTCGTAGAACTGCGCAGGCGTCAGGCCGCCGCATTCGGCCCGCAGGCCCTTGGGTGCGGCGGCGATGAATGCGCGTGTGTCGAGAGTAAGGATCGTCATTGCAATTCAGGTCTTCCCGAAGAGAATCGGCGGAGGGGACCAGCACTAACAATCAACAGCCCGCAGCGAGGGGACCGGTCCGAATCAGACCCCGCTACGGCGGGTTACTACGAGGAGAAGTCGCCGGGCAGCCACCATCGCGGTAAGCGGAATTAGCGCTGCGCTGTCGCGGTCTGCGACATTCAGCACGGCGCTGTGGCGGTCGGCGGGATTCGGCACGCGGTACACGATAGGGGCATCTCGACGCAATCGCAACCTTATTAGCACCCTCGGTGCGCCTACTCGTGAGTATCGTTTGCGCAGCTCACGGGATATGCGGCCGGACGGAGGCCGCAGCGTCGTGGCAGCCGATTTCACGGCGTCCAGGTATCGCGGCGCAAATGGTGTGGGCGCGGGTACCTTCGACCGCATGGGCCTGCTCGTTGCCATGACAATTCCCGGACTGGCGATACTGCTGATGATGCTCGCCGCGGCCGAGGTGCTGTGGAGCCGCTTGACCGGCAGTCGCATCCTCCCATGGTTCGCGGACCGCGCGGGCCGCCCGGTCGCGGCCGCCGGTTTCGAAGAAGTCGCCGCCGTTTTCCAGGGCTCCAAGCGCCACGAGTTCGAGCAGCGCCAGACCGTGCTGATGCACAAAGAAGACAAGTCCGATGGCGCACCGCCGCGCGACGAGATTGATCTGTCAGCAGGTTCGGCGCGACTGGTGCGCCATCGGGAGTAGCACTGGTGCGCTCGAGTCCGACGTCGGAGATTCCCGGCAGATCTGTGAGCAGAGCGGTCGCCACCGACCCCGGAGACCGTCATGCTGGCGAATAGGTTCCGCCATTGATGGATTTCGATAGTCGTGTCGCCGGCACCGGCTGGAAGCCGACGGTCTCCATTGCATGGCGGCGACACAGTACGAGCTACTCGCCTACGAGCGCTGAAAAGCTGGGCAGCACAAGTGGTTTCCGCTGCCCAGCCCCATAGCCGCCGTCGTGGTCACCACGTCACGCAGCTTTTGCGGCCGAACGCACTGAGGGGCCCGGCTCGGCCACCGCATGTTCAACGGCGGCCTCCGCCCTCAGTGTGCTGCGGCATCCCAGCTGCGACCGGTGCCGACCGAGACATCCAGGGGCACCGACAGTGCGATGGCCGAGGACATCTGGTCGCGGGCCAGCGTTTCCAGTGCCTCCCGCTCGCCGTCGGCGACCTCGAACACCAGCTCGTCGTGAATCTGCAGCAGCATCCTCGACCGCAGTCCCGCGACCGTGATCGCCTTGTTCACGTTGATCATCGCGACCTTGATGATGTCGGCGGCGGTGCCCTGGATAGGAGCGTTCAAGGCCATGCGTTCGGCGGCCTCACGGCGCTGACGATTGCTGGAGTCCAGGTCGGGCAAGTAGCGGCGGCGACCGAAGAGGGTCTCGGTGTAGCCGACCTTGCGGGCCTGCTCGACGACCTCGTAGAGATAGTCACGGATGCCGCCGAACCGGTCGAAATAGACATCCATCTGTTCCTTCGCCTCTTGCGTGCTGATCTTCAGCTGCGCGGAGAGACCATAGGAGCTCAGACCGTAGGCGAGGCCGTAGGACATCGCCTTGATGCGGCGGCGCATCTCGGGATTCACCTCCGACAGCGGGATGTCGAAGGCCTTGGACGCGACGAAGGTGTGCAGATCCTCACCGGAGTTGAAGGCCTCGATCAGGCCCGCGTCGGCGGAAAGGTGCGCCATGATGCGCATCTCGATCTGGCTGTAGTCTGCGGTCATCAGCTCGGCGAAGCCGGAACCGACAACGAAGGTGTCGCGGATCTGGCGGCCGGTGTCGGTGCGGATCGGGATGTTCTGCAGGTTCGGCTCGGTCGAGGAGAGCCTGCCGGTCGCGGCGATGGTCTGGTTGAACGTGGTGTGGATGCGACCGTCGTCGGCGACGGACTTGAGCAGGCCGTCCACCGTGACCTTCAGGCGGGTGGCGTCGCGGTGCTCGAGCAGATGCTGCAAGAACGGGTGCTCGGACTTCTCGAACAGCGATTCCAGCGCGTCCGCGTCGGTGGTGTAACCGGTCTTGGTGCGCTTGGTCTTGGGCATGTCGAGCTCGTCGAACAGCACCACCTGCAGCTGCTTCGGCGAGCCCAGGTTGATCTGCTTGCCGATCACCTCGTAGGCCGCGTTGGCCGCTTCGTTCACCTTGTCGGCGAACTGGCGCTGCAGCGTCTCCAACTGGTCGACGTCGACGGCGATGCCCGCGTCCTCCAGGGTGGCGAGCACGCCGAGCAGCGGCAGCTCCATATCCTCAAGCAGCGGAACGGATTCGATCTGCTGGAGTTCGGTGTCCAGCGCCGCAGCGAGGTCGACGACGGCCCTGGCGCGCAGCATTTCGGTCTGTGCGACCTCCGCGTCGACGGTGTCCTCGTCGTCGAGCAGCGAGAGCTGCGGAGTCTCGTCGGTTTCGGCACGCAGCTCGCGGCGCAGGTACCGCAGCGACAGGTCGTCGAGGTTGAAGCTGCGCTGGCCGGGGCGCACCAGATAGGCGGCCAGTGCGGTATCGCTGGTCAGCCCGGCCAGGGTCCAGCCGCGGCCGCGCAGCGCGTGCATCGCGGACTTGGCCTCGTGCAGCGCTTTGGGCACGGCCGGGTCGGCCAGCCACACGCCGAGCGCGGCGTCGTCCTCGGGGGTCAGTACCGTGACGTCGATGTAGCCGCTCTCGCCGTCGCCCCCCGCGATCGCGAGCGCGCGAACGTCCCCGTTGCCGGGAGTGCCCGATCCGACCACCGAAACACCGTGCCGGACACCGGCTTTCGCATGCTCGGCGAGCCAGGCCGCGACCGCGCCCACTTCCAGCGCACCACCGCTGATCTCGAAGCCCGCCTCGGCTTCCGGCTCCGGCGGCGCCAGCGTCTCGAACAGCCGGTCGCGCAGCACCCGGAATTCCAGATCGTCGAACAGCTGGTGGATCTTGTTGCGATCCCAGGGCTGCTGAGCCAGTTGATCGGGGGTGTAGGGCAGCGGCACATCGCGCACCATCTCGGTGAGCTGCCGGTTGAGTACCACGCTGCTCAAATTGGCCCGCAGCGCATCACCGACCTTGCCCTTCACCTCGTCGACCTTGTCGACGAGGGTGGCGAGGTCACCATATTCGCGAATCCACTTGGCGGCCGTCTTCTCCCCCACACCCGGAATGCCGGGCAGGTTGTCGCTCGGGTCGCCGCGCAGGGCCGCGTAATCCGGATACTGGGCCGGCGTGAGCTGATACTTGGCCATCACCTCATCCGGGGTGAACCTGGTCAGATCGGAGACGCCCTTGCGCGGGTAGAGCACCGTGACGTTGTCGTCGACCAGCTGGATCGAGTCGCGGTCACCGGAGACGATCAGCACACGGAAGCCCTCGGCGACCGCCTGGGTGGTGAGGGTGGCGATCAGGTCGTCGGCCTCGAAACCGTCGATCGCCATCACCGGAATGCCCATCGCGCCGAGCACGTCCTTGGTCAGCTCGACCTGCCCGCGGAACTCGTCGGGCGTGGCACTGCGATTGGCCTTGTACTCCGGGTACGCCTCGGTGCGGAATGTCTTGCGTGACACGTCGAAGGCCGCGGCGATATGGGTCGGCTTCTCGTCGCGGAGCAGGTTGATGAGCATCGCGGTGAAGCCGTACACCGCGTTCGTGGTCTGCCCGGTGACCGTCTTGAAGTTCTCGGCGGGCAGCGCGAAGAACGCGCGATAGGCGATCGAATGCCCATCCAGCAACAGCAGAGTCGGCTGCGGACCGGCCGCATCGGAGCCGGCTGCAGAGACGGAGCTCGAACGCTGATCAATGGTCGCTGGGGTCACGGTGAAGAGTCTAGGGAGGCCCACCGACATCTCACAGCGGCGGCTCCCACCCGCCGCGAGGCATCGAGTGTTACGTCCGATTTCCGCCGGACCGGGCCGCGGCTTGCGCCCAATATTTCCCCGTGACCACAACAATGTCCGCTTTGCAGCGGTTCTTCGCAGCGGAAGCCGCCTACATCACCACGGGCGGCGACTTCACCGGTATGGCGGCCTGCCTTGCCCCCGATGTCGTGATGTATCAGGCCGCCAACCTGCCCTACGGCGGCGCATGGCACGGCAGGGACGGCATCGAGCGGTTCATGGCCGCGATGAGCGAAACCTGGTCGTCACTGGAGTTCCTCGAGCAGCGGTTCGTGGTGGACGGCGACGCGGTGGTCATCTACAACGTCGGCAGACTGCGAGCGCGCACCACCGGCCGCGTGCTCGATACCTCGGTGATGCAGCTGATCACCTTCCGCGACGGGCTCATCAGCGAGATCCGGCCCTTCTACTTGGACACTGCGGCCGTCATGGCGGCGGTGTCCGACACCGGGACGGCACTGTCCGATGCTGCGGTGGCCGCGACCCGCAACTCGGGCAGTGACGGGCCTGGCCACTGAGCACTCCGAAGAGGGTGGCTGGTCGGCCAGACCCGTCAGCTCATCATCTATCCGACGCCCAGATAGGCCGACTTCACCGCGGGATCGGTGAGCAGGTCGCGACCGGAACCGGACTTGGTCACCTCCCCTGTCTCCAGGATGTAGGCGCGGTCGCTGCGGGCTAGCGCTTGCTGAGCGTTCTGCTCGACGAGCAGCACCGTGGTGCCCTGCTTATTGATCTCCGAGATGATCCGGAAGATCTGCTGAATCACCATGGGCGCCAGCCCCATCGACGGTTCGTCGAGCAGCAGCAGCCGCGGCCGCGCCATCAACGCGCGGCCGATGGCCAGCATCTGCTGCTCGCCGCCGGACAGCGTGCCGCCGACCTGCTTGCGCCGTTCTTCGAGCCGAGGAAACATGCCGAACACCCATTCCAGGGTGGTGTCGTATTCCGATTTCGACTCGAACGGCCTTGCGTAGCAGCCCATGTCGAGGTTTTCCTGCACCGTCATGCCGGGGAAGACGCCGCGGCCTTCCGGTGCCTGGATCAACCCCAGCTTGACGCGCTCGTGCGCCTTCATATGAGTGATGTCGTGGCCCTCGAACAAGATGCGGCCGCGGGTCAGCGGCAGCAGCCCGGAGAGAGCGCGCATCGTGGTGGTCTTGCCCGCGCCGTTCGCGCCGAGCAGTGTCACCAGCTCGCCGGGCGCCACCTGCAGCGAAATCCCGTGCAGCGCCTGGATTCTGCCGTAGTTGACGACCATGTCCGTGACTTCGAGCAGCGGGCCCGATGCGTCGCCGGGGCTGTCGGATTGCCTGTGTGATGCCATCGCCGTCCCTACCCGTCCGTCCCGTGTGTGTCGTCCGCTGTCCCCGGCTGGGCGCCCTTGTCGGGCGCACCGGCACCGTCGTCGGGCACACCGAGATAGGCATTGATCACATCGGGATTCTCGCGGATGTCGGCGGGCAGCCCGTCGGCGATCTTGCGCCCGAATTCCAGCACCACGATGCGGTCGGTCACGCCCATCACCAGCCGCATGTCGTGCTCGATCAGCAGGACGGTGAACCCGTCGTCGCGGATCTTGCGGATCAGATCCATCAGCGCGGACTTCTCGCTGGGATTGAATCCGGCGGCGGGCTCGTCGAGGCAGAGCAATTTCGGCTCGGTGGCCAGCGCGCGGGCGATCTCCAGCCGGCGCTGGTCGCCGTAGGACAGATTGCGCGCCTTCTCCACCGCGCGCGGTGCGATGCCGACGAACTCGAGCAACGCCATGCCGCGTTCGATGGCCTCGTGCTCCTCACGGCGATGCCGTGTGGTGCGGAAGATGGCGCCCGGCACCGAGGTTTTGTGCCTGGCGTCGGTGCCGACCACCACGTTCTCCAGCGCGGTCATCTCGGCGAAGAGCCGAATGTTCTGGAAGGTGCGTGCGATACCGAGGCGGGTGATGGCATTGCGCTTGGTCTTCGTCAGCGGCTTGCCATCGAAATAGACCACGCCCGACGACGGCCGGTACACACCGGTGATCGCGTTGAAGCAGGTGGTCTTGCCCGCACCGTTGGGCCCGATCAGCCCGAGGATTTCGCCGCGGCGAATCTCGAAACTCACGTTGTCCAATGCGGTGAGGCCGCCGAACTTCACGGTCAATCCGTCGGTGCGCAGCAGCGCTGCACCCACCGGCGTCTCGATCTCACGGCTCGGCGCGACCACCTCCGCGACCGCCTCCGCGTCGCCGAGTTCCGGCAGCACGGCCGTCACATCGACAACGCCGGCGCTCGGCGTCGCTTCCGGTGCGGCGGCATAGCCGGCCGACATGTCCTCGTTGTCGAATAGCGCGTCACCCGCGCCCGGCCCGGTCATGCCTGTTCCCCGATCACTTCGTTGCCGAACGGTTTGCGCACGGCCCGATATACCTGCCGCCCGTAGGCGAGCAACTTCTGTCGCACGGGGAACAACCCCTGCGGCTTGAAAATCATCAACACGATGAGCGTGATCCCGAAGAACAGGTACTTGAAGTCGCCGAGCGACTGCGCGCCCTGCTCATGGAATTTCAGCACGTTCCCGAGGACGATCAACATCCCGATCACCACGACGATCGCGCCGGCAAGATAACCGAGACGCACCGGCCGCTCCAGATCGCGTGCCCAGCGCTTCCACCCGACGATCATCGCGATGATGCCAACGATGGCCAGTCCGAGCAACACGTAACCGACAACGGTCTGCCCGACCAGCTGCACCGACAGCAGCCGGTTCGGCAGGTACACGATGATGAACGCACCGACGATCACGCCGAGCTTGTTGCCCTGACCACCGATAACGACCGCACAGAGGAACAGCATCGAGTTGATGATGTTGAACCCGCTCGGATTCACGAACTGCACCTGGCCCGCGTACAGCGCACCGGACAGGCCGCCGACCGCGGCGCCGATCATGAATGCCCACAGCTTGAACTTGAAGGTGGGCACCCCCATGATCTCGGCGGCGTCCTCGTCCTCACGGATCGCGACCCAGGCCCTGCCGACCCGACTGCGCTCCAGATTGCCGACGACCAGCAGCACGATGATCACCAGAACCATGCCGACCCAGAACCACCAGATGCCGGAGTTGGCCCTTGCGAAGATGTTCGAGGCTTCCGAGTCGCCGACGTTGCCCGCGGAGAACACACCGTTGGGCCGCTCCGCGGATTCACCGACGCGGGGATAGGCGATGCCGGACAGGCCGAGGCTGCCGTTGGTGAGGTCGCCGAGATTGTCGGCGAGCAACCGGACGATCTCGCCGAAGCCGAGCGTCACGATCGCCAGATAGTCGCCGCGCAACCGCAGCGTCGGTGAACCGAGAATCAGACCGGACACCGCGGTGACCGCCGCCGCCAGCGGCAGGCAGGCCAACCAGGCCCAGTCCTCACTCAGCCAACCGCCGTCGGTCTGGTTCCACGGGCTGTTGGGACTCGTCAGCAGACCCACCGTGTACGCGCCGACGGCGTAGAAGCCGACATACCCGAGATCGAGCAGACCAGCCTGTCCGACAACGACATTCAGGCCGATGGCGAGCAGCGCGTACATCGCGAACTGGGCCATCACGCCGCCGAAGCTGGTACCGGGAGTATCCAGGAACGGCGGCGGGTACAGCGGCAGCAGTGCCAGCAGAATGATGGCGGGCACGCCGACGCCCCACTGGGCGGGCCGCGACAGCCCGGCCCACCAGGTCCGCAGTGCATCACCGACGCCGTGCTCGGAGGTCTCTTCCGGCCCGCTCTGCCGTGGCGGCGGGCTCTTTACCGTGTCGGTCATGCGCGCGCCTTTCCGAGACTCTCACCGAGGATGCCGGTCGGGCGAATCATGAGCACCAGAACCAGGACAACGAACGCGACCACGTCACGCCATTCGGTACCGAAGAGGATCTGGCCGTAGTTCTCCGCCAGCCCGAGCAGCAACCCGCCGAGCAGCGCGCCCCGCAGATTGCCGATGCCGCCGAGCACCGCGGCGCTGAACGCCTTGATGCCCAGGATGAAGCCGCCCGAGTAGATGATCCCGTTCGGAATCTTGAGCGCGTACAGCAGCGCGGCCGCACCGGCGAGCACGCCGCCGATCAGGAAGGTCAACATGATGATTCGCTCCCGCGAAACACCCATGAGCGTCGCGGTGTCGGGATCCTGTGCCACCGCCCGAATGCCACGACCGAACTTCGTCCGGTTGATCAGCACCTCGGTGGCGATGGCGAGGATGACGGCGGCGACGATGATCACGATCGTCACATTGGTGACATCCGCGCCGCCGAAGCTGAACTGCTTGGTCGGCTCGACCAGCATGATCGGCTTCTGTGCGTTGGTGCCGCCCAGCTTCGGCCACACCTTCGGCACCACGAAGTGCATGATCTCCTGGATCACGAAGGAGGCGCCGATGGCGGTGATCAGAAAGATCAGCGGTTTGGCTCCGCGCTTGCGCAGCGGTCGATAGGCCACCCGCTCCAATCCGACTGCCGCGGCACCGGATACGGCCATACCGAAGATCATCGCCAGTGCGAGATAGGTGACGGTGAGAACGATGCCTTGGGAGTAGACATCACCGCTCGGTGAAAACCCGAGCAGCATAAGCCCGACATACTGCCCGAACAGGCCGAGCATGAAGATTTCGGAATGGGCGAAATTGATCAGCCGCAGTACGCCGTAGACCAGGGTGTAGCCGACAGCGACGAGTGCGTAAATCGCACCGTAGGACAATCCGTCGACGGTCAGTCGCCAGAAATCGTCGATCACTCCTTGATAGTTGAAGTCGATCGAGCCGCCGGCTAGTTGTACAGCACCGGCCAATACTGTTGAAGTCATTCGTAATTCGCCCTCATTCATTCGCGCTCACGAAACAGCAGCACGTACAGGGATTCGCGCGAACCCCCATACGTGCTGCGCGTTTCGTGGGTGCGGGTTACTTGACTGTGTAAATCCAGATCAGTGCATTGGACAGTTCGCCGTTGGGGTTCCACTTGTACTGACGCGCCAGACCGGGACCGTCATAGGACCGCACGTACTCGAGCAGTTCGGGACGGGTCACCTTGCCGCTGTCGATGCCCTTGCTCAGGATCGTGGCCAGGTCGTAGGCCTCGACCGAGTAGACGCCGGGCGCTTGACCGTTGAGCGCCTCGTAATCCTTCGCGAACTTCTCCGGGGCCGGACCACACGGGCAGGTCAGCGTCGCGCCGTTGGCCGAGCTACCCGCCTGCGAAAGGAACTGCGGATCGTTGACGCCGTCCGGGCCGACGAAGACGGCCTTGACGCCACCGGACTTCAGCTGCTGCGCCAGCGGTGCGCCCTCGGCGTAGTAACCCGAGTAGAAGACCGCGTCCGCGTTCGCGCTCGCGATCTTGGTGACGGTGGCGGAGAAGTCCTTGTCACCGGTCTTGATGCTGGCCGCGCAGCTCGGATCCGCTGCGGCGCCGAGTCCCTCGGTGATGCTCTTGGCCAGGCCGGTGCCGTAGTCGCTGTTGTCCTGGACGACGCAGATCTTCTTGTAGCCTGCGCTGCCGACGAGGTACTTGGCGACCGACGGACCCTGAATGTCATCGTTGGCCAAGCCGCGGAAGAACGTATTCCAGCCGTTCTGCGTGAGCGTGGCATTGGTGGCCGAGGAGGTGACCGAGACCAGGCCCGCATCACTGAGGATCTTGCCGGTCGCCTTGGTCTCACCGGAGAACGCGGGACCGACCAGGCCGATAATCGACTTGTCGTTGACGATCTGCGGGATGACCTGGGTGGCCTTCTGTGGGTCGCCCTCGGTGTCGAACTGCTTGAGCTCGATCTTGCAGCCCGCGTTCGCCTTGTTGTGCTGATCGAGCGCCAGCTTCACGCCCGACACGATATTGATGCCGAGAGCCGCGTTGGGGCCGGTCAAGGCGCCTGCGAAAGCAATCGTGGTGCCGGCCGGACAGGTCGCCTTGCCGTCGCCCGCCGGATCTGCGGCCTTGGCCGGGTCGGTCTTCGGGACCTGCTTACCGTCGATGTCCACCTGCGCCACCGGCTGGATGGACAGGCTTCCCGCACCATTTGTGCCGGATGAACCCGATTCGTTGGTCGATTTGTCGCTGCACCCCGTCAACACGAGTGCGGCGGCGGCACCGACAACCAATACACCTCGAGTCGAACGACTGCGCCATATCGAACTAAGCACGTCTCACCTCTACGTCCTGTGCTCCCCCGGCTCGCCGAGGGGGCCGACCACGTCGGCCCGGTCAGAACATAGCGTTGCCACGTTAGATTCGCATCACATTCGCGTCATGCGAACGACATTGTTTCGAATTCTTCTTCGTGAATGCGTTTCAACGAAGTAAATTTTCCGGCCGCGACCCGGCCAAGGCCCTCATCGGGTCACTTCGGGGCCAGGTTCTCCAGCACCACCTCGGCTACCGCTTTCATGGTAGTCCGGCGGTCCATCGCGGTGCGCTGAATCCACTTGAATGCCTGCGGCTCCGACAGCCCCTGCGTCTGCATGAGCACACCCTTGGCCCGCTCCACCAGTTTGCGCGTCTCCAGCCGATCGGAGAGATTGGCGACCTCGCTCTCCAGCGCGGTGATCTCATGGAAGCGACTCGCCGCCAATTCGATGGCGGGCACCAGATCAGATTTCGTGAACGGTTTCACCAGATATGCCATCGCGCCCGCGTCACGCGCCCGCTCGACCAGATCGCGCTGACTGAATGCGGTCAGAATCACCACCGGCGCAACGCGTTTCGACGCAATTTCGGCCGCGGCGTCGATGCCGTCGCGGCGCGGCATCTTCACATCCATGATGACCAGGTCCGGCCGATGCTCCACCGCGAGATCGACGGCCTGCTGACCGTCACCCGCTTCGCCGACAACCTGGTAGCCCTCTTCGGTCAGCATCTCCACCAGATCCATACGGATGAGCGCCTCGTCCTCCGCGACGACGACCCGCTTCGCCCCGGCGTCCCGCTTCGTGCCGGCGCCCCCTGCTGTACTGCTCATAGGTAGACCCCTCTGGTTCCGATGCCTGTCCCGACACGCCGAAGGGTGGCCGTGGCCCATGTGCCGGTCCATCGGCCCACCGTTGCGCTGTCGAGTGATGTAAAGAGTACCTTTCACTTCGGCATAGAACCCATATACCCTGCGCAAACCGCCCGTCCACGCCGCAGAGGGGAACCCATTCGCGTTCGACGCCACCCACCCGCTATGCTTTGCAACCGGTGCGCCGATTTGGCGGAACTGGCAGACGCGACGGTCTCAAAAACCGTTGTCCGAAAGGACGTGTGGGTTCGAGTCCCACAATCGGCACCAACACAGCAGGCGGCCTGTGCTCCTCACGAGCACAGGCCGTTTGTCTTGCCCACACCCCGGCTCGCACGGTCGAACCGGATTCCGACTCACCGCGTATTTCCCGCGTAGGGTGAGCAGCACACACCTCGGTTTCGGAGGTCCCCAGCATGCGAGTGAACAGAACGACAGTCGATCTGTCCGAGTATCCGGACCTGGTAGTCGTCTACCTCGGCATGCGGGTGCGCCGACCGCGCGGGATCCTGCGTCTGCTCGGGCTCGGGCCGAAACTCTATAAGTCGCACAAGGATCAGCCCGAGGGGCTACTACTGCACGAGGACGTGGTCTGGGCGCTGTTTCCGCCGCACTGGGGGGCGCGGCAGTACTGGCGCGATCTCGACAGCCTGGAGCGGTGGACTCGCTCGGCGCCGCACCGCGATTGGTGGCAGAAGTTCCTGCGCGACTCCGGCGGCACCGGGTTCTGGCATGAGGCCTATTTCCTGCGCGGCGGGATCGATGCCATGTACGACGATATGGAGACCGCCACCGGGCTCGCGCGCTTCGCGCCCGTCGTCGCCTCGCGCGGCCGGAGGTTCTCCACCCGCGGCCGCGTGCACGACGAGGCGGCCAAGGTGGCGCCGGTGATCGACGAATCCGATTACTACGGAACCGAATCCGGCTGAGAGCCGCACCTTGCCGACGGCGGCGACTTCCCAGCGCTGACGATATCGGTCGCCGAGATCATGATTGAATTCATTCATATCGGGTAACAACGCGAATACGCCCAAACCTCGATGACGGTCGGCCACCGGTCGGCAACGCCCGTCGAGCGTCTCTCCGAACACGAGGGCGTACTTCGTGTACGCCGCGCAACGCACAGATGAATATGTGCTTGTGGCGGTGTGATTCGCGGCCTGGCCGCTTCTGAATCGTTATCTGCCGTCCTACCGTGTCCCCATGCACGTCCTGTTCGTCTGCAACGGCAATGTCTGTCGTTCGGTGATCGCCGAGCGGCTTACCCGCGCCCTCGCTGTCGAACACCACCTCGCCGGCCTCACCGCGGAGAGCGCGGGAACCCGTGCGCTGGTCGGCTTCCCCGTGGAACCACTCGCGGCTCAGACCATCTCGGGCCTGGGCGCGGACCCCGACAACTTTCGCGCGCGCCGCCTGGAGCCGGGCATGATCGACCGCGCCGACCTGGTGCTCACGATGACCGAGCAGATCCGCGACCAGGCCACGTCGATGGGTTTCGGCGCGGGGCCGCGCACCTTCACCCTGCTGGAGGCGCACCGGATCGCCAAAGTGACCGGCGCGCGCAGCATCGCCGATCTGCATCGCGCCCGCCACGACCTCGCACTGGTCGGCCGCGAGAACATCGCCGACCCGGTCGGCCTGTCCGAGGCCGCATTCTGTGAGGTCGGCGATCGGATCGCCGAGGCGCTGGTGCCGCTGCTGCTCACGCTGGCCCCCCACGAGCAGCACAAGCGAGTCGACGACGAACGTCCCGGTCTCGTGGTCGCGCCGGGAGCCGCGCCCGCACCGCTCGCGGCATTCCTGGCGGCGCACCGGATCCCGTGACACCGGGTGCGGTGCGCCGGACGCGTCCGCGCGAATTCGGCCCTTGCTGTGTTCATCATGTGCATCGAGGGTTTAAACTCCCCGCGAACAACATTCCGCCGTTGCTGGTTCGACACACGACAGGAATCAGACATGCCGAAACGAATTTCGGATGTTTCGCTCCATGTTTATGTGACACCGGAAACCCTGGAGCGCGTCGTCGACTCGGTGCGCGCCGTGGTGGACGACCACCTCCAGGATCGCGAGGTGTTCGCGTGGCGCTTCACGCTGCCTGTCGACTCCGACGCACCGGACCACATGATGCTCGAAACCCAGTGGCGGGTAGACCATCCCGGCCAGGAGCCGGATGGCCGCCGCACCTATGAGATCGCGCTGAGCCTGGTGGGGGCCGCGCGCGATCTCACGGCACCGAGCCTGGCCGCCCTGGAGCGCAGGCTGATGCTGGAAACCTCTTGCGGCCCCACCCGATTGGCCGTCCCTCGAACCATCCGGGTACAGCGGCGCGACAGCTTCGACTTCGAGACCGAGCGCGAGCCGCTCTAGCTCAGGCCCGCGACGGGAAGTGGCGGATCAGGCCTTCCTGCACCACGGTGGCGAGCAATTCGCCGGTGCGCGAGAAGAACTTGCCCGTCGCCAGCCCACGGGAGCCCGCGGCAACCGGGGATTCCGTGGCGTACAGCGCCCACTCGTCGAAGCGGAACGGGCGGTGGAACCAGATCGAATGATTGACCGTCGCCGCGATGATCCGGTCGAGGCCCCAGGAAAGACCGTGTGTGGTGATGATCGAGTCGAGCACCGTGGTGTCCGACGAATAACCAAGCGTCGCAACATGAATCAGCGGATCGTCGGGCAGCCTGCCGTCGGCGCGCATCCACACCCGGTTGTGATTGAGCCGCTCGCCGGTGCCCTTCATGATCCAGGCCGGGTCGTTGGTGTAGCGCATATCGATCGGATGCGGGGCCTTGATGAACATCTCCAGCTTGTCTTCCAAGCCTTCGAAGCTCTCCTCCACCCGCGGCAGCGTTTCCGGATCCGGAACGACCGGCTGGGTGGCGGAGTGCTCGAGACCCTTGCCCCAATCCTGGAACGCGGCAAGCATGACGAACAGCTCCTGGCCGTCCTGGCTTGCGGTCACCGTGCGGTTGGCGAACGAGCGCCCGTCGCGGTGGCGGTCGACCCGGTATTCGATCGGCTTCTTCACATCGCCACCGCGCACGAAGTGCGCGTTCACCGCGTGTACCGGACGGTCACCGACCGTCCGCCCCGCCGCCATGATCGCTTGCGATACGAGCTGCCCGCCGAACGTGCGGCTCCACACCTTCTCCGGATGCTGGCCGACGAAGACATCCTCGTCGACCTGCTCCAGATCGAGCAGTCCGAGCAACACCCGCAGATCGGAACCCTCCGTCGACGTCGAACCGACGCCGACGGCACCACTCAGGGAAGCGGTCACTCTAATGGTCCTCCTCACCGATACGGTGCACATGGATCAGGTTGGTCGACCCGACGGTACCGGGCGGGGAGCCCGCAACGATTACCACCAGATCACCTTTCTGATATCGCTCCATCGACAGCAGTGCTACATCGACCTGATGGATCATCGCATCGGTGCTGTCCACTGTCGGCACAATGAAGGTTTCGGTGCCCCAGGTCAGCGACAGCTGGCTGCGCACCTCCGGCAGCGGAGTGAACGCCAGCAACGGCAGCGGGGTGTGCAGCCTGGCCAGCCTGCGCACCGTGTCACCGGACTGGGTGAACGCCACCAGCGCCTTGGCGTTGAGCCGCTCACCGATGTCGCGGGCCGCGTAGGAGATGACACCGCGCTTGGTGCGCGGCACGTGGGTCAGCGGTGGCACCCGCGTCGATTCGGTCTCCACTGCGTGCACGATGCGCGCCATGGTGCGCACCGTCTCGATCGGGTACGCACCGACCGAGGTTTCGCCCGACAGCATCACCGCGTCGGCGCCGTCGAGCACCGCGTTCGCGACGTCGGAGGCCTCGGCCCGAGTCGGGCGCGAGTTCTCGATCATCGACTCCAGCATCTGGGTCGCGACGATGACGGGCTTGGCGTTCTCCCGTGCCATCTGGATGGCGCGCTTCTGCACGATCGGCACCTGCTCGAGCGGCAGCTCGACGCCGAGGTCACCGCGAGCGACCATGACCGCGTCGAAGGCGAGCACGATGGCCTCGAGGTTGTCGATCGCCTCCGGCTTCTCCAGCTTGCCGATCACCGGCACGCGGCGACCGACCCGGTCCATCACGTCGTGTACGAGTTCCACATCCGAGGGCGAACGCACGAACGACAGCGCGATGAAGTCCACGCCGAGCTTCAGTGCGAACTCGAGGTCCTCGATGTCCTTTTCCGACAGCGCGGGCACGGAGACATCCATACCCGGCAGCGAAACACCCTTGTTGTTGCTGACCGGTCCGCCCTCGGTCACCCGGCAGACGACATCGTTGCCCTCGACGCCGGTGACCGTCAGCCCGATCTTGCCGTCGTCCACCAGCAACCGGTCTCCCGGCTTGGCGTCCTTGGCCAGTTCCCGGTAGGTGGTCGAGACACGGTCGTGGGTGCCGACGATGTCGTCGACGGTGATGCGGACCTCTTCACCCGTCGCCCACACCGTGCGGTCCTCGATGAACCGGCCGAGCCGGATCTTCGGACCCTGCAGGTCGGCGAGAATACCGACCGCACGACCGAGGTGGTCGGAAGCGGCCCGCACCTTCTTATAGTTCTCGGCGTGGTCGGCGTGTTCGCCGTGGCTGAAATTCAGCCGCGCCACGTCCATGCCGCTTTCGACGAGTTCTCGAATACGGTCCTCGGTGGCAGTGGCCGGGCCGAGAGTGCACACAATCTTCGTCCGTCGCATCACGAGTAGAGCCTAGTCCCGCCGGGTGTAGTGGTCTTGTCGTGGCCTCGGTGAAACCTTGGTGAAAAATTTGCACACAAGTTGGTGGAACATACGAACGAGCGGTCATCGCGCGACATGACGGCTCAATCGCGTTTCCAGCCGAGTCTGCCCGAAACCGAGGACCAGGCAGATCGCCCAGTAGTAAAGCGCCGCGACACCATAGAGGGCGAAGAAATCGAAGGTCGGGGCGGCCGCGATCTGCGCGGTCCGCAGCAACTCGGTGACCAGAATGGTCGAGGCGAGCGAGGTGTCCTTCACCAGCGAGATCAACGTATTCGACAGCGGTGGCACCGCGATCCGCGACGCCTGCGGCAGGATGATCAGCCGCATCATCATCGGATACGACATGCCGAGCGCCTGGGAAGCCTCCCACTGCCCGTCGGCCACGCTCAGAATCGACGCGCGCACCACCTCCGCCGCGTAACCACCGACATTGAGACTGAAGGCGATCACCGCCGCCGGAAACGGGTCGAGCACGATGTGGAACTGCGGCAGCGCGTAGAAGACGATGAACAGCTGCACCAGCAGCGGCGTACCCCGGATGATCGAAATGTAGAACCGGGCGGCCGCCTGGACCGGCCACACCGGTGACATCCGTGCCAGAGCCACGAGCAGCGCAATGGCCAGACCGATGACGAAACTGACAGCCGTCAGCGGAATGGTCTTGGTGATCGTGGCCTGCAACATCGGCCACAGGTTGTGCCAAATGAGTTCCCGCGTAGCGGCATCCATGGCAGGGCGCTGCTACTTGCTGATGTCGGTGCCGAAGTACTTCTCGGAGATCTGGGCCAGTTTGCCCTCGGCGCGGAGTTGATCGAGCGCCTTGTTCACCTCGGCGACCAGCGCGTCATCCTTGCGGGCCGCGAAAGCCTGGTGGCTGGTTTCACCGGTCTTGCCCGACACCTTCACGCTGGTGTCGCCGGTCTTCTTGGTGTACTCGGCAACGGCGAGGGTGTCATTGACGGTGGCGTCGACGCGGCCGTTCTTCAGCAGCTGGATGGCCTGCACGAAACCTTCGACCGCTTCGACTTTCGCGCCTGCGCCGGTGGCGACCTTGCTCCAGTTGCTGGTGGCCGACTGAGCGCAGGTCTTGCCGTTCAGGTCGGCGAGAGTGGTGATGCCGTTGTTGTCGGTGCGCGTGACGATGACGCCCTCGGAGGTGGTGTACGGCTGCGACAGCGAGTACTTGGCCTTGCGCTCATCGTTGACAGTCACCTGGTTGGCCACCAGATCGAAGCGCTTGGACTCGAGGCCGGCGAAGATCGCGTCCCACGGTGTCTGCACGAACTCGACCTTCTTGCCGAGCTTGTCGGCAACAGCCTGCACCACCTCGATGTCGTAGCCGGTGAGCTTGCCGTCGGAGCCCTGGTAGCTGAACGGGGAGTAGGTGCCCTCGGTGCCGACCTTGATCACGTTCGGGTCGTCACTGCTGCACGCGGAAAGCCCGGTGGCGGCGACGATGGCGAGCATGGCGGCGGCGAACAACTTGCGACGCACGAAATCCCTCTCTTCGGTGCGTGGAGTGTCCACACACAACACACAGATCGACCGACGTTACGCCGGGATCGTTTCGAGGAACAGTATCGCGATCATGGTAATCGGAACTGGCTTTAGCACCCGAAATACCTGTCGGGCCGCCGCACCGGTGCGGTGCGGCGGCCCGACAGGGTGAAAAGGCGTGCTCAGTCGCGCAGTGGACGGCCGTCGCTATCGGGCACCTTGCCCACCAGCATCATGATGCCGTCGACCAGCGGCCAGATGCCACCGATGCCACAGGTCAACCAGGTGACCGCGATCTGCGCGATGGCGATGCCGGTATAACCGGTGTAGAAGCGGCCGACACCGAACGCGCCGAGGAAGATCTGCAGCAGCCCCGCGATCAGCTTCTGCTTATCCGAGAAGGGCACACCGAACTGGTCACGCCCGTAGGGCGCTTCCGGATCGTTCGGGTTGTATCCCTGTGTCTGCTGGTACGGCGCGGGTGGGTAGCCACCCGGCTGCCCGTAGCCACCCGGCTGCCCGTAGCCCCCCGGCTGCTGCTGTGCGTACGGGTCGGCGGGCTGACCGAACTGCGGCTGGCCGTACGGATCGGCCTGCGGGTACTGCGGCTGGCTCGGGTCCGCCGACTTGTTCAAGTCCGGCCCCGTACCGGGCGGGCCGTACTGCGGTCCTGGGTTGTAAGGGTCGGTCACTAAATGTCCTCCTCATTTGTGCGGGCACCCTGTGCTGGCCCCCGGCCGTGCGATCTGCCGAGCGAGCAACTGCCGCGACGATCACGAGACATTCTTGCCGGAACCGACATGATTTGTCGCGCTGGCGAATCGGCCACGGCCGTCCGGCGACCGAGGTTGCTCGTCTCGGTAGATATCGCGGACAGTGCCCGCGATGTTGCCGTGCGCGCAGAATTGGGGGCTACTTCTGCTCGGCGGCAGTGTCCTTCTGCTCCACAGCAGTGCCGGTAGTCGGCGCCGCGGGCGATTCCTGGTCGGCGAACCGATCCGGCTCGGTGGACTTCTCGCAGCTGGCGGACTCAGTGGACGGGATGTCCTTGGCTGCGTCGGTTGCCTTCTCGGGCTCCGCAGTCTGCTCGGACTTGTCCAACTCGACGGCGTTGTGCGAATCGTCTGCCGTGATCGCCGCCGCATCCTTGTCGGCGTCGCCGTCGGTGTCCTCTGTCGATTCCGTGTCCTTGTCGGTCACCGCGTCCCGCTGCGGCGCCGCGTCCTCGTCTGTCGCCGCGGCATCGGAGGTCTCGGCCGTCGCCTGCTCCGCTGCGGCAGCGCGCAGGGCGGCGATCTGCCAAGGCCACGGGCGCGATCCGGTGCTGGGTTGCAGCTGCTCGGCGGTCTCACGGCCCTTCGTCGCGAGGACGAAATAGGCGACGGCGGCCAGGAATACCAGGGCCGAGGTGAACGAATTGATCCGGATGCCCGCGATCTTGGTGGCCTCGTCGGCGCGCATCAGCTCGACGAAGAAGCGGCCGACGCAGTAACCGGCAACGTACAGCGCGAACAGCCTGCCGTGGCCGATTCGGTAGCGTTTGTCGATCTGCACCAGCAACACCACGATCAGCAGGTTCCACAGCAATTCGTAGAGGAACGTGGGGTGCACGACCTTCTCGACGACGCCGGTGGAGACACCGTTCATCGGGTCGAGCTTGCCGTCGTCGTCGAAGCGCAGGTAGATCTCCAGGCCCCAGGGCAGGTCAGTCTCGCGCCCGTACAGTTCCTGGTTGAAGTAGTTGCCGAGGCGGCCGATGGCCTGCGCCAGCAGGACCGGGGGGGCGATCGCATCACCCAAGGCGGGCAATGGGATTCGGTAGACCCGGCAGCCGATCCACGCACCGACACCGCCGAGGAACACCGCACCCCAGATGCCGAGGCCGCCCTGATAGATCTTCAGCGCATCGATCGGATGGCCGTCGGCGCCGAAGTACTTCTGCCAGTCGGTGGCCACGTGATATAGCCTGCCGCCGACGAGGCCGAAGGGCACCGCGAACATCGCGACATCGAGGATCGCGCCGGGCTGCCCGCCCCGTTCGCGCCAGCGCCGCTCGCCCCACCAGATGGCGATGACGATGCCGAGGATGATGCACAGGGCGTAGGCCCGGAGCGGAAACGGCCCGATCTGCCACACACCCTGCGCGGGACTGGGGATGTAGGCCAACACATCAGCGGTGACGCCACCATTGCTCAGGACGCTGTCTGCGAGGACTCGTAAGGTCACGGGGCCAACCGTAGCGGAGCGTTATGTGCGACGTTGCCACCACCACACCGCGGCGCCGATGCCGAGGCTCAGCAACCCAGCCCCGATGGCCGACAGCGCTTCGACAACGACCGGCTCGGTCCGGGTCAGCGCCGCAACACAAGGTGCGAGAACAAAGAATACGAGCAGGCTCGCCACCACGGGTCGCGGCGAAGGCGACCGCTTCGGTGCGCTCATGCTTGTTCATACGATGGCGCGAGTCAGGCGGTTCAGCGCTGCTTGTCCGATCGGACACCGGGCGCTGACTGCAGCACCGAACTGTCGGTGCTGCAGCGAAGCTCACGAGCGGCACGGCTCACTCGTGGCGGTGCGGCAGCGGCCGGTCGAGCGGCCCGATGCAGTGTGTCAGGAAGCGACGGTCGCGGACCGGACGCCCTCGGCCAGTTCCTCGGTCAGCGCGCGCACCGCGTCCAGCCCCTCGGCGGCGGCGCTCACCAGCGCCGAGCCGACAATGACACCATCTGCGTACGAAGCGATTTCGGCCGCTTGCGCACCCGAGCGCACGCCGAGACCGACGCCGATCGGGATATCGGAATGGGACCGAATCCGCGCACACAGCGCGGGCGCCGCGGAAGACACCACATCGCGGGCACCGGTGACACCCATGGTCGACGCCGCGTAGATGAACCCTCGGCTCGCTTCCAGCGTCTTCACCAGGCGTTCCTCGGTGGAGGACGGCGCGACCAGGAAAATCCGATCCAGGTCGTGCGCGGCCGAGGCGACGAACCAGTCGTCGGCCTCGTCCGGGATCAGATTCGGGGTGATGATGCCTGCCCCGCCCGCCGTGGCCAGATCGCGCGCGAACTTGTCGACCCCGTACTGCAGCACCGGGTTCCAGTAGCTCATCACGACGGCCTTGCCGCCCGCCGCGGTGATCGCCTCGACCACCGAGAACACGTCGCGCACCCGGACTCCGCCGCGCAGCGCCTGCTCGGCGGCGGCCTGGATGGTCGGCCCGTCCATTACCGGGTCGGAGTACGCGACGCCGACTTCGACAATGTCGCAACCTGATTCGACCATGGCACGGACGACCTCGATGGATCCTGCGAGGTCCGGATAACCCGCGGGCAGATAGCCGACCAGCGCGGCGCGGTTCTCGGCGCGGCAGGCGGCGAAAGTGTTGGCGAGGCGGGACTGCTGACTCATTCGACGCTCTCCTTGTCGGCGCCGGGTTCGTCGAAGAGCCCGAACCATGTCGCCGCGGTGTCCATGTCCTTGTCGCCACGACCCGACAGGTTCACCAGGATGATCGCGCCCTTGCCCAGTTCCTTGCCGAGCTGCAGCGCACCGGCCACCGCGTGCGCGGACTCGATGGCCGGGATGATGCCCTCGCAGCGGCTGAGCAGCAGCAGCGCGTCCATCGCCTCGGTGTCGGTGATCGGTCGGTACTCGGCGCGCCCGATGTCCTTGAGGTAGGCGTGCTCCGGGCCGACGCCCGGGTAGTCCAAACCCGCAGAGATGGAGTGCGATTCGATGGTCTGGCCATCGTCGTCCTGCAGCAGGTACGAGTAGGCGCCCTGGAAGGCGCCGGGCGTACCGCCGGTGAAAGTGGCCGCGTGCCTTCCGGTTTCGACGCCGTCACCGGCCGCCTCGAAGCCGATCAGCCGGACGCCGGCATCGTCGAGGAAGGGGTGGAAGATGCCGATCGCGTTGGAGCCGCCGCCGACACAGGCCACGACCGCGTCGGGCAGCCGTCCGGTCGAGGACTGCACCTGGGCGCGAGCCTCCAGGCCGACGACGCGCTGGAAGTCGCGCACCATCAACGGGAATGGATGCGGGCCCGCTGCGGTGCCGAAGCAGTAGTACGTGTCGTCCGCGTTGGACACCCAGTCGCGCAGCGCCTCGTTGATGGCGTCCTTGAGGGTTTGCGAGCCGGTGGTCACCGACACCACCGCGGAGCCGAGCAGCCGCATGCGGGCCACGTTCAGCGCCTGCCGTGCGGTGTCGACCGCGCCCATGTAGATGACGCATTCGAGGCCGAGCAGCGCGCACGCGGTGGCGGTAGCGACGCCGTGCTGGCCCGCACCGGTTTCCGCGATGACCCGTGTCTTGCCCATTCGCTTGGCGAGCAGTGCCTGACCGAGCACATTGTTGATCTTGTGCGAGCCGGTGTGGTTCAGGTCCTCGCGCTTGAGCAGAATGCGGGCGCCACCGGCATGCTCGGCAAGCCGGGTGCACTCGAAGACCGGCGAAGGCCGGCCGGTGTAGTCGCGCTGCAGCCGGTCGAGCTCGTCCAGGAACGAGGGGTCCAGCCTGCACTTCTCGTACTCGGCGGTGACCTCCTCGATCACCGCCATCAGCGCCTCGGGGACATGCCTGCCGCCGTACACGCCGAAGTGTCCGCCGACGTCGGGCTCGTGGGCGCTCTTGTGCGCGACGCCGGCGCTGGCCTGCGGTAATGCCGTCACCACTGTCACCGGCCCCGCCGCGCGGGCTTCGGGCAGGACGGGTGGGTGCCCGCGGTCACCAGCTCGGAGACGGCGGCGCGGGGATCGCCACTGGTCACCAGGCCCTCGCCGACCAGCACGGCATCCGCACCCGCACCGGCATAGGCCAGCAGGTCGCCGGTGCCGCGGATACCGGACTCGGCGATCCGGATGACCTCGGTGGGCAGGCCGGGCGCGATACGCGCGAACACGTCCCGATCGACCTCGAGCGTCTTGAGGTTGCGGGCGTTCACGCCGATCACCGAGGCGCCCGCCTCGAGTGCGCGGTCGGCCTCTTCCTCGGTGTGCACCTCGACGAGCGCGGTCATGCCGAGCGATTCGGTGCGGTCGATGAGCGAGGACAGCACGTCCTGCTCGAGTGCCGCAACGATCAGCAGGATGACATCGGCACCGTGCGCGCGGGCCTCATGGATCTGGTACGGCCCGACGACGAAATCTTTGCGCAGGATCGGGATGGTCACCGTGGCGCGGACGGCATCGAGGTCGTCGAGCGAGCCGTGGAAGCGGCGACCTTCGGTCAGCACGCTGATGATGCGCGCGCCGCCGTCTTCATACGCCTTGGCCAGACTGGCCGGGTCCGGGATGTCCGCGAGCTCCCCCTTGGAGGGGCTGGCCCGCTTGACCTCGGCGATGACGCCGATGCCGTCCTCGAGGAGTGCGGCGCGGGCGTCCAGCGGCGAAGGCGCCGCCGCGGCCGCGGCCTTGATTGCCTGGAAGTCCAGGAGGGCTTCCCGAGCGGCGACATCCGCGCGGACCCCGTCGAGAATCGAGTCGAGTACCGTCATCTGGCTCGAATCCTTTCTGGGGAGACGCAACTTGCTGCCTGAGAATCCCCTCAGGCGCTGTCTCACCGATGCTGACAAAGAATAAATGGCTGCTTGCGGCGCTCTTGCGCCGGGGTTTGTCGGAACCTGCCCAGACACTTCACTCGGCATGTTTGCCCTGATCATCACGCGGCGAACCGGCCTCCTCGGTCGGGTCGGTGCCCGCGTCGAGCGCGTCCCACAGCACACGCTCGGAAAGCTGTCCCGAGGCCGAATTCGCCCCGGCGGCAGCGTCTTCCGCCCGTCGCTGCGTCACCTGTTCGGTGGCGGCAGCCCGCCGGAACACCGGGTTGTCGTATTTGCCGGACAGTTGCGCGGCCTCCTGGGGCATCCTGGCGAGCAGTACACCGGCCGTAAAAGCCGCCAGCGCACCCAGCAGCGCGAGCACCGCGGGGAAAGGCGCCGTGACCACCTCGGTGACGGTTGCCCGGCCGGGTAGTTCGGCCAGGGTGCCGGCGCGGGCCGCCGTCGCGCCGGACTTGGTCAGCAGGGCGAAGGCCGGTACTGCGGTCACCGCGGCGACCAGGCCGATCAGCACCCCGACCATCCGGCGCAGCCAGCCACGAGTAGCGAGCACTGCCGCGATCGCGGCGAGCAGCACCAGCGCCAGCGGGGTCAGCGCGCCGAACCAGACACCGCCGTTGAGATGGTCGGTGCGCGGCTCGGTGAGCCCGTCCGTGGACGACACCGTCACCCAAGTCAGCCGCGACGAACCCCAGAGCGCGGCCGCGGCGATCGCCAACAACACGATCGCGCCGATCGGGTACTTGCGCCGGGGCGCGGCCACATCGACCGCGATCGCCTCGGCATCGGTCCCCTCGTCGTTCTGATCCGCTGCACTCATCCCGCGCTGCCGTTCTCGCTTCCCGGCTCGGTGCCGTATGCCCGAACCGTCTTCGCGGCCGCGACCGCCTTGAGCACCGCCATCGCCTTGTTCCGGGATTCGACATCCTCATAGTCGGGATCGGAGTCCGCGACCACGCCCGCACCCGCCTGAACATAAGCGGTGTCGTCCTTGAGCAGCGCGGTGCGAATGGCAATGGCGGTATCGGCGTCGCCCGCGAAATCCAGATAGCCGACAACACCGCCGTACACGCCGCGCCGGGTCGGCTCCAGTTCTTCGATGAGTTCCATCGCGCGCACCTTCGGCGCGCCCGACAGCGTGCCCGCCGGGAAACAGGCGCGCACCGCGTCCAGCGCGATCTTGCCGGGCGCTAGTCTGCCGTGCACGGTCGACACCAGGTGCATGACGTGGCTGTAGCGCTCGATCTGCCGATACTCGGTGACCCGCACAGTGCCCGGCTGACACACCCGGCCGAGATCGTTGCGGCCGAGATCGACGAGCATCAGGTGCTCGGCGTTCTCCTTCTCGTCGGCGAGCAGCCCCTTCTCCAGCAGCAGGTCGTCCTCTTCGGTGGCGCCGCGCCAGCGGGTACCCGCGATCGGATGTGTCGTCGCCACACCGTCCTTCACGGTGACCAGGGCTTCCGGGCTGGAACCGACGATGGAGAACGCGGTGCCGCCCGCGCCGTCGGGGATGTGCATCAGATACATATACGGACTCGGGTTCGAGGCGCGCAGCATGCGGTACAGATCGATCGGGGCGCCGTCGTAGTCCATTTCGAAGCGCTGCGACAGCACCACCTGGAAAGCCTCGCCCGCCTCGATCTCTTTGACGAGACGACGCACTCCGGCGCCGAACTCCTCGGAGGTGCGTTTGCGCCGATACTGCGGCTCGGGCTGGTCGAAGACCGACACGGTGGACTCCGACGGCGCGGCGAGCGCGTGGGTCATCCGATCCAGCCGGGCGACCGCGTCGTCATAGGCCTCGTCGACCCGCTCGGCGGTGCCGTTCCAGTTGACCGCGTTGGCGATGAGGGTGATCGCGCCCTCGTGGTGGTCGAATGCCGCCAGATCGGTGGCGAGCAGCAGCACCATCTCCGGCAGTTCCAGATCGTCGAGGGCGAGGCTGGGCAGCCGTTCGATCCTGCGCACCGCGTCATAGCCGAGGTAGCCGACCATGCCCCCGGTCAGTGGCGGCAGGCCGGGCAGCCGCTCGGTCTCGAGCAGTTGCAGGGTCTCGCGCAACGCGACCAGCGGATCGCCACCCGAGGGCGCGTCGACAGGGATGTTGCCGAGCCAGGCGGCCGCGCCGTCGACGACGGTCAGCGCCGACGGACTGCCCGCGCCGATGAACGACCAGCGCGACCAGGAGCGTCCGTTCTCCGCGGATTCGAACAGGAAGGTGCCGGCCCGATCGCCGGCCAGCTTGCGATAGGCCGACAGCGGAGTTTCGGAGTCCGCCAGCACTTTTCGGATCACCGGAACCACCCGATGTTCCGCGGCGAGCTGGTGGAACTGTTCGCGGGTCGTGGTGGTGGGAGTGGACGCGCCAGGCATTGCTCCATCATCCCAGGCCGCTATGACACCGACTCAGCCGCCCTTCGCGGGCCCAACCGGCCGTAAACCAGCCGTCCGGTTCGCACGCGAATTCCGGGGCTGTGGGCGGCGTCACTACACTCGCTGCGTTCCATGTCGCACGCGGTATCCACTTCGAGAGGAGACAACTGATGTACCCCTCGCAACCGGTTACGCCGGAGGGTCGGCACACTGCCGGATCGGGCACATCCCAGCGAATGGTCGGCCTGAGCTCGATGGGCAGATCCCAGAACTCCACACCGCTGAACGCGCTAGCGTCCTTCGTCACCTATGTGAAGGCCTTGGAGGCCCTGGACAAGCACCACTTTCCGGACGAGTACGCCATCCACAGCGACCGCATCAAGGAACTCGAGCCGCTGCTGCGCGCGCACGGCATTCTCGATGTCATGGAGATCAAGAACCCCGAGATCGCCGCACTCATCGGCGTATAGCGACCGAATCTACCGTCCCCGTCATCCCAGGCTTCTCCTGTCGATCCAGCGAAAGCCGGAATACGACTCGTACACCCCGCCGCGTACAGGGCGACATGGGGCGAAAGCACGGGTGGCGGGGATCTGGGCAGGCATCGTGGCACCCCGAACCGACGCATCGCCCGGTACTGTCGCCGATATGAAGATAGGCCAGCTCGCACCGCAGTTCGAGCTCCCAGATCAATCCGGCACACCACGTTCGCTCGACGCCTTGCTCGCGAACGGCCCCGTGGTGCTGTTCTTCTATCCCGCCGCCAATACTCCGATCTGCACGGCCGAGGCCTGCCACTTCCGCGATCTTGCCGCCGAATTCGCCGCGGCGGGCGCCGCGCCGGTTGGCATCAGTGCCGACAACGTCGACACCCAGGCCGGATTCGCGACCAAGCAGAATCTCGGCTATCCCCTGCTCTCGGATGTCGAGGGCACCGTCGCCGCGCAGTTCGGCGTCAAGCGCAGCCTGCTCGGCAAACTCTCGCCGGTGAAGCGGCACACCTTCGTCATCGACCCTGATCGCACCGTCCGCAAGATCATCACCGGTGAGTTTCGGGCCGATGTGCATGCCGACGAGGCGTTGAAGTTCCTACGCGAACGCGTCTAGTAAGCCGACCGACGCCGAATATTCGAGACGGCCGTCTCGAAACGCCGAGTCGATGATCACATCACCACAGATGGCCCGGCCTACGCTGAATTCATGACTTCGAGCGAGGTTCGGCCGGACGGGCAGAAATCCACGCCGGCCACGTGGCGCACGAGGATTCTCGGCGGCCTGGCGGTCATCGCCGTGCTGGTCGTCGCCTACTTCATCCTTGCCGCCTTCATCCCACGGTGGTGGGCCCAGCGCATCGCAGAGCTGGTGAGCGGCAGTTTCAGCAAGGGCATCGGCTGGGGTCTCGTCTTTGGCGGATTGTTCACGGCCATACCGCTTTTCCTGATGTTGCTGGCGGCACTCGTGTGGCGTCGCCGCGCGGGCAAGGTGATCGCGGGCGCGGCAGGCGGGCTCGCGGTGATCGCCGCGATCCCGAATCTCATGACGCTGAGCATCGTGCTCGGCGGCAACAGCGCCGCCCACGCCGGGCAGCGGATTCTCGATGTCGATGCGCCCGCCTTCCGAGGCGCGTCATTGGTCGGCGCCATCGTCGCACTGGTCGTCTTCCTGCTCGTGGTGTTCGTCGTCGTCCGGCGCGGATGGCGGCGCAAGCATCCCGCTAAGCCGGTGACGTCGACTCCGCCGTCCCAGTCCGCCGCGCCCGGGTCACCGAAGCTCACCCAGAAAACGACACCGACACGCCACGATGGCATGTGAGTGACCTCACGTCACGCAGCAACTTCATGACGGTCGAGCGAAGTCGTGGCAAACTCATTGTCGCGAGTGACTGTGAATATGACTTTCAATAAATCGCTAGACTCACTAACAAAACACGTCACTTGGCTCGAAAGAAGGCAACCAGTGACGAAGTGGCTCGATCCCGTCGAACAGCGAGCTTGGCGTGCGATCGTGGCGCTCATGACCCGCCTACCAGGCGCGTTGGACACCCAGTTGCAGCGCGAGTCCGGGATCACGCACTTCGAATTCTGGGTGCTGACCCTGCTGTCCGAAGAACCCGGCCACCGATTGCAGATGAGTGATCTGGCCCACAACGCAAATGCATCGCTATCGCGATTGTCGCATGTCGTGTCGAAGATGGAGCGGATGGGCTGGGCCGAGCGGTCAGCGACCATCGGGCGACGCGGTGTGCAGGCCGTTCTCACAGACACCGGCTATTCGAAGGTGGTCGAGGCAGCTCCCGGCTATCAGGATGCCGTGCGCCGGCTGGTGTTCGATGGTCTCGATCCGCATCAGACAGCACAGCTGGCCGACCTCAGCGAAGTGCTGTCGACACAGCTGGCCGATGCATTGAGTCACGGTGATGCTTCGCCCTCCACCGAGGACCGAACCGAGCAGCCGCCGACGTCGTAGCACCGGCCGTCTGCCGATCTGCCCGAGAGCGGACGCGGACAGTTCGTGCCGTGTTCCCGACGAGTGGCGACTCAGGACTTATCGGCGAGCAGCACGTCGGAGTCGAAGCAGGTGTGCGTGCCGGTGTGACAGGCCGCGCCCTCCTGGTCGACGACCAGCAGAATGGTGTCGCCGTCGCAGTCGAGGCGGACCTCGTGGACGTACTGGGTGTGGCCGGAGGTCTCGCCTTTGACCCAGTACTGCTGACGCGAACGCGAATAGTAGGTCGCCTTGCGCGTTTCCAGCGTCCTGGCCAGGGCTTCGTCGTCCATCCAGGCGACCATCAGCACATTGCCGCTGCCGCGCTCCTGCGCGACCGCGGACACGAGGCCCGCGTCATTGCGCTTGAGCCGGGCGGCAATGGCAGGGTCGAGAGTCATGCCACCGTTATACAGGGGCAGGGCCCATTGCTCGGCACGCGCCTGCGCTGTGGGCCGAGGCTTTACCGGCACTATCCGGCTGAGACAGACGAGTTACGGCGCAGCGCCTCGGCGACACCGTCCGGCGCGTCGAGTGCGGCGGTCAGGGGTTTTCCGGTAGGTCCCCCGCGCCGCCCGATGGCGCGCACGGCCCTCGTCGAGTTCGTAGATGTCTCAGACAAGGAGAGCAACGACGATGATGATGACGATCAGCGCCACAATGCCGAGGACGACCAATGCCGTTCCCCCCGAACCGGAGCCGGGCGGTGTCTGGTGGCCATACGGCGGCGGGCTCGCCGAGAAACCAACGGGTTGCCCGGTGGGAGTGGGGTATCCGGGCGCGGCCTGAGGCTGCGGACCTGGGTTGTGCGGATTCAGGGGAAGCTGGGGGCTCGGGTGGGGCTGTGAGCCCTGGTAGGGCTGCGGATGAGGCTGCGAGGTCTGCATGCTCGGATAGGGCTGGGAGCCCTGCGAAGACTGCGGGCTCGGATAAGGCTGCACGCTCGGATAGGGCTGCGAGCCGCGGGAGGATTGCGGGCTCGCATATGGCTGCACGCTCGGATGAGGCTGCGAGCCCTGGTAGGGCTGCGGATTCAGGTGCGGTTGCGCGCCTGCGGAGCCCTGCTGGCTCGGGTAGGGCTGCATGCTCGGGTAAGGCTGCGAGCCCTGAGAAGACTGTGGGCTCGGGTAGGACTGCGGATTCAGGTGCGCATGCTGCTGCGCGGGCGGGTGTTCGGGGATCGGCGCTGCGGTCGCAGCCGGGCCGGGCCGGCCTGTTACGGGCATCGCGTGGGGGGCCGACATATGCAGTGCTCGGTACACCGCCTCCGCGAACTCGGTGCAGGAGCCGTAGCGGTCGGTGGGGCGTTTGCCGAGGGCCCGGATCAGCACCTCGTCCAATGCCGCCGGCAGATCGGCGCGCCGTGCGGTGACGCGGGGCGGCGGGACTTGGAGGTGACCCTGGATCACCGCGGGCGGGCTCGGCGCTTCGAACGGCGCCGCGCCGGTCAGCAGCCAGTGCAGCGTGCAGGCCAGCGCGTACTGGTCCGCGCGGCCGTCCATCGGGGCACCGGTCAGCTGCTCGGGTGCGGCGTAAGCCAAAGTGGCGGTGAAGGTTCCGGTCAATGTCAGATGACCGGCGTCGTCGCGCAACCGGGCGATGCCGAAGTCGGTGAGAAATACCCGCTCCTGACCGCCGGTCGCGCGGGCGAGCAGAATATTGGCCGGCTTCACATCACGGTGCAGGACTCCGCTGCCGTGCGCGAAATCCAATGCCTTCGCGGTTTCGGCAACGATCTGGGCCGCCCGCGTCGCCGGCAGCTTGCTCCGATCGATCGTCGAGGCGTCGATGCCGTCGACGTACTGCATGGAGATCCACAGCTGCTCGTCCTCGACACCGCGATCGAACACAGTGACGATATTCGGATGGTCCAGCTGGGCGACCAGATCTGCTTCGCGTTCGAACCGGGCCCTGATCTCGTTGTCGCTGAACAACTCCGGGTTGAGCAGCTTCAAGGCCATCGAGCGCGGCAACCGCGGATGCCCGGCCAGATACACCGACCCCATGCCGCCCTGGCCGAGCAGGCGTTCGATGCGGTATCCAGCGAACAGCTCACCTTCACCCAGCACGCCGTTCCTCCGATCGCAGACCTTGATCGAGCAGCAAAACCCTAGCTCGAGGCATTGCCCATAGCCAGGTCGGCAAAACCTACCTGACGACGATGCCCTCGGTCCGCATGGCGCGTTTGACCTGTGGGATGGTGAGGTCACCGAAGTGGAATACGCTGGCGGCCAGCACCGCATCGGCGCCCGCGTGCACGGCCGGGGCAAAGTGCTCGATCGCGCCGGCTCCCCCGCTGGCGATCACCGGCACCGTCACCGCGGCGCGCACCGCGCGGATCATGGGCAGGTCGAAGCCCGCTTTGGTGCCGTCGGCGTCCATCGAGTTGAGCAGGATCTCCCCGACGCCGAGTTCCGCGCCGCGCACGGCCCATTCGACAGCGTCGATGCCCGTGCCGCGCCTGCCGCCGTGCGTGGTGACCTCCCAGCCCGACGGGGTGTCGGCCCGGCCCGGCGGGACGGTGCGGGCATCCACCGACAGCACGATGCATTGGGAACCGAACCGCTCCGACATTTCGCGCAGTACCTCCGGCCTGGCGATGGCGGCGGTGTTGACCGAGACCTTGTCCGCGCCCGCGCGCAGCAGCCGGTCGACATCCTCGACCGTGCGCACCCCACCGCCGACGGTGAGCGGGATGAAGATCTGCTCGGCAGTGCGCGTCACCACATCGATCATGGTGCCGCGGTCGCTCGTGGATGCGGAGACGTCGAGGAAGGTCAGCTCGTCGGCGCCCTGGAGGTCGTAGGCGGCGGCCAGTTCGACCGGATCGCCGGCATCACGCAGGTTTTCGAAGTTGACGCCCTTGACCACCCGGCCCGCATCGACATCGAGACACGGAATCACGCGTACGGCCAACGTCATCGGCTCACCCTTCCTCGGAAACTACAAGTACTGCTGCGGCTCATGCTTCGTCGGCGACCGTGCAGATCATGTCCAGGAGTTCTTCGTGGACCCCCGGCGCGGCGGCGAGCACCGAACCCGAGGTGATGGTCCACGGCTCGCCTGCCAGATCGGTCACCACGCCACCCGCGGCGCGCACCAATGCCACGCCCGCGGCGTTGTCCCAGGGATGGTGCCCGAACACGATCGCGCCACCCAGCACACCGGACGCGGTGAACGCCAGGTCGATACCCGTCGAGCCGTGCATCCGCACCCGCGAGGACAACCTGCTCAGCGGGCCGAGCAGATCGAAGCGGAAGCGACCGGGGATGCGCCCGTTGGAATCCACGTTGAACGCGCCGAATCCGATCATCGCCTCGGCCAGTTTGCCGCGCGGCAAGGGCGGCAACGGCTTTCCATCGAGCAATACCGGACCGCCGGACATGGCGGCGTACCGCCGGTCGAGTACCGGCAGCCAGGTCAGCCCGAGCAGTGGTTCGCCGTCGTGCACCAGCGCGAGCAGCATGCCCGAAAGCGGATGCCCGGCGGAGTAATTGAAGGTGCCGTCGATCGGATCGAGCACCCATGCGGTGCCGGAGGTCAGCTGCGGGCCGCCGAATTCTTCACCGTGCACCTCGATTCCGGTCTGCTGCTCGAGCCGCGCCGAGATGGTGCGCTCCAACTCCAGATCGAGTTCGGTGGCGAAGTCGTTGCGGCCCTTGGCAACCGCGCTCGGCGCGCCGACGCCCTCGACGAAGCGCGCACTGGCGGCATCGAGGATCTCGCTCGCGAGAGCCAGCAGAGACGAAAGTTCGGAATTCGAGCGGGCGGCAGCCATCGGGTCGCAGGCTCAGCGCACCGCGGCCAGCGCCTCGGGCAGCGTGAAGCGGCCCGCGTACAGCGCCTTGCCGACGATCGACCCCTCTACACCCTCGGGCACCAGCTCGGAGATCGCGATCAGGTCCTCGATGGTCGACACGCCGCCCGAGGCGATGACCGGCGCGTCGGTCGCGGCGCAGACCTCGCGGAGCAAGTCCAGGTTGGGGCCGGTGAGCGTGCCGTCCTTGGTCACATCGGTGACGACATAGCGGGTGCAGCCGTCGCGTTCCAGGCGCTCGAGCACCTCCCACAGGTCGCCACCGTCGCTGACCCAGCCGCGACCGCGCAGCCGGTGCTCACCGTCGATGATGCGCACGTCGAGGCCGACGGCGATACGCTCGCCGTACTTGGCGAGGGCGCGGGCGCACCACTGCGGGTCCTCCAGCGCGGCGGTCCCGAGGTTCACGCGGGCGCAGCCGGTGCCGAGTGCGGCCTCGAGCGATTCGTCGTCACGGATGCCGCCGGACAGCTCTACCTGCACATCGAGCTCGCCGACTACCTTGGCGAGCAGTTCCCGGTTGGAGCCACGCCCGAAGGCCGCATCGAGATCGACCAGATGCACCCACTCCGCACCGGCTTCCTGCCACGCCAGTGCCGCATCGCGGGGCGAGCCGTAGTTGGTTTCGCTGCCCGCCTCCCCCTGCACGAGGCGCACGGCCTCACCATTGGCGACATCGACAGCAGGTAGCAGCACAAGACTCACGCCAGCAGCTTAGTTGCTTGCTCCGCGCCCCCCACCTCCGGCCTGCGGATATGTGCTCGGAGATCACCCACCCGAGCAATCTCCCCGCAGCTGCGGCCTGGGTGTCGGATGGTCGTCGATCAGACGGCACGTGCAGTATGGCAACGCTGGTCACCCGCGCCAGCAGCAGCGGCGGCGCGCGACTCGATACAGCCGGTCGTCGAGAAGGGAGCGGCGATCATGGGCAAACAGAATCGGCGACGCCGAACCGGGCGGGCGGCGCGCACCGACGGTCCGGCGCTGGACGCCACCGCAGTGTCATCGGATCCAGAGCGGATCGCCGACGCGATCACGGCGGCGGCCGTGGCGTCGGCGCAAGGTAATGCTGTTGCGGTGCAGCGCTTCATCGAACAGCTTGCCGGCTCCGGTCCGTTGACGTATGAGCTGGCGGACGGCGTGCGACTGGCTGGTCAGCGCATCGTTGATCGGGTCTTCCGATACGGCTGGCTGCCGATGGACGTCCATCAGGTGGCTCGTCGGCGCGTCGACGAGTTCGCGGTCGGCTATCTCACCGACGTGATGGCCGCCCACCTCGCGCCTTTCGCGCCCGAGCTGGTGGATGAGACCTGGCGCGCCCAGCTCGACGAGCTGGCGGCCCGCACGTGGTGGGCGGGAGCGCAACCGCATCTCATCCAGTGGGCGACCCGTCAACTGCTGAGCAACACCGAAGCGGTGACGACTGTCGTGGCGGCGCTCGCGCTGCTGGTCGGGCTGCCGAAGTTGGAACTGATTCGGCCGTTGCCCGGCTCGGCGAATGTGCACCCGGCCACGCACCACGGCGTCGACGAGAAGGTGCTCGGCCGCGTCCGCGGCCTGCTCGCGAAGGCGGAGTCGACCTCGTTCCCCGAGGAGGCCGAGACCCTGTCGGCCAAGGCTCAGGAACTGATGACCAAATATGCCCTCGACCGCGTGCTCGTTGATGCGGACACCGCTGTGCCCGATCTGCCCGGTGCCCGCAGGATCTGGCTGGACACCCCCTATGTGGAAGCCAAGGCGCTGCTCGTCGAGGTGGTCACCCGAGCCAACCGATGCCGCGCGATCTTCGTCGCGGCGTGGGAGTTCATGACCGTGGTGGGCGAGGACAGCGATCTGGACGCCGTCGAACTGCTGGCGACGTCCCTGCTCGTACAGGCGACCAGGGCGATGATCGCCACCGGTAACCAGACCATTCGCAGCGACGAGTCGCGGTCGCGTGCCTTCCGCAAGGCGTTCCTCACCGCGTACGCCACTCGGATCGGTGAACGACTCGCGGCGGCGAACGAGAGCACGATCGCCGAATCCGCCGACCCCGCACGGCTGCTGCCGGTGCTCGCCTCCCGTCAGCGGACCGTGGACGAGGCTTTCGACACCCTCTATCCCGCGGTGCGCAGCCGTGGCATCACGATCCGCAGTGCCGAGGGATGGGAAGCGGGGCTCGAGGCCGCCGACCGGGCCCGATTCCAAGGCCACTCTGCGAAGCGCTAACCGGGCCGATCAGCCGCATATGCGAAATACCCTCTCCCCCACAGTGTTTCAGTAGCACCGGCCTCGCCTCAGTGCTGCCCCGACAAACCTGCGCAACCGCAGTCGCGCACAGAATATTGCCTGGTGAGCTCGTACCCGCGTCCGCCGGACTCGCATCGCAGCACCTCGAGGCGCGGACACCGGAGGGGAAGATGCCGGCGATCGTGCTCACCCGCGCGCGTGATCGTCGAGGATCTTGGTCAGCAGACGGACCAACTCGGCACGCTCTGGGCTCGAAAGAGCGGCGAGGAGTTCATCCTGGGCACCGTCGAGTCGCTGATCCAGCTCCGCAAGATGACGAGTGCCCGCTGCGGTGAGGGTGACTGTATTCCGGCGGCGGTCGGCAGGATCCGGGCTGCGCTCGACGAATCCACGCTCGGCCAGGTCGTTGAGCGCGGCGACGATGTCGCTGCGATCAATGCGGGTGCGTCTGCCCAGATCGGCCTGACTGGCCGGGCCGAATTCCCGCAGGGCGACGAGCAGGGCGTAGTGGTGGCGGCGCGATCCCGTGGTTTCCAAGGCCCGCTCGGCCGCCCGGTCGGCCACGATGGCCACCTGGTTGACCAGCCTGGTCGGGAGGGTGCGCAGCCTGCGCGGTGCACCTTCGTGCGCGATGTCCATCCGGCCAATCTAGCAACACTTGTTGGCTGCACCCACGATCTGATAACGTTGGCGCCACCAACATTGGATTTACCAACATATATTTCGAAAGGACTCTCAATGACCGTGTCAAGCCGTGGTGACCACCGATGCCGGGTTTTCGGCGCTGAATTCGCGTCCGTCGCGCAGCAGTGCCCACAAGACATCGACCAGCCGTCTGGCCAGCGCTAGCAGGG
>NZ_JBKOQN010000138.1:0-526 GCF_046764895.1 Nocardia sp. CWNU-33 | reverse complement strand
CGAAACCGGCACCGACAGCTACCGACTCACCCGCACCGCCCTCAACAACGCCGCTGCCACCACTTCGACGACGCTGGAGCAACCAGTATTCACCGATGCTCAGCAGTCACTGGAAATCGTGCCCTGAACAGCAGGCTATCGGCGAATTACGACACCACCTCATCCGCCGCTACGTCAGTCGGGTGGCCCAGGGGAATCTCACCCCGGGGCTCCCACAGATCCGGGCGTAACAGTCTCCCGTTACCCGGCTCTTGTCATCCTGTTCGCCAGGCATGCGGTGTCCACTGCCAGTGTCGGAACATGGCAGGGTATTTCCGGACCGCGTTTTTTGTAGGCGCGACGGGCTTTCTTCACCGGTTTCAGCCGCCGATATTTGCAGCGGATCCAGCGCACCAGGTAGGAGTTGATGCGCGTCAGGAGGGGATGCATCGCGGAGGGATAGAACGCTCCGTAATACCGCATCCAGCCGGTCACGACCGGATTGATCGATCTGGCCAGTTGGGCGAAGGTCGAGCCGATCCGGTGA
>NZ_JBKOQN010000137.1:0-527 GCF_046764895.1 Nocardia sp. CWNU-33 | reverse complement strand
CCGCCCCCGCTCGGCACGATGATGTCTTCCGAGCGAAGCGAGACCGAGCACCAGGGTTTGCGGCGCATCCCACCGCTACCGCCGCCGAAGCGCCCGAACTGAAGTCGCAAGCTCAACTACCTCCGCCCCCGCTCGGCACGATGATGTCTTCCGAGCGAAGCGAGACCGAGCACCAGGGTTTGCGGCGCATCCCACCGCTACCGCCGCCGAAGCGCCCGAACTGAAGTCGCAAGCTCAACTACCTCCGCCCCCGCTCGGCACGATGATGTCTTCCGAGCGAAGCGAGACCGAGCACCAGGGTTTGCGGCGCATCCCACCGCTACCGCCGCCGAAGCGCCCGAACTGAAGTCGCAAGCTCAACTACCTCCGCCCCCGCTCGGCACGATGATGTCTTCCGAGCGAAGCGAGACCAAGGGGGCCGCGAACACGCAGCGCCGAAGGCGCTGCAAAACAATACAGCCCGGCACCTCGGGAGGTGCCGGGCTCAATGCGCTACCGGTCCGGGCTGAGTGGTCCGGTAGCGCCGG
>NZ_JBKOQN010000136.1:0-553 GCF_046764895.1 Nocardia sp. CWNU-33 | reverse complement strand
CACCGGTGGTGGGGGAGTCGTCGGAGTGGCGGAGACACCTGCTTGTGTTGCCTGTCCCGGTGTCCCGGGAGCTGCCGCGGTTGCGCCCGCATTCGCCTTGGCATGCTCGGCTCTGTCGCGATCGCGCAGATATTGGCGGTCCTCGGCGCTGAGGCGGGACTCGTGCGCTGCTGGATTGTTACCGTTAGCCCCCTGCACCATCTGCCGCATCAGCTCCCCCTGCTGGTACTGCTGCATCGCCTGCATGCCCGGATTTTCCCCTGATTGCTGAGGGCTTGGGGCATTCTGACCGCCCGACCAGCTCGCCTGTGTGGCCTGGGGGGTGGTGATTTGATTCCTCATTGCTCGGATCTCGGCGAGTGCCTCGTCCTTGGCCGCATTGCTCGTGGTGTCGCTGGTCGCAGTGATGCCCGAAGGGGTGTCCGAAGTGGTGTCCGAACCCTGGGTGAGAGGGTCGTCGGTTTCCTTGTCCCCTGCGGTGGCCAGGTCTTCCTTAATTGTGTCTGAGAAATCGACGGGTTTCACGCCGGTGTTGTTGGCGCCGGTGTTGTTG
>NZ_JBKOQN010000135.1:0-560 GCF_046764895.1 Nocardia sp. CWNU-33 | reverse complement strand
GTGATCTACCGAGACCGAATCAGGCGGCGGGCTTGGGCTGGCTGAGGTCCCTGACGCCGGTGATCGCATCGATGATGTTGACGATGGCGGAGGTGCCGCCGTCGAGGGCCGAGCTGCCGGAGTCGAGCATGGCGGACCCGGAGGACGAGCCGGCCGAACCGGTGGAGGAGCCGGCCGAACCGGAGGCCGAACCCGAGGCCGAACCCGAGGCCGCACCCGCGGAGCCGGTGGCGGCGGAGTCAGCGGAGGTGGCGGCGGAGGCCACCGCGACCGGGCCGAAGAACAGGGCGGCGGCGGAGACGGTGCCGGCGGCGGCGAGGATCTTGCGAGAGAACATGTACGGGGCTTCCTTCCACAGATGGATAACGACGCCATAACGGGCGGCACCAGCAACGTTATGAAAAAGAGATCTGTAAATCCACTTATATTATTGTGAGATGAATCACCGTTAATAATGGGCTAACACTCTATTGTGTCGAGGTAACGCAATTTGATCTTCACTCCGGACTCGGATTCGAAGATCAAATTAGGTTGGTTTATTCGACGGCGCCCGTATCGGT
>NZ_JBKOQN010000134.1:0-562 GCF_046764895.1 Nocardia sp. CWNU-33 | reverse complement strand
CACGGTCGCGCAGATCACCGGCCTACCGTGGCGCACGTTCCACGACGTCGCCCGTAAGAACACTGCGATGTGGAAGGATGCCTCGAAATGATCGATCATGTCTACATCTCGGTCACGGACATCGAGAAGTCGTTGGCCTTCTACGTCGAGGCACTGAAGCCCATCGGCTGGCGCGAATTCGGGAACTACGACGCCGCGTCCGGACCCGACAACGTCCCGGATCTGTTCGGTCTCGGCGACGACACATACATCTCCGGCACCGGAGTCGGATCGAGCATCTGGCTGCGCCAGCGCCAGCGCGGCGAGACAGGTCTGTACATCGGCATCGTCTGCGATACCAACGAAGCTGTTGACGCCGCCTACCTCGCCGCGATCAACGCTGGTGGCATCGACGAAGGCGGGCCAGCGGACCGGACATATTTCGCCCCAGGCTACTACGCCGCCAATGTTGCCGACTTCGATGGCAACCGCCTGGAGTTTGTGCATAAGGCCTGGAACCCCGCGCGCTAGGGCCGCAGGCCAGCAGCCGAACCAGCCGTACAGCCCTATCCGGTATTCGGCA
>NZ_JBKOQN010000133.1:0-569 GCF_046764895.1 Nocardia sp. CWNU-33 | reverse complement strand
ACGAGAGATCCGGGTGCTCGCATTGAACACGTGGCACAGCGGCAGCAAAATCTCCAATGGCATTCAGCTGATCACCGATCTCATCATCTCGACACAGGCCTCGATCGTGCTGCTCTCGGAGGCAACCGAAGCGACCACGGCCGTTGCGGCCGAACTGGTGCGGCGGGGGCGCGAGTTCAACGCCGTCCCCTCGCACGACACGGGAATTCTGTCGGTGTTTCCGGTCCAGGACAGCGCCGATCGGCAATGGATGGTCAAGGCGCGGTTGAACATCGGCGGAAAGCGACTCACCGTCTACTCCGCGCATCTGGAGTATCGCTGGTATGCCTCCAACCTGCCCCGAGGGTACGGACCCGGGGCCGCGGCGCCGGGCGAGTTCGCCGAGCACGAGTGGAACAAGCTGCCGGAGGGCCCAGTGACCGACCCTGCCGTGATCCAGCGCATCAACGCGGCCTCGGGCCGCCCCGAGGTCATCAGCAACTTTCTCGCCGACGCGAAAGCTGAGATCGCCGACGGGTCTTCGGTCATCATGGGTGGTGACCTGAACGAGCCGTCCCTGCTGGATTGGA
>NZ_JBKOQN010000132.1:0-628 GCF_046764895.1 Nocardia sp. CWNU-33 | reverse complement strand
AGGTGAGGCGTGTGCAGTTGTCAGGAGACCGCCCTCCCGTCGAAAGGAGGTCGAAGTTGATCAGCCGGCCGGGGTAGTCCGCGAGCATCTTCCAGCCGGTCCGGCGGTACAGCTATCGATCCAGATCCACGGGTAGTTGCGCCGGGCGGGTGGAGCGTGTGAGCATCTGCGACACAACAGATTTCGAGCAGAAGGCGATCGGCGTGATCGTGGTCGTGACGATCGTGTCCACGTTGCACCTGATGTGGCGCAGGGATCGTTCCAGTAGGAAGGCTGCATCGCCGACTAAGTGCTTGGTCATCGGTATTTCCTATTTGTCCATGTCGACCTGCGCGCTCACGGTGCTGTTCTCGACGGCGAGTGCTGTTAGGAGATCTTGCGGCGGTAAGTGGCCATGGCGAAGGTGTAGGCGACGATGAGGATGCCGACACACCAGCCCAGCGCGATCCAGATATCGGTGCCGACCGGCTCCTGTGCGAACAGGTCGCGGATGGCGTTGACGATGGCGGTCGTCGGCTGGTGTTCGGCGAAGGCGCGCACCGGGCCGGGCATGGAGTCGGTGGGTACGAATGCCGAGCTGATGAACGGCAGGAAGATCAGCGGGTAGGAGAATCCGCTCGCGCCATCC
>NZ_JBKOQN010000131.1:0-662 GCF_046764895.1 Nocardia sp. CWNU-33 | reverse complement strand
GCGCCGGGTTCGTACCCGACCTTGCGGGATGTGTTCGTGATCGGTGAGGCGCTGCCGCCGGAAACGGTGACGGCGTGGCAGACGGTGTCGGATGCGGCGTTGCACAACCTGTACGGTCCGACCGAGGCTGCGGTGTCGGTGACCTACTGGCCTGCCGACGGCCGCGACGAGCGCACGGTGCCGATCGGGTTGCCGCAGTGGAACACTCAGGTTTACGTGTTGGATTCGCGGTTGCGTCCGGTGCCGTCGGGTGTCGCGGGTGAGCTGTATCTTGCCGGTGATCAGTTGGCGCGTGGCTATGTGGCGCGTCCGGATCTGACGTCGGATCGGTTCGTGGCCAACCCGTTTGCTGCGGGGGAGCGGATGTACCGCACCGGTGACCTCGTCGTCTGGCGGGAGTCGACCGGTGAGATTTCGCATCGTCTGGAGTACATCGGTCGTACCGATTTCCAGGTGAAGTTCCGTGGTCAGCGTATCGAGCTCGGTGAGATCGAAACCGCGCTCTTGGGTCAGCCCTCGGTGAGCCAGGCCGTGGCGCTGGTGGTCGGATCGACCCTCGGCGACCAGCTGGTCGGATATGTGGTGCCCCAGCCCGGGCAGGTAGTCGAGCAGCGTGCGCTGCTTGCCGGGATCTCGGAAACACTGCCCGCGTACATGGTGCC
>NZ_JBKOQN010000130.1:0-669 GCF_046764895.1 Nocardia sp. CWNU-33 | reverse complement strand
GGAGTTTCAATGATGGTGTCAAGCCGCAGCGCTGATCGGGGCTGGTGCCTCGATGGTGAAGGTGCGGTTGTCGCGGATGAGCGCCCAGATGACGTCGATAAGGCGGCGGGCCAGGGCGATGAGTGCTTGGGTGTGGGCTTTCCCCTCGGCTCGTTTCTTCTGGTAGAAAGCGCGGGAGGGACCGTCGGCACGGCGGATACTCGACAGCGCGGCCATGTAGAAGACTTTGCGCATGCCTCGGTGATATCGCTTGGGGCGGTGCAGGTTTCCGGTGATCTTGCCGGAGTCGCGGGGCACCGGTGCCAGCCCGGCGTAAGCGGCAAGCCGCCCCGCGCTACCGAAGACCGACCGCAGGTCACCGCCGGCCTCGGCCAGCAGTTGCGCGCCCAGAATCGGGCCGAATCCGTCCACACTGGTGATGGCCGCGGCGTGAGGATGCTCACCGAATCGCTCGGTGAGCTGTTTGTCGAGGGCTTTGATCTCGCGGTCCAAGTCGAGCAGCTGAGCTGCCAGCCGGGCGATCAGGGGCGCGGTGACTGCCTCGCCGGGCAACGCGATGGACTGCTCACCGGCAGCGGCCAGGGCCTTGTCGGTCATGACGGCGATGCCCTTGGCCCAGGCGCCGTGCTCGAGCAGGTAGGTTCGCACACCGTCGTGCCCGGCCGCCCG
>NZ_JBKOQN010000013.1:0-177915 GCF_046764895.1 Nocardia sp. CWNU-33 | reverse complement strand
CCAACCTCGCCCATTGGGCATCGGTCAGGTCCGCTCGCCCCGCTACCGCTACGCTGGCCACGAGGTCTCCGGCACTATTCAGATTTGCTTGGTCGCTAATCCGAAATACCGGAGACCTCACCCATATACCAACGCGGGCAACAGCTTCCATCGAGCACGCTGATGGGGTGGCACCGCTGCGCGGAGCCACCCCATTCACTCACTTCGAGACAGAACCTAGGGCTGCTCGGCGAGCCTTCCTCGATGCGTCGCCGAGCATTGCGCCCTAGTCGAAGCCGAATGCCTTCGGCTCCAGCCGGATTCCGCCGCGGATGTCACGGCGCGTACTTCGATGTCACGGCCCCAGGGCCGGGTCCACCCCTGTCGACTGCCGGAAATAGGGGTGGGCCCGGCTCGGGTCGGCGCCGGCGACAGCGGGGATTGATGACGCAAATCAATCCCCGCCGCCCGCTCCGACCGCGAGTGCCGTCGTGATGATGACGGAAAGCGGTGGGAGCGTGTCGCCCCGATTCGGCAGGCTGACCCAGAAGCACCCTTCCCGGGTCCAGCGGCCGAGTCCGGTCGGCAACATCACGGCGCTGCCGATGGCAGGTATGCCTATGTCGAGACGGTTCAACACCTCCAATACCTGTGTCCCCGGCCGGCTGTCCGGCTCGGCAAGGAAGCTCCATCGGATCTGCCTGGCCAGCATGGGGCCCCTCGTCCCCTGCTGTTCCAAAGCCGCCATGACCTTTTCGGCCCTGGCGGTCGGCAGATGTACGACACACACTCGACCGGTAATCGGCAGCATCACGAACCCGCCTCGCTCGCTGACCGGTAGCCCGAACTCGTGCCGGTAGTAGGCCACCCAATCGTCGACTGTTCTGATCCTGTCCACGTTCACGGCCATACTCCTCGCCTCCTGCTTCAAGGGTCGCGGCAACGGCGGCGGTTCGGTATTGCCCGCGCGCCCGCCTTCCACTGCCATTCCGCTGCCCCTCACGCGACTGCCCCCTGCGCCGATTGCCTTGCTTGATAGCGAATTGCCTTTGACTGTGGCCGCACTCACAAACCCCTCGTACCCTGGATAGGAGTTGTTCGTTCGAAGGGATGACATCGTGGTCCGGCAGTGGTCAGGTAAAGAGGCCCGTGCCCTTCGCGATGCCAAGCGGATGAGTCTCCGGGAGTTCGCGGCGCATCTGGGTGTGCACGAACGCCTGGTGTCGAAGTGGGAGGCCGGCGGCGCCCGGGTACACCCACGTCCGATCAATCAAGCCGCTCTCGATACGTCCCTGGCCAGGTCCGACGATGTTGTGCGGGCGAGGTTTGCGGCGCTGATCGATCAACCCCTTGTTGATCGTGCTGCCGCGCCAGGATTCGATGCGCATGCCGACGCCGCGGCGCGCGCCAATTATTCGAGCGACGCGGACCTGCTGGCTCTCATAGATGCCGGTGCGATGAGAGGTGATGCGTTAGCAGCGATTTCGGAGAGGGATCTGATCATGGCGGCTGCCCATGAGGCCAGCGAGCACGCCGGCCAGGCCGAGAGCACCAATGTGGGTGCAACCACTTTGGAACAGCTCGACGCCGATGTCACGCGCATCGCGAACGACTATGTGCACATTCCGCCGGTTCCGATGATGGTGGAGATGCTGCGGGTGCGTCGCCGGGTGTACCGACTACTGGAGGGCCATCAGCGGCCCGCCGACACCAGTCACCTATATCTGTTGGCAGGCACTCTCTCTGGTCTGCTCGCCAACGCGAGCACCGACCTCGGCTACTACGACGCGGCCGGTGAACAGGCCAGAGCCGCATGGGCCTATTCGGAACTGTGCGGCCACAACGGGTTGCGTGCCTGGACTCGCGGCATGCATGCGCTCATCGAATACTGGTCGGAGCGGCCGCGCCGCGCGGTGCTGCTCGCGCAGAGCGGGCAGGAGTTCGCGGAGTCGGCCACTGCGCGGGTCCGCCTGCTCAATATCGAGGCCAGGATCTGGTCTCGGCTCGGCAGTGCCGCCGACACCGATCGGTGCATCCGGGCCGCGGACGATGCGCGCGAGACCGGCCAGACCGACACGTTGCACGATGAGATCGGCGGCGTATTCGGCTTCAACGAGGCGAAGGCCAGCTACTACGCGGGCGCCACATATATCCACCTCGGCCAGGCGGCCCCCGCATTGGCCGCCACCGAGCGAACCATCGAGCTGTATGCGAACGGTCCGACCGAGCAGCGCTCCTACGGCGCTGAATCCCTGGCCCGGGTGGACAGCGCCGCGGCGCACCTGATCAACGGCAGCCTGGACGGTGCGGCCGAGGCCCTGCATCCGGTGCTCGGTTTGGCCGAGGACAAGCGCATCGCCCAATTGGAGGAGCGACTCACCGGTGTACGGCGCCGCATCGCCGGTCCCGCCTTCCGCGATGCGGTGGAGGCGCGGTTCCTCGACGAACGCATCGAGGAATTCTGCGGCATCACCGCCGCCAAAGGCATTCCGCCGGGCAATTCGTCGGCCTGAGCCCGCGACCTCGGTTTTCTCCCGCATCCCTGCGCGTGCCGGGTTGATAGTGGCGCAGGTCTCCCCGCGCCGATAAGGCCGATAAGTGCTTGCGGCGGGATGGCACCATTGGACAGGTGAGCCCGAGTCATCTACCGCATCATCCGCCGCGCGTTCTGGAACAGTCGACAAAGCTGCAGGACGTTCTCTACGAAATTCGTGGTCCGGTACATGCGCACGCGGCACGGCTCGAGGCGGAGGGTCACCGGATCCTCAAACTCAATATCGGCAATCCCGCCCCGTTCGGGTTCGAGGCTCCCGATGTGATCATGCGTGACATCATCGCCGCGCTGCCGTATGCCCAGGGCTATTCGGAATCGAAGGGCATCCTGTCGGCGCGGCGCGCCATCGTCACCCGCTACGAGCTGGTCGCGGGCTTCCCCGAGCTCGATGTCGACGACGTGTATCTCGGCAACGGCGTCTCCGAGCTGATCACCATCACCATGCAGGCGCTGCTCGACAATGGCGACGAGGTGCTGATCCCGGCGCCCGACTATCCGCTGTGGACGGCGATGACCAGCCTCGCCGGTGGCACCCCGGTGCATTACCTGTGTGACGAGTCCAACGGCTGGCAGCCCGATATCGCCGATATCGAGTCGAAGATCACCGACAAGACCAAGGCCCTGTTGGTGATCAACCCGAACAACCCGACCGGCGCGGTCTACTCCACCGAGGTTTTGCAGCAGCTGGTCGATATCGCGCGTAAGCATCGGCTGCTGCTGCTCGCCGACGAGATCTACGACAAGATTCTCTACGACGACGCCAAGCACATTTCCCTGGCGACGCTCGCGCCCGACCTGCTGTGTCTGACGTTCAACGGATTGTCCAAGGCCTACCGGGTCGCGGGCTACCGGTCGGGCTGGCTGGCGATCACCGGGCCGAAGGAGCATGCCGCGGGCTTCCTGGAGGGCATCGACCTGCTCGCCTCGACGCGGCTGTGCCCGAATGTGCCTGCACAGCATGCGATTCAGGTGGCGCTCGGGGGACACCAGAGCATCGAGGATTTGATCCTGCCCGGCGGGCGGTTGCTCGAGCAGCGTGATGTCGCGTGGGAGCGGCTCAATATGATCCCGGGCGTCTCGTGTGTGAAACCGAAGGGTGCGCTGTACGCGTTCCCGCGGCTGGATCCGAACGTCTATGAGATCCACGATGATTCGAAGCTGATCTTGGATCTGTTGTTGCAGGAGAAGATCCTGATGGTGCAGGGCACCGGCTTCAACTGGCCCGATCACGATCATCTGCGGATCGTCACGCTGCCGTGGGCTCGGGATCTTGCGGTGGCCATCGAGCGCTTCGGCAATTTCCTGTCCAGCTACCGTCAGTGAGTGGCTGATTAGGGACCCAGCGTGTTCGGGGCAACCAAACCGCCCCGCTTACGCGGTAAAAAACCGACTCACCGTATGGATATTGGCGAGTTTTCAAGACTAGCTAGCGCAAAAGAAGACCTTTTGTGTACAGTGGCTCTTGGCACTTTAGAGTGCCCGGTCGGGTTGTCTACCCCCCCTGGACGATCCGACCTCGAGTTCGGCCGCCTACCCCCCTGGGCGCCAGCTCGCGGGCGGCGGAGACATCCCCCTGCTCTCCGCCGCCCCCTCCCACTTTCTCCGTTCCGGATTTCGCCTCGAACGCCGCTCCGGTCCGTCGCGCCGACTTGAAAATGAAATCCTTTAAGCTCGGCACCGGACAAGCACACGTCCGACAGGCAGGAGCCCGGTAAGTGAGCGCAGCAAGCGCACCGTCGCCACAGCGCACGGCGGTGTCATGACCGACCACCATCACCACCACCACGACCATTCCGAACCGATCGCGATCGGCACCAATGCCGCCCGCGTCGTGGTCGGGCTACTCACCGCCATCGGTGTGCTGGTCGTGATCGCCGCGATCGTCCTGTGGCCGAGCGCCCAGCACGTCGACATCCCGCTGCCGATGCAGAGTGCGGGCGGCGGCGCGGTGGAGACCGAGGCCGGGACGGTGGTGCTACAGGACGTCGGCGCGTGCGGCAGCTCCTCGATCGGGAAGGTCTTCGTCGACAAGCCGGAAGCACCACGCAACAACGCCTACACCTGCCAGCGCAGTCTGATCACCATCGACTCCGGGCCGCACAAGGGCAACCACACGCTGCTCGAAATCGCGCCGGGCCCAGGACAACCCGACCTGCGCGCCGGTGACCACATCCGACTGGTCCGGCAGACCGATCCGAACGGCACGCCGATGTACTCCTTCGAGGACTACTCGCGCGGGCTGCCGTTGCTGCTGATCGTGCTGGCCTTCGTGGTGGTGATCGTGTTGGTGGCGCGCTGGCGCGGGCTGCGCGCGCTGCTCGGACTGATATTCGCCTTCGCCGTGTTGGTGGGGTTCCTGTTGCCTGCGCTGCTGGACGGAAAACCCGCGATCCCCGTCGCGCTTGTCTCGGGGGCGCTGATTCTCTATGCCGTGCTGTATCTCGCACACGGGGTGAACCTGCGGACCAGTTCGGCGCTGCTCGGCACACTGACATCGATGGTGCTCGCCGCGGTGCTGTCCTGGGTCGCGATCGAGACGACGCACCTGACCGGGCTGTCGGAGGAACAGAACACCAACGTCGCCACCTACATTCAGCACGTCAGCATTACCGGGCTGCTGTTGGCGGGCTTCATCATCGGCTCGCTCGGTGTGCTCAACGATGTCACCATCACCCAGGCCTCCGCCGCGTTCGAGCTGGCCACCCTCGACGAATCGGCCTCGCGCCGCGAGGTTTTCGCTGCCGCGATGCGAGTGGGCCGCGACCACATCGCCAGCACCGTCTACACCCTGGTGCTCGCCTACGCCGGTGGTGCGCTGCCGTTGTTGCTGCTGTTCAGCGTCGCGGGCCGCTCCATCCGCGATGTGCTGACCGGCGACGCGGTGGCCATCGAGATCGCGCGCTCGGCGGTCGGCGGCATCGCGCTCGCACTGTCGGTTCCGCTGACGACCGCAATCGCGGTCATGCTCGCGCGCCCGTTCGGCGGCAAGCAGCAGGCGCCGTCCGCGCCTGCGCGTCGTGCGCGGCACGCGAAGAACTGAGGGTGGGCTCGCCGGTTACCGCGGTGGCGGCGGTGGCGGCGGGAACGGGAAGACCTCGGTCGGAATTGTCGGCACCACGATCGGCGGAAGCCCCGGCACGACAATCGTATTCGGGCCCGGCGTCGTGGTCGGTGGCGTCGTTGTCGTCTGCCGTCGTGGTGGCGGTACGGCGACCGATTCCTCGGTCTCGGTCGTCGTGCCAGGGGCGACCGCGATCTGTGGATCGAGCGTGGTGGTGCGCGGCGCGCTGGTCGGGGAGACCGAGGTGGGCCGCTCGCTGCTCTGCGAATCGCGTTCGAGCACCTGCGGTCCGTAACCCAGTCCGAGACCGATCGCGGCGACAACCGCCAGCGCGCTGACGGTCAGGACCGCGCCGTTGATCTCACGCTTGCGATGACGCTTGGGCGGCGCGGATAGCCAGGCGGGCGACAGCTCATCGTCATCGAGCATCCTGCCGGGGGGAGTGGAAGCCCGGATCGGACGGACCGGACGGGCCAGCAGTGCCGCCCCGCGGGTGATCACCGTTTCCGGGCTGTCCGGCACGATCACCGGCACACCCATCCACCGCTCGAGCACCTTGGCTATCAGCGGAATTCGCGCGCAACCACCGATCAGCAGCACACCGTGTACCGGGCGATCGGACCGCACGATCACATCGCGCGCCATCCGCGCCGACGATTCGATCGCCAGCATGATCAGCGATTCGAAGTTTTCCTGGGCCAGCAGCACCAGACCCTGTTCGCTCGGCAGGGCGACAGCGGTGTTCGAGGACAGCTGTTCCTTGGCCTCGCGACATAGCGCGTCGAGTGCGGCCAAGCCCGCCGGATCCGCAGGGTGCGCGATCCGGCCCGAGGCGATCTGCTGCTCGCGGATGAGTGAGTCGAGGTAGTCACCGCTGATATCGCTGGTGCGTTCGCTGTGGCGGACCTCACGGGTCTGGGCATCGACGACGCTGACCGAAAGTCCCGAGCTGCCGAGGTCGTAGACCACCAGCGAGGAGATGCCGCGAATATCGCCGGTGGAGTGGGCGAATTCGAGCGCGGCGATGATCTCGGGCACGAGTTCGTAATTGGTGAGCTGCTGACGGGCCATGGATGCGCGGATCGCCCTGGCGTGCTGTTCGCTGCGGTAGGCGATTGCGGTGGCTTCGATACCCGGGGTCGCCTCCAGCGTCACGCCGATCGCCTCGGCGGCCAGCTCTTCCACCTGATACTCGCCGACCGGGATGGACTGCAGGTCGAACGAGTGTGGTGCGATGTGTCCGTGAGGGCTTGCGGCGTGCGGCCGCGCCATACGGACTGCGCCGGCCCCCACCGAAACTCCCAGAACCGAACTCATCAGCTACCCATCTCGTTTCACACTCCACGACATGCGAGCCTTGTGCCGCCCGCCGGTGGATAGGCCGCTCATGCCGACCCTACCGCCGACGATCGGCAATGCCTGAGGCAGGACTGGTTGTCCGACAGTCGACCCCGCCTCGCCAGGCAACTCTACGGTGTGCCGAGTCCGGCGTACACCCATCCGGCGGCTCTCCAGGTGGCACGATTGAGACAGTTCCTGCCGTCGATGATCGAGCGGCCGTGGACCACCGGGTCCAGATCCTGCGGTCGCAATGCGACGAACTCATCCCATTCGGTGAGGACGAGCACCACATCGGCGCGCTCGCATGCCTCGGCGACCGAGGTCGCGTAGTTCAGCGTGGGGAACACGCGTCGCGAATTCTCCAGTGCCTTGGGGTCATACACCGTGACCACCGCGCCGTGCAGCTGGATCATGCCCGCCACATTCAATGCGGGGGAGTCGCGCACGTCGTCGGATTCGGGTTTGAACGCCGCGCCGAGCACCGCCACATTGGCGCCGAGTAGTGAACCGCCGCAGGCCCGCGCGGCCATGTCCACCATCTTGGTGCGACGGCGCATGTTGATGTTGTCGACCTCGCGGAGGAAGGCGACGGCATGATCGGCGCCGAGCTCACCGGCGCGGGCCATGAACGCGCGAATGTCCTTCGGCAGACAGCCGCCACCGAAACCTAATCCGGCATTGAGGAATCGGCGGCCGATGCGGGCGTCGTAGCCGAGCGCGTCGGCGAGCATGGTCACGTCGGCGCCGGTCGCCTCGCAGACTTCCGAGACCGCGTTGATGAATGAAATCTTTGTCGCGAGAAAGGCATTCGCCGACACTTTGACCAGCTCGGCGGTGGCCAGATCGGTCAGCAGGAACGGCACATCGGCCGCGATCAGATCGGCGTAGATTTCCCGCACCAGATCCTCGACCCAGGCCGCGGCGTCGCGCTGGTTGTCGACCCCGAGCACCAGCCGGTCCGGGCGTAGCGTGTCCTTCACCGCGAAGCCCTCGCGTAGGAACTCCGGATTCCAGGCCACCTCGACCGCGGTGTCGGTGAGCTTGCGGGCCCGCGCGCCCAATGCCGCCGCGGTCCCTACCGGCACCGTCGACTTTCCGATGATCACCGAGGGACGCTCCAGCATCGGTGCGAGCGTATCGACCACAGCGTGAACGTATTTCAGGTCCGCGGCGTACTCACCCTTCTTCTGTGGTGTCCCGACGCCGAGGAAATGCATGTCCGCGTGCGCCGCCGCTTCCGCGTAGGAGGTGGTGAACCGCAGCCTGCCTGCATCCAGATTCCGCCGCAGCACCTCCTCCAGGCCCGGCTCATAGAACGGCACGACCCCGTCGGACAGCTTCGCGACCTTGCCGGGGTCGACGTCCACCCCGATCACGTCATGCCCGAGGTCGGCCATGCACGCTGCGTGCGTGGCCCCGAGGTACCCGGTTCCGAAGACTGTGCATCGCATGATCGATTGATAGGCCTCGCCAATGGCCACGCCACGTCAGCGAGGCAAGAGTCGCGGCAACAGCAGGTGTACAGGTGGCGACATGAATCCCGAATATTGCGCTGACCTGCGAACTTCTTGTCCGCGACACCCCAGCTACCATCGACCGGGTGCGCCGCCGAAGAATACTTTGGTTCCTGTCGAGCCTTGCCGCGGCCGTCGTCGTCCTGACTGCCGCGCTCTGGCCGGTGTACGTCGACCCCCGCACCGATCAGCCGGGAAAGGCCGACGCCATCCTTGTTCTCGGCGGCGCCCACGACGGCCGCGAACAACTGGCCCTGCGCCTGGCCCACGAAGGCTACGCGCCCCGAGTCCTTTTCTCCGACCCGTACGGGAACAGCCCCCTGATCAACCGAATCTGCCACGGCGGCTACAGCTTCGAAGTCATCTGCTTCGACCCGTCCCCCCGCACCACTCGAGGTGAGGGCCGCGAACTGGCCGCGCTGGCCCGCGCCGAGAACTGGCGTCGAGTCATCGTCATAACCTTCACCCCCCACCTCTCGCGGGCCCGTCACATCCTCGAAAGGTGCTGGGACGGAGACCTCCTCTTCCTGGACCCCCGCCCCCGCCTATCGCTCACCCGCTGGGCCTATAACTACGTCTACCAATCCGCCGGCTATCTCAAAGCCGTCATCGAACCCTGCTGACTCTGCCGAATTCACCCGACTGTCGGCGAGCCGTACATGGCTGAGTCGAACGTCGAGAAGACCTCTCCGCCCGGTACCGCCTATTGCTCGGGTCGTCCGAATTAGAACTGCTGTCGGGTGGCTTCAGTTTGATTCGGACGTGAGACAGACGTATGTTGTGTCTCGTGGGCCTAGGGGCTCGCGGTGCGGCAATGACGCATACCTCTGGGAGGGCAGATGGAATACGACTGGTCAGCGGTGGATCTGGCCTTTCGCGACGAGGTGCGGGAATTCCTCGACGCGAAGCTGACGCCCGAACTGCGCAAAGCCGGGCGCTTGGCGACGAGTGTCTATGCGGACCACGAGGCGAGCATGGAGTGGCAGCGCATCCTGCATGAGCGAGGGTGGGCGGCGCCGGCGTGGCCGGTCGAGCACGGCGGGTGCGACTGGAGCCTGACCCAGCACTACATCTTCAACCGGGAGGCGACGCTGGCGGGCGCGCCGACGCTGTCGCCGATGGGGATCAGGATGGTGGCGCCCGCGATCGTCGCATTCGGCACCCCGCAGCAGCAGGCGTTCTATCTGCCGCGCATCCTGACCGGCGAAATCTTCTTCTGCCAAGGATATTCGGAGCCCGAGGCCGGGTCCGACCTGGCCTCGCTCACCATGGCGGCGGTCGAAGACGGCGAAGACTTCCTCTGCACCGGCAGCAAGATCTGGACCACCCATGCGACCGAGGCCAATTGGATTTTCTGCCTCGTGCGCACCTCGCGCGCGGGAAAGAAGCAGCAGGGCATCACATTCCTGCTGATCGATATGACCACGCCGGGCATCGAGGTGCGTCCGCTGGTGATGACCTCCGGCGAGGAGGTGCAGAACCAGGTCTTCTTCGACAATGTGCGGGTGCCAAAGGGCAATGTGCTCGGGCAGATCGACGACGGCTGGACGGTGGCGAAGTACCTGCTCGTGCACGAACGCGGCGGCGCGGCGTCACCGTGGCTGCAGGTGATGGCGCAGGATGTGGCCAACGTGGCGGCGAATCAGCCTGGGCCGGATGGCAATCCGCTGATCGACGACGCGGCGTTCGCGGCGAAGCTGGCCGACGCGCGGATTCGCACCGAAGTGCTCGAGATCCTGGAATACCGAACCCTTTCCGCGATGGCGCAGGGCAAGAACCCCGGCCCCGCCTCGTCCATGCTCAAGGTGCTCGGCACCGAGCTGAGCCAGCGGATCACCGAACTCGCGCTGGAGGCGGCGGGCCCGCGCGGCCGTGTCTATCAACCGCACGCCACCAAGCCCGGCGGGCCGATCGCCGAATTCACCCCGCCCGCCGACGGTTACCGCAGCGGCCAGGACTGGCAGGCCGTCGCACCACTGCGCTACTTCAACGACCGTGCGGGCTCGATCTATGCGGGCAGCAACGAAATTCAGCGAAACATCCTCGCCAAGGCAGCATTGGGGCTCTGATGGACTTCACACTCACCAAAGAGCAGGAACTCCTGCGCGACGCGGTCGCCGGATTCCTCGGCGCCCGCTACGAACTGGAGAAGAGCCGCGACGCCGCCAAATCGGATGCGGGCTGGCAGCCTGCCCTCTGGCGCGGCTTCGCCGACGAGCTCGGCATCCTCGGCGCGACACTGCCGGAGCGGGTCGACGGCATGGGCGGCGGCCCGATCGAGCTGATGGTGATCACCGAGGAGCTCGGCCGCGCGCTGGTTGTCGAACCGTATGTCGACACGGTTGTTGTCGGCGGCGGTCTGCTGGCGCGTTCCGGCGGCGAGCGGGCCGAGGAAGTGTTGCGGCAGATCGTGTCCGGCGCTGCCCGCACCGCCTTCGCCGCGCTGGAGCCGACGTCGGGCCCGACGTTCCATGACGTGTCGACCAGCGCGCGCAGGGATGGCGAGGCGTGGGTGCTCGACGGTGCGAAAACCGTGGTGACCAGCGCGCCGCTGGCCACCCATCTGCTCATCACTGCCCGCACCTCGGGCGACCGGCGCGACAAGGCCGGTGTGTCGCTGTTCCTCACGGAATTCGACGCGGCCAACCCGCCCGCCGGAGTCGAGGTGCACTCCTACCGGACCATCGATGACAGGGTCGGCTCCGACCTCACCTTCACCGGTCTCCGGCTGCCGGGCGACGCGTTGCTCGGTACCGAAGGCGCGGCCTGGGACGACATCGAAGCGACCGTGGACGAAGCGACGACGGCCATCGCGTCCGAGGCCGTCGGCTGTATGCGAAAAGTGCTCGCGGACACCGTCGAATACGCCAAGCAGCGCCAACAGTTCGGTGTGCCGATCGGCAGCTTCCAGGTGCTGCAGCACCGCATGGTCGACATGTATATGGAACTGGAGCAGGCCGTCGCCGCGGTGTTCCTCGCGGTCTATTCGCTCGGCGCTTCCGCTGCCGACCGCGCGCGGTCGGTGTCGGCAGCGAAGGTCACCATCGGTCGCGCGGCACGGTTCATCGGTCAGAACGCGGTGCAGCTGCACGGCGCCATGGGCATGACCGAAGAGCTCGCGATCGGACACTATTTCAAGCGGCTGACCGTGATCGAGCGCGAATTCGGCTCCAGCGAGCAGCATCTCGCTCGGTACGCAGCACTCACGAGGCCCTAACCGTGTCCCGCGGCGAGGCGGAATCGGTGCGGGAGGAGTCGCTATCGGCTGCCGCGCAACCACCCGATGCCCGGTCGAAGCCGACGCGCGAGGAGGTCATCGATCTCGCGCATCGGTGGTTTCTCGACGGCCGTCGCATTGATATGCAACAGCTGGCCCGCGAGCTCGGCATCGGTCGCGCGACGCTGTACCGCTGGTGGGGCAGTAGGGAAGTGGTGATCGGCGAGGTGGTCTGGCGGATCATCGCCGACGCGATCGCCCGGGTCGAAGCGCGCGGGTACGGCGGTCCCCTCGACCGCTTCGTCCGTAATTTCGGCAGGCTCGCCGACACCGTGCGCACCTTCGAACCGCTCTCACGATTTGTCGCCGACGACCCCGAATACGGTCTGCGGGTGCTCACCTCGGGCTACACCGTTGTGCAGAGCCGGATGATCGACTGGGCGGCATCCCGATTGACCGATCTGCCCGACCTCGATCCGCGCATCGAGATACGCGATCTCGCCTACGCCATCGTCCGTATCGGCGAAGCTTTCGTCTGGAGCGACGTCATCACCGGTGACCCGCCCCGATCGGACAAGGCGACGGCCATGGTCGAACTGCTCGTTACCGCCGCATCCGGCAAGCGCTGACCCACCGCTAGCGACTGTTTGCAGGTCGCTCGAATCGATCAGGAGTCGAATTGTCCTACAACACCATCATCTACAGCGTCGCCGATGCCGTCGCGACGATCACGCTCAACCGCCCGGATGCCCGCAACGGCTTCACCACCGAGATGGCCGATGAGCTCGGCGCGGCCTTCACCGCCGCCGACCGTGACGACCAGGTCCGCGTGGTCGTCTTCGCCGCCACCGGCAAGGACTTCTGCGTCGGCATGGACCTGACCGCGGGTGCCTCCGATGAGGACGTCACCGCGCCGGGGTGGGTCGAGTGGTCCACCAGGGTGGTGCGCCCGATGACCAACCTGAACAAACCTGTCATCGTCGCGATGCAGGGCGCGGCGGTCGGTGTCGGCCTTTCCATGACCCTGGCGGCGGATTTCCGGCTCGCTGCACAGGATTCACGCTTCGGTTTCGTCTTCGCCCGCCGCGGCCTCTTCCCCGAGGGCGGCTCCCTCTGGTTCCTGCCCCGCATCGTCGGCCTGGCTCGCGCCAAGGAATGGATGCTCACCGGTCGAATCTTCGGCGCCGAAGAAGCACTGGCCGCGGGCCTGGTGACCAGCCTGCACGCCCCCGAAGACCTGCTTCCGGCCGCCCGATCCCTCGCCGCCGAACTCGCCACGCAGGTCGCGCCGGTCTCGGTCGCGGCAATCCGCCGCGGGCTGGTTGCCATGTCCGGCGACAAAACCCCCGAAGACGTGTTCACCCTCGACGCCCGCCTGATCTCCTACGCCTTCTCCAGCGCCGACCTCCGCGAAGGCGTCATGTCCTTCCTCCAGAAGCGCCCACCCCAGTTCACCGGCAAGGTCGAGACCGAACTCCCCGACCTCGACGACTGGTTGTCCTAGGTTCCGGCGTGGTCACCTGGTTTTCAAGCGATGATGCGGCTGATCAGTAACCGCCGCGATCGTTTGATAGTCGTTGTCCACGTGGAGGATTGTTGCCCCGTGAATCTCGGCCGTTGCGGCGGTGATCAAGTCTGGGATGGGTTGACGATGGGCCCCCTGCTCGGCCAAGAGGCCTTGAACCTCCAGGGCGCGATCCATTACTTCTTCGGTTACCGGCAGCCATACCAATGATTTCTGGCCGGCGAGCTTGGCGAGGTAGTCGGCATGAGATCGCGCTGAATACCCGATTTCCAATGCTGTGAGATGGCATGCGGCGACCAGCGCCCCTGGCTCGCCTGTCACTCGCATGAAATCGGCCGCTGCGACATCGTCGCGGAGAACCCACTCCAGCGCTGACTTGTCCGCCAGCATGAACAGTGTCCTCAGCGCCAAGCCCCCTTCATCGCCTCGGGCGAAAGGTCGGTCTCGCTATCGCGGAGCTGTTGAATCATCTTCGACACCGCTCGCCGGTTGGCTACCTCCCGCAACGCGGCATTGACCGTGGCAACTTTGGTCTTGGTGCCGAGCTCTTCTGCGGCGAGCGCCAGAGCATCGTCGTCGATGTCGATTAGTGTTCGAGACATCGCGAACCTCCTGATATCAAATTCTCTAGGTAAATGATATCACGATGCAGGTGTCGAGTAGGACGCTGCATCGGAGCTGCGATGCCTGCGTCGATAAGCCGATCGGCCCAGGTCCGTGCGGACCTGGGCCGATCGTATTGAGTGGTTGCCGGTCAGTTCTTGCGGCCCGGCGCCTTCGCTCCAGACTTGAAGCCGAGGCCGCCGGGCTTGGCGGCCGGGGGAGTGGCTTCGGGGGTCCCGTTGCCGTTGGTCGGCTGGTCGGGTTCCGGAGCTGATTCCACCGGTGTCTCGGCGGTCGGTGCCGCCGAGGGGGCCGGTGCGGCGGGAGCCGGTGCGGCTGCGGTGCCCGGTGCCTTGGGACCGGGGCGCTTGAAGCCGGACTTCATGGCGAGGCCCTTGACCGGTGCCGTCGGCTTGGTTTCGGTGGGTTCCGAAACGGGTTCGGCGGCCGCTGTTTCCAGAGCCGCGGCGGGCGCCGGTGCTTCGGCAGGTGCGGGTGCCGCGGGAGCCTTGGCACCCGGTGCCTTGGCCGCGCCCTTCATGGCGAGGCCGGGGGCCTTGCCGCCGCCCTTCATCGCCAGGCCCTTCACCGGTGCTGCGGGTGCCGTGGGCGCTTCGGCCGCGGGTGCAGCCTCGGCGGCCGGAGCCGATTCGGCCTTGGCGCCGGGCGCTTTTGCCGCGCCCTTCATGGCCAAGCCCTTGCCGCCGGGTGCCTTCGCCGGGCCCTTCATGGCCAGGCCCTTGGCCGGTGCGGCGGGCGCCGCGGTGGCCGCCTCGGCCGGTGCCTCGTCGGATGCCTTGGCGCCGGGTGCCTTGGCCGCGCCCTTCATGCCCAGTCCACCTGGTGCTTTCGCCGGGCCCTTCATTGCCAAGCCGCCACCCGCGGGCGCGGCCTCGGCCGCCGCAGGGGTCTGCGCGACAGGGGCCGGTTCCGGCTCGGCCTCGGGAACTTCCTCGACGACGGGAGCCTTCGGTTCCTGCACCACCGTCAAGTTCTCGGTCAACGTGCCCGCGTCGACGCGATCGATGGCGTCGAGCATGAGCTGCGCGACGTCGACGACCTCGACGCCTTCGCCCTGGCCTTGCTCCTGGCGCGCGGTGACACCGTCGGTGAGCATCACCCGGCAGAACGGGCAACCGGTCGCGATCTTGGCCGGCGAGGTGGACAGCGCTTCGTCGACGCGGTCGATATTGATGCGCTTGCCGAGCTGTTCCTCCATCCACATGCGGGCGCCACCGGCGCCACAGCACATGGAACGTTCGCCGTGGCGTGGCATTTCGACCAGGGTGGAGCCGGAGGCTTCCATCAGTTCACGCGGTGCGTCGTAGACCTTGTTGTGGCGGCCCAGGTAGCAGGGGTCGTGGTAGGTGACGTTCTGCGACACCGAGGCGACCGGGATCAACTGCTTGGCCCGCACCAGCCGGTTCAGCAGCTGCGTGTGGTGCACGACCTCGTAGTTGCCGCCGACCTGGGGGTATTCGTTGTTCAGCGCATTGAAGCAGTGCGCGCAGGTGACGACGATCTTCTTGCGGCTCTGTTCCACGCCCTCGAAGACCGAGTTCAACACCTCGATGTTCTGCGCGGCCAACTGTTGGAACAGGAATTCGTTGCCCGCGCGGCGTGCGGAGTCACCTGTGCAGGTTTCCTCCGCACCGAGCACCATGAACTTCACCCCGGCGGTGGCAAGCAGTTCGGCCACGGCCTTGGTGGTCTTCTTCGCGCGGTCCTCGTAGGCGCCCGCGCAGCCGACCCAGAACAGGTACTCGTAGCCGTCGAAGCTGTCGGCGTCTTTACCGAAGACCGGGATCTGGAAGTCCATCTCGTTGATCCAGTTGAGCCGGTCCTTGGAGTTCTGCCCCCACGGGTTGCCCTTGTTCTCCAGGTTCTTGAACAACCCGGCCAGCTCGGAGGGGAACTCCGACTCGATCAGCACCTGGTAGCGGCGCATATCGATGATGTGATCGACATGCTCGATATCGACCGGGCATTGCTCGACGCACGCGCCGCACGTGGTGCACGACCACAGCACCTCCGGATCGATGATGCCGCCCGCTTCGATGTCTCCGACCAGGGGCCGCTCGGCCTCGGCCTTGGCCGCCGCCGAAATCTTCGCCAGCGCGCCCTCGTTCGGGTTGCCCTCGGCGTCGACGAGACCGACCTCGTCGCCACCCATATCCTTGCGGCCGCCGGCCAGCAGGTAGGGGGCCTTCGCGTAGCCGTGGTCACGCAGCGACATGATCAACAGCTTCGGCGACAGCGGTTTGCCGGTGTTCCAGGCCGGGCACTGGGACTGGCAGCGACCGCACTCGGTGCAGGTGGTGAAGTCCAGCCAGCCCTTCCACGAGAAGTCCTCGATCCGACCGGCGCCGAAGGTGTCGTTGTCCGGATCGGCCGACTCCATGTCGACCGGCTGCCCCTTGGACATCATCGGCTTGGCCGCGCCCAGCGCGACGCCGCCGTCGTCTTCACGCTTGAAGTAGATGTTCGGGAACGCCGAGAACCGGTGCCACGCGACACCCCACGTGGTGTTGCGGCCGACCAGGTACAGGAATGCCATGCCGGACATCAGCTTCACGAACGCGAACAGCGCGACCATGGTGGTGCTCGCGGGCAGCAGCTCGGCCACCTGCCTGGTGAAGAAGTCGGTGGCCGGATTCGAGTGGCCGTAGGCGGAGATCTTGCCCGCCTTCACGAAGATCATGCCCAGACCCTCGAGCAGCACGATCGATTCGATCACGTAGGCGGGTGCGAACTTCGAGCCGGTGAAGCGAGCCAGCCGCTCGGGCACCCTGGGGTGGTTGAGCTGACGGATGATGATCAACGCCGAGATGCCGACCACGGTGCCGATGCCGAGGATCTCGTCCCACAGGTGGTAGATCGCCCAGCCGCCGATGATCGGCCAGTGGAATTCCGGATCGAAGGTCTGGCCGTATGCCTCGAACCACAGCATGAAGCCGCCGAGGAAGCCGACCATCACCAGCCAGTGCGCCCAGCCGACGGTGCGGAATTTGTTCATGCGGGTGTGCGCGATGAACTCCACGAGCATCTGCTTGAAGCGAGGGAAGAACGGTCGCCAACGGTCCGGCGCGCCTTGGCCGATCATGATGGCGCGGACGATATTCCGCACGCCGCCGAAGAACGACGCCCAACACAGGAGGCTGAGCGTCGCCCCAATCGTGCCCAGCGTCACTGTCAGGGCATTCATGTCGCGACCTTTCTTTTAGAGGCAACACGAGTGTCGAGGGCGGCCATGTGCCGCCTCGGTTGGCTCGTATCCTAACCGCCAGTAAGTTACCCGTCAGTAACAACTGGTCTCCATCGTACGATCGCCGGCCGGGCGGAACGCCCTCATGCAGGGGCTCGAGCCCAAATTTGCCCGTGAAGAATGTCACACAAATTCGACCGATCCTACGGTGTCTACTACCGACCACCACCGTAAACGTCGACCCATGCGTTCCTGCAGGTAAGGACAGGCTTAGTCCTTCGTGTTCCCAGGGCTAGTAATGCATCTCGCATCTTCATGGCGGTTCGATTAGTCTCACGTCCGTTCTATTTGCTGTGCCTGTCTTCACACCGCTCGGGGAGAACCCGAAGGTCAGACCGCCATTGGGTTGAATGAGCTCTCGCGTGTTGGAGAAGGCTCAGGAACACCCGTGATGATGGATTGGAATCTGAATGAATCTCCGCAGAACTACTGCGGCTTCGGCGTTGGTCATCGGTGCGATGACTATCAGCCTCGGCACCGCACATGCTGAGCCTGCACCTGCGGCGCCGCAGCCTCTCAGCTACTCCGTCAAGCTGGTTGACAAGGTCGTTGTAGCAACCCTCAAGGGTGGAACCTTCTCGGTGACCGAGGAGCCCGGCGCCACTGTCGACGACCCGAAGACCACGGTCGCCAACGTGCGTGACGGCAAGGGCAACACCCTCGTCTCCTTCCCGCTGAACGTGGATGTCGACGGCAAGCTCGTGCCGGTCAAAGCGGATATGAAGAACGACGGCACCGTGCTCGAGGTCACCCCGGAAAAGCCCGCGGATCTCGTGGTGTCGAACAAGCCGGTCGTCGCGAAGCCGGTTGTCGCCAAGGAAGTCGCGTCGCCGATCGAAAACCAGCGCGCGCAGAACGAATTCGCTAGCAACTTCGGCATCGCGACCGCCGTCGGCGGGTTCATCGGTACCGCGATCGGTGCGATCGCCGGCTGCATCATCACCCTTCCGCTCGGCTGCCTTCCGGGTCTGGTGACCGGTGCGGGCATCGGCGGCATCCTCGGCACCATCGCCGTCGGCGGTCCGACGCTGGTTGCTGCGGGCCTCGAGCTGCTCAACACCATCCAGGCTGCGGATGGCACCTCGAAGTGGGCCGAGAAGCCGGTGGCGACGCCCGCGGCCGCGCCGGTTCAAACGCCGAACTAACTCGAACCGAACAACAATCGGCCCGCTCTCGTAGAGAGCGGGCCGATCGTCGTTTCCGGGTCAGTCCGGCAGATCCACGGCGCCGCTGAACGCAACGGCGCCCGTGCGCTTGCCGAACCTGCCGAAGGATCGCTCGGCCATCTCGAACGTCCCGTCCTCGCGCACCAGCAGCACCGTGCTCGCCCGGGTGCCGTGCAGGAGGTGCGCGACGAATCTGGCGGACACCGCCCGCTCCAGCGACAGCGGAATGCCGGTGTGCGGCAATTGATCGTCCGGCGCCTGGGTGCGGTCGGCGAGCACCTCGAAATATCGGTCGATATTGCCGGGATCGGTCTCGACGACGGCGCGCAGGCCGAGGACGCCGTCGCGCATTTTGGGCCAGATGGGTTGCGGCGCTTCCAATGCCGTCGCGGGTCCCGGCGCCGTCGAGGCCAGGAAGGTCCCGTTGGACAGACCGTGGAAGCCCGGCGTCAGCTCGCGCGGCGGGGTCGTACTGCGGTTGGAATGCCACCAGAGCGATTCGAGGTCCGAGACCACCAAGTTGTACCCGTTGTAGTCATCCGGTGCCGCAGCGACGTCGAGAACGTACTTTTCGGGGCCGGGGAATCTGCCGCTGGGATGGCGGTCGTCGGCGCCGCGCAGAAAATCCATCAGCAGCGCACCACGCGAACGGGCGTCGGCGCGTTCACCGTTCGGGTTGCGGACGTTGGTCACGGTGGCGAAGCGATTGCGTCCCTGCGCCTCTCGCGTCACACCGAGCCAGGTGCCCGGGGGGTCACTCGCCGCCTTGCCGGTGGCCCCGAGATCGCGTCCGGCCAGCAGGCCGGCCACCTCCGGCCACCACCGCATTGATTCGGTCGGCCTGGTGTAGAACTCGTCGCGGTTGGCCGCGACGATCAACCGAAACTCCGGATGTGCACGCCAGCCGATCAAAACCAAACACATGTAATCCAGGATGCCGGAACCTACCGGCCGCTGACAGCGCATTCATCCCCGGACGGCCGGTAGAACAGCGCAGTGACAGCAAAAAGGCCGACAGCAACTCGCTGCCGGCCTTTTCGGTGACCCGAGGATCAGTTGGTGCGAATCCGCAGACCCGGGTTGTCCGAGAGGACCACGCTGACCGGCTGCGCGAACAGCTGCGGCACATTGCCGGTGAGGGCGCCGATCAGGTTGGGGATCTCGCAGATCGGGAAGTCGGCCACCGAGGACGCGCTGGAGATGCCCAGTGCCATCCGGCCGGTCACGATCGGGCCGCCGCTGTCGCCGGGCAGCGCGCAGATGTTGGCCGAGAAGCTCTGGGTGAGCTCACGATCGCCGACCAGCACGGTCTGATCGACGGCATTGACGACGCCGCAGCTGAAGCCGGTGCGCGAACCGGACTTGCAGACCGGCGCACCGACGACCGGCGTGGCGACGCCGTCGATCGGGATCGGCGCCCGTCCGGGCACCCGCACGCCGTTGTTCTCGAAGCGGCCCTTGGCCTGGTCGTTGATCCGAACGATCGAGTAGTCCTGTGCGCCGAGCACCGACTTCTGGAACGTGCCGAGCTGTGCGCCCGCGCGATCGCCGTGCAGCTCGAAAACGCCTGCCGCATTGCCGTTGCCCGCCGAGGGAATGTCGGGGTTGCAGTGGCCCGCGGTGATGTTCACGGTGTTGCCGGACCGGTCGGTGCCATTGAAGCCGAACGAGCAACGCAGCGACGTATCACCGCCGATCGAGGCGAAACCGTCGCCGCCCGACAGCGCGCCACGCGCCTCACCGGCGATCTCGCCGGCCCGCGGCAGGTTCGCGGGCTCGCTCGCCACCGGCGGAGCCATCACCATGACCCGCATCGGATCGATGAAGCTCGGCATCGGCAGACCCGGCTTGTCGACCCGCACTGCGACGCTGTTGTTGACGGTGTCGATCACCGCGCCGCGCACCAGCGCGGACACCGCCTCGGGCTGCCCGTCGAGCCACCGCTCGAACGCGGTCTTCTCACCGCGCAGCGCAGCCTCGCTCTTGGCGACGTTGCGGACTTCGAATCCGGCCGAATCGGCGGCCTTGCGCGCCTCATCGTTGCCGGATCCCGGCGCGAGCGCCACCACGACGCGGCCTGCGTCGTCGAGCCACGAACCGGCGAAAACCTGGGGGTACTGACGCTGTGCGGTAGTGGCGAAGGCCGCGGCCTGCTGGGCGAGGTCGGCGCGGTGCAGGTACTCCTCCGGCGAGATCTTCAGATCGCGTGCCACGGCCGCTGCCAGCTCGGGGGAAAGTCCGGCATTCGGGTCGGGTTGTGCCGTCGCTACTGCTGCTGTGGGACCGAACAGCAGAATCGCCGCCGAGGCGGCGATTACTGTTTTTCGGACCCGGGTCTGTCGCGCAGCTGATCGGAGCTGACCTATACGTGGCAGGAGCATTCCCAGACTATATGGGCTCCGGCCCGGGGGTGCCTACTTATCACGGGGGGCGATTCGGTCGCTGTGGACGTAACCGACGCCACGTCCGGTGTGAGCAGGCTCTGACACACCTGATGGCACTGTCGGACGGCAGGCCGCCGACACCCGCGCCGGGCCGAGCGAAGGCGACGCAGCCGCACCCGCGCCGGGCCGAGCGAAGGCGACGCAGCCGCCTAGCCGGCCGCCTGCTTGGTGCGCAACTCGACACCGCTGCCGAGTCCGCCGCCCGAGGATGCGTCGATATCGGCGAGGATCGCACGGATCGGAATGCCGAGCGAGGCGGTGCCGCCGTACTGTGCCAGGCCGACATTTGCGTCGTTGCAATTCGGTGCGTCGGCCGCGTTGGAGCCGCTGGTGATGCCGAGCGCGAGGGTGCCGGTGAAGATCGCGCCACCGCTGTCGCCGCCCAGGGTGCACGCCGAGCTGGCGAAGCCGCGCACGGTCTTGCTCACGCCCTCCGCGGTGAACAGCTGGGTCTCGACCCGATCTGCCACCACGAACCCACAGGTGAAGGTGGACGACTGCCCCGACTTGCACACCGGTGCACCGGTCACCGGGTCGGCGGTGCCGGTGATGGTCAGTGTGGTGCCGTTGGAGCCGCGCACCGACGGCTGGTCCATGCCGGCCCTGACCGCGCGCTCGTTCAGCTTGATGACCGAATAGTCCAATGCGGTCGGTCCGCCGAGCTTCGCTTGCATGAAGGTGCCGACCTCGGGGCTGTTCGGAATATCTTTGACGTTGGGCAGGTAGACCCCCGCCTGCTGGTCGCCCTTGCCGAGATTCGGGTCGCAGTGGCCGGCGCTGATGTTGAGCGCATTGCCCGCGGCGTCCACGCCGTTGAAGCCGAACGAGCACACATCGACGCTGCGCAGCTCGGCATCGTGCAGCGAGGTGGGGGCGCTGATGTAGGTGTCGCCGCCCATCGGGCGGCGCTCGATCGGGCCGCCGCTGCCCGGCGACAGGATGACCTTCACGTTGGCGATGAGCGTCGGCAGATTCAGCACGTGGCCGGCCGGAGTGTTCGCGACGCTGAGGACGAGCTGGCTGTTGAGGAAGTCGACAGCGACGGAGTTGATCGTGGAGGACAGCTCACGCGGCAGCGTGTTGATCCACTGATTCAGTTGCATCAGGGAGTTTTCCAGTGCGTTCGCCGAGACCGGAGCGAGGTGGGTCTGGTAGCCGGCGGCCGAGGCGATCTTGGCGGCATCGACCGAGGTGACCGCGACGAACGGCCTGCCGTCCGTGCCGATCCACGCGCCTGCGAAGGAATCGGGACGTTCGGATCGGAAGTCACGCGCGTATTCGCTGAGCTGCTGGGCGCGGGCGGACCGTTCCAGATACTCCGCGGGCGTCATCTTCAGATCGCGCGAAATGGCCTGCACCAATTCGGCGGGCAGATTTTCGGCGGTCAGCTGCGTCGGGGTGGCCGATGCAGAGGTGATACCGAGAAATGGAGCGAGGAAAACGGTCGCGGCGCATCCGACGGCTGCTGCCTTGACCGCGGCGCTGCGCGCCACCAACTTGCGCATGAAGTCCCTTCGTCGGCACGGGGCGTGCCAGCTACATCCGTGGGCCACAGGCTGAATCCGTTGGCGCACAGTCCTCGTCCAGCAACAGACCGGTCGTCGGAAATTTTTCCGGCAACACCGGTCAGCGGATCACTTTAGGGCACAAACCGGGGTTGGGCTCTACTAAATCAGCGAGGACGTGTGATCTCCGAGGTGGGCCGCCACTGCCGCGGTGTTGGCACGTCGATATGGAAGGGGCTGGTCGTTCGAGTCGGCCGCGAATTGGTCGTTCGCTGGGCGGTCGTCGTTGGCTCGGTGGTGGTTTCCGGTGGCTCGGTGGTCGTGGTGACCGGTGGCTCGGTCGTTTCCGGCTCGACCGTGCGGGTGATGACCACCGGCGGTTCCGTGGTCGGCGGGGGCGTCGTGATGGGCACGGTGGGGAACTCCACCGGTGGCGCCGGTGGCGTCGGGGTTACCGTCACCGGATCGGACTTGGCGTCCCGCACTGTCGGCACCGGGGTCTTTCCGGTATCGCGGAACAGCACCGACACGCCGAAACCGCCGAGCACCAACCCGATCACGACCGCCGCCGCGATCAGCACCGGGGTGGTGCGGCCTGGCTGCGCGGTGGCCCTCGGCGCGATGGTCTTCGGCGCGGCAGGCGACTCCGCTACCGCTGCGGTCGGCAGTTGCGCGAGGATCGGGTCGGCGATCGGCAGCGCCGCCGAGTAGGCCTGCATTTGTTGCGACCCGGGGGCAGGCACCGCGGGAATCACGTCGGTGACCACGGTCGAGTTCTCGGCGTCGCTCGGATCGGGCGGGGTGCTGCCCGCCGGTGTCGCCAGCACCGAGGCCAGTGCCGCGCGGGCGGCGTCGTAGGCCAACGCTGCCTCCGGGTCGCCGATATCGGTGCCGGGCAGGTCGCCCTCGCTGACCAGCACCACCGAGCGCAGGCCAAGATAGTCGAGCGAATCGCGCAAGGCTTGGACGTATAGCGGCGGCCAGTCGGCCGGATGGGTCGCATAGAACTCGGCCGGGCCGTTCAAATACTCGGCCGCCAGATTGATCAGGCAGAACAGTGCGGTCGCAACCAGATCCTCGGCCCGGTAGGCCTCGCCGGCGTCGACCGGGATACCGGCCGGATCGCCTACCCGGGAAACGAACTCGGTGATGGAGTGCGAGTGATCGGCCGGCGCAGGTCCGCCGAGGACGGTGTCGCCGTCGTCGGACATGTGCAGGATCGACTCGCGGATGATGAATTGCGGTTCACCGGCGTCGGTGACAATCGCCGCGGTGCAATTGTTCTCGGCGATGCGCAGACCGACGCCTGTGGCCATCCTCGTTACCTCGCTTCGGATCAGTCCGCGACCCGTCACACCAGCAGCGAGCCGTGTCCCATCGCGCGGAGCATAGACAAAAGCTCCGAGCGGGACCTGGCACCGATACGGCGCCGGATGCGGGCGACGTGATGCTCTACCGTCTTCGCGGAAATGTACAGGCGTGCGCCGATCTCCCGATAGGTCAAACCTAGCAGTACGAGTTCGGCGACTTCCCGTTCGCGTTCGCTGAGGATCGCCGTCGCCTGCGCCGCCGGTGCAGACGCGGCAAGCTCCCGACCGTTCGGCGCCGCGGCATGCGCGGGCGGACGGACTGCGGGTTCCTGCGGACGCGCGTCGGAGCGAACCGCGCGAGCCAGCTTGAGCAGTGCGGTCGCGGTCGTGGAGTCGCCCGCGGCGAGCGCGGCCTCACTGGCGAGCCGGGCGGCATCCCAGGTCAGGCCGATCTCGCTGAGTCCGGCGACGGCAACCTGCACCTGCGCGACCGCGACCTCGCCACGCAGCACGAGCACCCAGGTGCGGCCGGCGTCGACGAGCACGGCGGCATGCCGGTCGCCCGCCTCGGCCGCGGTCTTGAGCAGTCGAGCGTGCGGCAGCAGCTCTGCGGGACTCTCGTGTGCGATCGCAGCCTGCACGCCGTACCAGTGGAAGGCATTCGCCCAGGCCGGCGGTTGATCCAGGCGTCGGAGCAAGGCAAGGGAGGCGTCCACCAGCGGCGTAATCCGGCGCTCGTCGCGCAGCCGGATGCCGGCGAGCCACAGCTCGCCGATCGGCAGCAAGGTGAGCAGATCGGTGTCCACGTCGTCGAACAGTGGGTAGGCAGCCTGCCAGGCCTTGGCGAGCGCGGCGTGATCGCCGCTGCGCCGCGCCAGGCCGACGGCGACGCCGTGGGCGAGCAGCTGGTCGCGGATATCGAGCGAACCCGGTTGCAATGCTGCGACTGTCGCCGCGGCTGTCTGCTCGTCGCCGCCGAGCATCGCGGCCCACGCCTGCAGCACCTGGAGTTGATGACAACGCAGGCCGCTTGCGGTGGCTCTGCGCACGGCATCCTCTGCACGGTCGGGTTCACCGGTGCCGAGGCACAGCAGAGTCGCGATGGACACCGCGGTGCACGGCAGGAACCTGTCGACTCCCGAATCGGCCTGCGCCGCGTGGATGAGCGCGGAAACTGCTGCGGTGGTACCGGTTTCGTGCTCGACAATGGTCTGTGCGAGTGCCGTGGCGATGAGCCGGGCGTGCGCGTTGGTCTCGGTCGGTGGCCACTGTGTCGCCGAATGCGACATCTCCGCGGCGGCGCGCACATCGCCCGCGAGGTATAGGACAGTCGCGCCGACCGCCCAATCCGCGCCGATGCGATGGGATCCGAGCCAGGAGTACAACTGCGCCGCCCGCCCGACCAGACCGCGTCGGGTCAGCACCGCCGCGCAAATCCGCACGGCCGCGGCGAGTTCCGGTGCACTGACACCCGAGCGGACCAGCACCGGCTCGGCTAGACGCATCGCTGTCTCGCCGTCGCCGATGCAGGCGGCCGCCTCGGCCCAGCGCACCGCGATGATGTCCGGGTCGGCGCCGGCCGCGGCGGCCGCGGCGTAATAGCGCACCGCGTCGCGGCCCGCCTTTGTCGCGGCGGCGCACAGGAATTCGGCAAGTCGCTGATCGCGCACGCCGGACTCGGCCAGCTGCAACGCGGTGTGGTCGCGCATCAGGCCTGCGTCCAATCGCGCGGTCAGCAGCCTGCGCTGGACCGCGACGAACCGTCGGTCGCCGAGCACCGTGCGCAGTGGTGCGATGGCGGGACCGAGCAGCAGGTCGGCATCGGTCACCAGGGCGCTTGCCCGGGCCCTGTCGATGAGATCCTGCGCCGCGGCCGTGTCGATGCCGAGCACCTCGGCCAGCTCGGTCGTATCGAGTCCGGTGCCGGTGGTTGCCACGACCATGGTCTCGAGCAGGTCGGGCGCCACGTTGTCCAGCATGGCGCGCGCCCAGCCTGCGACCGCCTCGTCGACGGCGCCGATACCGGCGTCGAGCCGCGCCGAACAGGCCGCGGTGAGTGCGGCGACCACGCCACTGCGGATGCCCGCGGTCTGCTGGTGGATGTGCTGGGCCACCGGGCGCGGCACCGCCATGCCGAGCTCGCGGGCGAACGGCGCGATATCGCTCACGCCGAGGGCGCGGAGGTCGACCACCCGGCCGCGGCGCGCCACGGTGTCGGCGAGCTTGCGCAGGGACGGGTCGTGCGGGCGGGGCTGGGCTGCGATCACCATCGTGCAGTGGCCGGATTCGACAGTTGCGCAGAGGTTTTCGAGCTCGGCGTGGCTCAGGGTCTCGGCGTTGTCGATGATCAGGGCGGGCCCTGCCTGCGTGGTTTCGGCGCGGGACTGCGTGGTGTCGGCGGCGGGCACGATACGGGACGTACGGCGCCCATTGCCTGCTGCGGCACCGAACGCGCTACGCGCGCCGGCCATCGCATGGACGGCATCGCCGGAGCCGACCTCGAGCGCAGTCGCAGGTAGCGCGGGGTGATCCTGCAGTGCGATCCCGCCGGCCTGCAGCCGGGCGCGGATGACCGAAAGCAACGTGGATTTACCGGTGCCGGAGCGGCCTCGGATGAGATACACGACCGGCCGCTGACCGGCGGCATCCAATTCGCGGAAGATCTCGCGGGCGCACGGGAGGGTATCGAACGCGATGTCAGCCACCAGAGCCTCCGATGATCTGGCCGGGCGCGTGCAGAATGCCGCCGACGCCGTCGACGACCCCGTCGACGCCATCGACGACCCCGTCGAGGGTGTTGTTCAGTGCGCCGCCCGGCGACTGGGTGGGCGGTTTCGGCGAGGGTGCAGGCGCTGGTGCGGGAGCCGGGGCGGGTGCAGGCGCTGGTGCGGGGGCCGGAGCCGGAGCCGGAGACTGTGGGGCTGGTTGGGATGCTCCGGGCGTCGCAGGCGCGGGGTTGGCCGGTGCGGGCGCTTGTTGACTCGCCACGGCCTGGTCGGGCGCGGGCCCGTTGTTCACCGCCTCCGCCGACGTCGCGCCCGGCGCTGCGGAGCCGGGTTGTCCTGCTTCGGGTTTCGGGTCGGTACCGGTCGGGTCTGCCACCGATGCGACTGTTCCGGGAACCGGTGCGTTGCCGGTTCCCGCGCCGGTGGTCGCCGCCACGTCGGACGTGCCGGCGGTGGCCTGTTCGGTGGATGCGGGACGGCTCGGCTCGGGTTGGGCCCCGGTGCCGATCGCGACGGTGCCGGTCGCCAGCAGCCCGATGACGACCACCGCGCCCGCGACAACGGCGGCCCGCTTTCGGCCGGTCAGGTTGCGGACACGTGAGCCGGGCAGCGCCCCCACCTTCGGCGGCGATTTGTCCTGCCACGACACCGCGGGTAGCTCTTCGGTCTTCGCCGGGGCATTCGTCACGACCGCCGCCGCGGCCATGAGCGGCTCGCGATCGCCGGTGGCGGCCAGCAGATCCGTGGCCAGCACGGCGGCGCCGCGAGCGCTGGTGTGTCCGGGCTCCGCCGCCGCGACGACCGGAAGGCCGAACTCGGTCGAGATCAGCTCGGCAACCAGTGGAATCGCGCCGCCGCCACCGGTGAGCAGCACGCGGCCGATATCGCCGATGTCGAGCCCGGCACGCTGCACCGCATCCCGGACCAGTTCGATCGAGCTCAGCAGCGGTCCGCGCAGCAGATCCTCCAGCTCGCCGCGGATCAGCCGGATGTTGTCGGTGTGCCGATCGATGGGATCCAAGCGCACCGGAACCACGGTCGCGGTATTTATGGAAAGCTCTTCTTTCGCATTTCTGCAGCGTTCGCGCAATACTGACAATTCACGCTCGACGACCGGGTCGAACGGATCGAATTCATTTCCGCCCAGCGCGTTAGCCAGGACGTAGCGCATGGTCAGCAGGTCGAATTCGGCGCCTGCCACGTCGGTGGTACGCAGCGGTGTGCCGAGCAAGGCCGCCTGTTCGCCGGTGCGGACCACCGAGACCGTCAGCCCGGTGGCGCCGAGGTCGTAGACGACCACCGCGCTGTCGCCGAGCGGGCCGTGTGCGGCTTCGAGCCAGCGCACCGCGGCGGTCGGTTCCGGAACCAGGGTCACCTCACGTAGGCCCGCCCGATCCAGCGCGGCGCGTTGCATATCGACGGTGTGCCGCGACCACCACGCCGGATGGCACGCGACCGTGGCCGAGCCGTCTTGCGTTGCCTCTGTATCGATTTCGTCGATCAAGCATCTGACGGCCGTGGCCATCAGGTCCGCGGCGGCATGGCTCGTGCCGTCCTCGGCCAGGATGCCGACCGGATCGCCGACCCGGTCGAGGAAGCCATCGAGCACCACGTCGCTGGAATGCCTGCCGGTGGCGCGGGCGTCCGTCCCGAAGGCCGGCGCGCTGTCCGCGGCCAGGCGCAGGACGCTCGGGTGGGTCAAAACGGCGCCGCTACCTGCGGGTCCGTCAACCCCGTCGCCGATATCCCCGGTCGCCGCCACGGCGACCGAATTCGATGCTCCGACTGTGATGCCGAGCGCCACACGCTCTGTCATTCGAGAACCCCGTTCGAAAAACTGTTCGGTCCGATGACGCTGTTGGTTAGTCCCGCCGCTGCGGAAAAGGGTTGCGTGGATCTTGTGGATCCGTCAGTTCTGTCGGTTGCTGGCGGTCCGCCGTTACTGAATCGGGGCATGGTCGGGGAAATTCCCCTAATGGTCTTCGGGTCCCTAACGGGTATCGACGGCGGACAGTAGGGGTCCGCCCCGTTTCGAAGTAACGCGTGGGGTCCTTAGCGTGAAATGCATTCCAACGACCGCGGATCGCGAGGGTCCGCTCATCCAGGAGATGATTTCGATGACACCCAACGCGATTCTGGAGTTCATTCTCAACCTGCTACGCCACCACGACGCCGCGGTGGCGTACTGCGCCAACCCCGGCCAGGCGCTGGTCGCGGCCGGTCTACCCGATGTGACGCCCGAGGACATCGCCGCCGTCGCCCCGATGGTCGCGGAATCGGCGCTGGTCAGCGGTGGCTCGCAACTGTCGGCGATCGTCGCGGCCGGTTCGCAGGCCGCCGGGAACGCAGGCGCTGCCGCTGCGGTCACCACCGGAGCGGCCGTCGCCGCCGACGCGGGCCTGAATCTCGGCGGCGGCTTGCAGAACGACATCGACCTCGGCCTGCAAGCCGGAACTGGAGTCGACCTCGATCTGACCTCTGGCCTGAACACCGCGATCGGCGCGGGCCTGCAGCTCGGTGCCGACATCGGCGCCGGGGTTTCCGCAGGTCTCGATGGCCTCGCCAATGCGGGCGCCGACCTGACGGCAGGCCTCGGCGGTGCACTGGACACCGACCTCGGCGCAGTCATCGGCGCCGGCGCGCAGGTTGTTGTCGACCTCGGTGCCGGGTTGTCCAACGGCCTGCAGGGCGTTGTCGATGGCGGTGCTGGTCTCGGCGGAAATGTCGCGACCGATCTGAGCGGTGTGCTGGACGCGGGGGCGCAGGCCGCGGCAGGACTCGAAACCGGGCTCGGTGCCACTCTCGGCGCCGGCGCGCAGCTGGGAACGGATGTGGGCGCTGGTGTCACCACCGGCCTCGAAGGTGCGCTCGATGCGGGTGCCCAGCTCGGGACGGGTTTGGAGGCGGGTTTGTCCACCGGCCTCAGCGGTGTACTCGGTGCGGGCGCGCAGGTGGGTGCTGATCTGGGTGCTGACCTGGCCACCGGTCTCGGCGGTGCGATGGACCTCGGCACGGGCTTGGAAACGGGGTTGACCACCGGAATCGGTGGTGTCCTCGACGCCGGTGGCCAAGCGTCGACCGACCTCGGTGCAGGTGCGCAGGCCGGAGCGGATCTGGGAGTGGGGTTGTCCACCGGCTTGCAGGGTGTTGCAGACGCGGGTGCGGGTCTGGGTGGTGCTGTCGATGTTGGTGCGCAGGCGGGTGCGGGTCTGACGTCGGGTCTGGGTGGTGCTGTCGACGCGGGTGCGCACGCAGGCACTGATCTGGCCGCCGACCTCGGTGGTGCTGTCGGCGCCGGTGCGCAGGCGGCGACCGGGCTCGAGACGGGACTTTCGACAGGAGTCGGTGCTGCCGATACCGGCCTGTCCGCTGGTGTCGGTGGCGCTGCGGACGTGGGGACACACCTGGGCACGGGCCTCGAGACAGGGCTCGGCGGCGCGATCAACGGTGGACTGTCGACGGGGATCGACACGGCTGCCGATCTCGGCGGCGGGTTGTCCACAAGTGCTGGTGGAACTGTGCACTCCGGGCTGGAAACGGCTGCGGGAGTGGGTGGTTCGGTGGGGACCGGAGCACATGGTGCGGCGGACGCCGGGGCGCACGGCGCGGCGGATCTCGGCGGCAGTGTCGGGTCGACCGCTGCTTCGACCGCGAATACCTGGTCGTCACTGGATGTTTCGAGTGCCTTCGGCTCGGGCCTGGACAGTTCGGTCGACGCACACGGCGACTCCAGCCTGTTCTCCGACACACATGCGGGTGCCGACGTCGCCGGAAACGGTGGCGGGGACCTGCACGACGATATGTTCCTGCACTGAGGGAGAGCGATAACGCGATGGGGACACCCGCACCACAGGCGAAACCACCTGCGGTACCGCTGCTTTCGGTACTCGGTGAAACCATCGCCGCGGCGCGCGCTGCGGGTCGCACCGACCTGGTCGGCCGCTTGGAAGTGGCGGCCGATCGGGTCCGTGATCCGCGGCGGCGCATCGTCATTGCCGGACAGCTCGATCAGGGCAAGAGTCGGTTCGTCAACGCACTGTTGAACCTCGATATCTGCCCGGTGGGCGATGATGCGACCACCGCGGTGACGACCGTGCTTTCCCATGGGCCCGAACCACGTGCCGAGTTGGTCGTCACAGGTCACAGTGGTGGGCAGGAGGCACGAATCCCGGTGCCGGTCGACGAGATCGGCACGATCACCGCACGATCACCGCTGGCCGAGGGACGCCGGATTCTCCGTCTGGAGATTCAAGTGCCGAACCCGCTGCTCGCCGACGGCATCGTACTGGTGGACACCCCCGGGGTCGGCGGGCACGGAAGTTCTTATGCGGCAAGTGTGCTCGGCATGGTGGCCGCCGCAGACGCGGTGCTGGTGCTCTCGGACGCCTCGACCGAGCTGACCGAGCCGGAGCTCGCCTTTGTGCGTCAGGTGCGCGAACTGTGCCCGACGGTCGCGCTCCTGCTCACCAAAACCGACCTGTACCCGCATTGGCGGCAGGTGCACGAGGCCGACCTTCGCCACCTGGAGTGGGCACGGCTCGACGTGCCGATGATCCCGGTCTCCGCGGTGCTGCGCAGCCACGCCATGCGGTTGCAGGATCAGCAGCTCGGCATCGAATCCGGCTTCGGCGTGCTCTATCAGTTCCTGCGGGAGCAGGTGGTTGCCCGCGATGTGGCCGCGACCCGCCTCGCGGTAGCGCGCGACATCCAGTCGGCCGCAGAACATTTGGCGCTCGCTCTGGGCAGCGAACTGGTCGCGCTACGCGATCCCGAGCAGGGCGCTGCGGCTGTGCGCGAATTGCAGTCGGCCAGGACTGCGGCCGAGGACCTGCACCGCCGCACGGCGGCATGGCAGCTGACACTCGCCGACGGAATCACCGACCTGGCCGGCGATGTCGATCATGATCTGCGTGATCGGTTGCGCACTATCGCCCGAACCGGTGAGGAGTGGATCGACGCCCATGATCCCGGCAGGCATTGGGGCCGGATCGCCGAATGGCTCACAGGCACCATCGATACCGCACTCGGAGACAACCTGCTGTGGACGCATGCCCGCGCGGTGCAACTCGCCGAGCAGGTCGCCGAACACTTCACCGAAATCGGTGCCGTCGACCTGCCCGACGTGCACCCCGGCCTCAACACCGACGAGAGCCGCGCCGGATCGGGCACCCTCGCCGACCTGGAGCCCGACATCGGCCTCGGCAGCAAACTGCTCGTCGGAATGCGCGGCTCCTATGGCGGTGTGCTGATGGTCGGTCTCGCCAGCACCTTCGCCGGGCTTGCGTTGCTCAACCCGCTCTCGCTCGGCGCGGGTCTGCTGGTCGGCGGCAAGGCTTTCCGTGATGACAAGCAGGCCAGGATGGCGCGCAGGCGGAACGAGGCGAAGATCGCGGTCCGGCGGTTCGTCGACGATGTCGCCTTCCAAGCAGGCAAGGAATCCAAGGACCGGCTGCACCGCATCCATCGGGCCCTGCGCGACCACTACACCGGCGTCGCCGAGCGCAGCCTGCGCTCGATCGACGATTCGCTGCGTGCGGCGCAGGAGGCGGCGACGATGGAAACCGCGCGGCGCGCCGAGCGGTGCACGGTGCTCGAGCGGCAGTTGCGGGTGGTCGCGGAGCTGCGGCGCTATGCGGATGCCATGCAGACCATACGGGTGATCGAGCGTGCCGCGCCGTTGGAAGGGCAGGTCGGTACGGTGGGCCGATGAGAATCGATGCCCGGATGGCCCCCGGGATCGTCGCCGAGGCCCGTCAGCTGGTCGGCGCGGCCCGTCAGGCGTTCGCCGGTGAACCGCGCCCGCGCGCGTTGCTCGCCGACTGCGCGCGCCGACTGGATCAGCCATTGCGTGTCGCGCTGGCGGGCTCGCTGAAAGCGGGCAAGTCGACGCTGCTCAATTCCCTTGTCGGACAGGACATCGCGCCGACCGATGCCACCGAGTGCACGCGGGTGGTCACCTGGTACCGGTATGGCTCGACACCGAGTGTGACCGCGCATGCCTCCGATGGCGCCCGGGCGAATGTGGTGGTGCGGCGCGGCGGTGGAGCCCACGGGCTGACCTTCGACCTGGACCGCTTGACCTGGGACGTGCCCGCGCCGCGGGAGGTGGACCATCTCGAGGTCGAATGGCCCTCGGCCGCGCTCGCGCACACCACGATCATCGATACGCCCGGCACTTCGTCGTTGTCGCGGGAGGTGTCGCAGCGGACCGCGCGGCTGCTGACGCCGGGCGAGGCCGGGCTGGACACCCCGGAGAACATCGCCATTCCCGGTGCGGATGCGGTGGTGTATCTGCTGCGCAGGCTCGATGCCGCCGATATTCGGTTCCTCGAGCAGGTCGGAGCTGGTGCGGCGGGCGATTCGGGAGTGTCCGGTCCGCTCGGCGTTGTCGGCGTCGTCTCGCGGGCTGATGAGATCGGGGCGGGCCGGATCGATGCATTGCATTCCGCCCGCGATGTCGCGGTGCGCTTTGCCGGCGAGCTGGAGCGAACCGGCTTGTGCCAGGCGGTGATTCCGGTCGCCGGACTGCTTGCCTTCGCCGCCGCGACGCTGCGTCAGCAGGACTTCGCGGCCTTCGATGCGTTGGCGGGTGTTCCGGTCGACGAGTTGAGCGCCGCACTGCTCTCGGCGGATCGCTTCGCGCGCGCCGATATCGCGCTTCCGGTGTCACCGGGGCTGCGCGCGCAACTGGCCGAGCGGTTCGGCATGTTCGGAATCCGGATGGCCATCACCCTGATTCGGCTCGGCGTCCGTGATTCGACCACGCTGGCAGCGGAATTGACCAGCCGCAGTGGCGTCGATGAATTGCGTTCGGTGCTGGACGTCCAATTCGGCCAGCGCGCCGACCAACTCAAGGCGCATTCCGCCCTGACCGTCTTGGCTCGCGTACTCACCGCCTACCCTGGCGTCGCGGCCGAACAGCTGCTGCCCCGAGTGCGCACCCTGCTCGCCGACGTGCACGGCTTCGCCGAGCTGCGTCTCCTCGGCCGCCTGCGCACCGACGAATTGACCCTTCCCGCAGACGATCTCGCCGAACTCCATCGACTGATCGGTGGATCCGGCGTCGCACCGCACCTGCGCCTCGGTCTCCCGATCGACACCTCGCTGGAGCAGCAGCGCGCGCACGCCGTCGCGGCCGTCCGCAAATGGCGCACCCGAGCCAAGCATCCACTCGCCGATCAGCTGACTATCACGGCCTGCCTCACCGTGGCCCGCAGCGCGGAGGGCATTCTCGACCTGCTGTCGAGCTGACCACCGAAACCAGCTGACCGTTTTCTACTTCGCACCGCAGCAGGCCGCCCGCACGGTCGCAGTCGCTTCGGCTCGGTCCGCTCGGATATCGCGGCCGTGATGCAACAGGCCTACGCCGACATCCCTGCCGCGGATCTGGACACCGCAGGCCTGGTTCTGGCCCAGGTCACCGCCCAGTTGAACGCGGTGCTCGCAGCCGCGTGAGGATCCATGAGACGGCGGAGTGAGGGGTAGACTCCCGCGCCCGCCGTGGTAGCCGCGGGCCTGGACAGTGCGTATTGGGTCCTGGCTCAGGTAGCTGGTCCCGTTGTTACGGTTGCATGAGAACCACCGGATGGTAGGTGAGCTGTGGATGGCCGCGCCCGCCGTGGTGGGCGCGGACTCCTGATAGTTGTTCTCTGTACGACCGGGTGGCGGCGGTGTAGAAGTGGAAGGGTCGTGCCCGTCCCGGTCCGCAACCGAAGGTCGTGAGTCGATGATCGACAGTGTCGAGGATTCATTCGCCCAGGTACGGTTGGCCGCGGGCGGCCTGTTCGTGCGCGGCGAGGAAGTGTTGCTCGTGCACACCACCGACGGCAGTGGCTGGGAGATTCCGGGCGGCTATGTCGAGTCCGGCGAATCGCCCGCCGCCGCGTGCCGCCGCGAGATTCGCGAAGAACTCGGCATCGACCGCCCCGCACAGCGACTCCTCGTGCACGACTGGGCGCCGAGTGCCGACGACGGCGACAAGATTGTCTACATATTCGACTGCGGCGTTCTCGGCGACGAGAAGGCGGTCGAGTTGCAGCCGGGCGAGCTCGACCGTTGGCAATGGGTTCGCGTCGACACCATCGACGACTTCGTTGTGCCCCGGCTGGCGCGCCGGCTGTGGCACGCCTTCCGCGCCCGCCTGGAGGACCGCCCGCTCTACCTCGAACACGGTCGAACAGCACTGGCATATCCCAGCGCCGTCGCCGCGCCCGCATCCTGGCTCGACCGCCAGGCCGACCGCGACCGCCACCTCGGCTGAGCGCGGCACCGTGTCACGGCGGCTGGATTGCCGCGGCTGAGCCGGCTAGCGAATGCAGCGCGGGCCGGGTAATCGGGTCAGGGTGTCATCGCTGTACTGGTCGGGTCGATCAGGATTTTGGCGTGCTGCTCCGGGTTGCCGAGTGCGGTGAAGGCATTGTCGATACCGTCGAGGCCGACGGTCCCGGTGATCAAGGGGGCCGGGTCGACCTTGCCGTTGGCGAGCATGTGCAGGGTGTCACGGAATTCGCCGGGGTCGTAGCCGAGGGCGAAGCGAAGTTCGATCTCCTTGTTGATGGCCATGGCGGGCTGGAATCGGTCGGTTTCCATGCAGACGCCGACAACGACTACGCGCGACAGCGGTGGCGCTGCGGTGAGGATCTGGTCGATGATGCCGGGGACCCCGACACATTCGAAGATGACCGGACCCGATGGTCCCGCGTTCATTGTGTGCGCGAGGCGAAAGACGTACCACCACGGCACGTTCGGGATGCGACGCAGCTTTTCCATGGTGTCGAAGCCGAGGCCGAGGATATCGGTGACACCGTTGATGCGCCCCTTTCTCGGGGCGGCGGACCATGGAGATTCGGATGCCGGGTCGACCACCACGTCCGCGCCACACACGGTGGCGAGTTCCCTGCGACGCGGCGAGAAGTCGCTGGCGATCACGGTGCGTACGCCCGCCGTTTTGAGCATGCTGATCACGGCGAGACCGATTGGGCCACAACCGATCACGAAGGCGTTCTGGTTCTTGTCGACGTGGCCTTTGCGAACCGCGTGCCATGCCACGGCCATCGGCTCGGTGAGCGCGGCATGCTCGGCCGAAAGTCCGTTCGGGACAGGCAAAGTCATCGACTCTTGCACCACCACTTGCTCGGCGTATCCGCCGGGTGCCGCCGTCGACAGGCCGACAAGGTGCGGTTGTTTGTCGTGGCGCACGATCGGCAATGCGACAACCCGGGTTCCTGTCGGCCAGCGTTTGCGGCAGCCCGGCCCGTAATCGACTATCTCTCCACTGAATTCGTGTCCCAGCACCACGCCCTGATCTGCGCGCATGAAGTGGTCGTAGCCGGTTGCGACGGCAAGATCGGCCATTTCGTCGGCGTGGGCGCGCGCATGCAGGTCCGAGCCGCAGATGCCACAGCGGGAGACGTTGATCAGCAGCTGTCCTGGCCCTGGCGTCGGCGTCGGCAGGTCCGTGACGGTCAACTTGCTCTCGGTACAGACGGTTGCCCTCATGGCGAACTCCTCGAATCGGCGGCGCGCGGCAGGGCTCCCGATGCGTGGGTCGGCCCACGGTGCAGGTTCACGCTACTGCTATTCGGCTGACTCGCGAGGAGGACGACGAACAAGTGGCAGGGCGCGTCGCCGATCCGGAAATCCACCGCGCACCGGAGGGCCGGTCACACGGTTTGCAGGGCTTCCGCTTCGGCGCTGCGGCGGTCATAAGCATCACGGGCGGAGGCGATTTCGTTCTGGTGGCCCTCCGTCCAGACGACCAGAGCCTTGATGGTGGCGTGCAGGCTGACGCCCAACGGGGTCAGGGCGTAGTCCACCCGTGGCGGGACCGTCGGATAGACCGTCCGCTGGACAAGTCCGTCGCGTTCCAGATGCCGCAGTGTGCGGGTGAGCATGCGCTGGCTGACACCGTCGATCTTGCGCTTCAGTTCGGTGAAACGCAGGCTGCGCTGGTCGAGCAGGGCGATCACCAGCAGCGACCATTTGTCGGCCACGCGGTCGAGGATCTGCCTGACCTCGCAGTCGACGCGGGTGTCCCACTGGAGAACGTCGTAGTCCTCCTCGGTATCCCCGCAGTAACCGGGTGACTTCGAAGTGCCGTCTTCCATGGCTACCGATTCTGCCGAAGACTCATGGTCGGTATCAAGAGGGAACCGACCTCATTATCGGTAACCGTGTCTGTTGGGAGTCGTTCGATGGTGGAATCGAGACCCGCCGAGGTCTTCACCGAGATGTCCGGCCGTGCCTGGGCAGTGCTCGCGGTGCTGTGCGGCGCGATCTTCTTGGAGGGCATCGACGTGGCGATGCTCAATGTGGCGTTGCCGTCGATCCGGTCCGATCTCGGCCTGTCCACGGGGATGCTGAGCGGGGTCGTCTCCGCGTACGTCCTCGGTTACGGCGGGTTCATGCTGCTCGGCGGCCGCGCCGCCGATCTGCTCGGGCGGCGGCGCATGTTCCTGTTCTGGCTGACGGTGTTCCTGCTGTTCTCCGGACTCGGCGGCTTCGCAACCGAAGGCTGGATGCTGCTGACGGCACGCTTCGTGACCGGAGTGGCCGCCGCGTTCATGGCGCCTGCCGGACTGTCGCTGATCACCACCAACTTCGCCGAGGGACCTGCGCGGAACAAGGCGCTGCTGGTGTACGCGGGCATTGCGGCGGGCGGCTTCTCGCTCGGGATGGTTGTCGGCGGGCTGCTCACCGCGCTCGGCTGGCGCTGGGTGTTCTTCGCTCCGGTCGTGCTGTCCGCGCTGATCTTGGCGGCGGCGATCCCGTTGGTGCGGGATTCCGGTGTGCCGGAACGGGTTCGGGGTGGATTCGATCTACTCGGTGCGTTCAGCGTCACCGGCGCGATGCTGTTGCTCGTCTACGGTGTGGTCCGGCTGGAGCATCCCGGTGACGGCCCAGCGCTGACCACCGCGGTGTTCGCGGCCGGGCTGCTGATGCTCGCACTGTTCGTCGTCAACGAGCGTCGCACCGCGAACCCGCTGGTTCGGCTGGGCATCCTGCGTTCGGGAGCCCTGGTGCGCACCAATGTGGTTGCGCTGCTGTTCGTCGGTTCCTTCGCGGGTTTCCAGTTCCTTGCCACGCTGTACTTTCAGGAACTGCGTGGCTGGTCGACGGTGCAGACCGGTCTCGCTATGGCGGTGATCGGCGTCGACGCGGTGCTCGCGCCGGTGCTGACACCACGCCTGGTGGACCGATTCGGCAATGCGCGAGTGGTTTTCGGCGGTGTCGTGCTCGCCGCGATCGCCTACGCCTTGTTCTTGCCGACCGATATCGACCGGGCCTACGCGGCTATGTTCCCGGCCATGCTGCTGCTCGGCGTTGCCTTCGCGCTCGTCTACGGTCCGCTCACCATCGCGGGCACCGACGGCATCGCGGAGCAGGACCAGGGTTTGGCGAGTGGCCTGCTGTACACCGCATTCCAGTTCGGTTTCGCGCTCGGCATCTCGGCGGTGACGGCGGTCGAGGTGGCGGCCGTCACGGCAGGTCAGTCCGGAATCGAGGCGGTGCGAACAGCATTGATCGTGCCGGTGGTCGCTGCGGCCGTCGCCGGGCTGGTCGCCGCATTCGGCCTGCGTCGCAGCGCCGCCGAACCGGCCACGGATTCCGCATCGACCCAATTTGCACAGGTCTGAAGGGAGCTTCGAAATGACCATCTCGGTACAGTCTTTCCACGATATCCGCGACGAGTTCGAGGCCTACATCGGCGACATCGTCTACGCCACCATGGTCACCGTCGACGGCAAGGGCCGCCCGCGCTCCCGGGTCCTGATTCCGGTGTGGGAGATCGTCGACGGGAACCCCCTCGGCTGGCTGGCCACCTACCGGACCCCGGTCAAGGCGGCGCACTTGGCCGCCAACCCGCACACGACCTTCGCGTACTGGACCAGGAAGCAGAATCAGGTGCACGCCGATGCCCTGGCCGACTGGGTGCCGCTCGACGACCTCGTGACCAGGCAGCACGTCTGGGATCTGTACGAGCAAACCAGCCCGAAAGGCGCAGGCTACCCCCTCGGCAATTTCTGGCAGGGCATCGACGACCCGAAGCTGCATATTCTTCGGCTGTCGCCATGGCGAATCCAGGTTGTCCGCGGCCGTGACCTGCGCAGCAAGATGTGGAAGGTCGCAGCCGAAAACTGAAGAGCTGTAAACACAATGCCCGACGTCCCTCTGTCGGTAAGAGGGACGTCGGGCATGTGTGCGTCAGCACGGTCGCGATGAACACAAGGTCGAGGACGATCAGGTGGACCTCGACGACCCGTGGATCACGCGTCCCGATGTCACCCATGCCGATGGGGACGCGGAGTTCGATCGTCTCGGAATGCTCATCCGCAGGGAACTCGGCGACCCGGTCCGGGCTGGAGTCGATTCCGTCACCTATGCAGTGACGGAATCACCACCTCTTCGAGGTAACCCTCGATGCCGCGCCCATTGCGCACGGCCTCGTGCACGGTGACGCCGTGCGCTTCCGCCCGCCTCTTCAGTTGCTCTCGCGAAGCGGGCTCCACCCCACCGCCGATGATCAGATGGGTGATCTCGTCGATGTCGAGCGCATCGAGTGCTTCGTCATCGGCGATGGTCCCCACGGCCGCGTAGCCGTGAGACTGGAACACCGCGACCGCCGTGTTCACCACGTCCTGTTCGCGTCCGATGGCCAGTATTTTCATGTCAGACTCCTGCCGGTGTGAGATCCGTTGATTCGGTATCGAGTTCGTGCTGCTCGAGCCGAGCATCCTTGGGTAGGGCGAAGAAGCCGAGGCACATCAGGGCCAAGATGGCGATGCCGTACCAGAGCGTGTATTCGAAGGTGTTGGCGAAGTTCACCGCGTTGGCCTCCACTCCGGCTCGGGTGAGTACTTGTGTCACGCCGTCATTGCCCGGTGCCGAGCCGCTGCGGCAGCTGTCGGGAACCACTGTCGGATCGACTTCGGCGGACCGATCCTGCACGCAGGCCAGGAAATTGGCGAGAATCTCGTCCTGCGCCGGCTGCGGTAATCCCGTCGTGCCGAGCTCGGCACGCACCTGCGGCGCGACCGCCTCGACGCCGCGCGCCGAATCATGGTCCAGCTGACCGAAGAACACCACACCGACCAGCGCGACGCCGAGCGCGGTGCCGAGCTGCTGTCCGGTATTGAGCAGTCCCGACGCCGAGCCCGCCTCGCGCGCAGGCACCTGGCCGAGCAGTAGATCGATCGTGGGCGCGACCACCATCCCGAACCCGATACCGATGATGATCAGTGGAATCACCATCTGCCACGAGGTAGTCGACGCACCGTAGTGCGCGGCCATCCCTCCGTAGAGCCCGAATCCACCGGCATTGACCAGACCGCCGGCGATGAGTGCCCGGCGCCCGAATCGCGGTGCGAGCACGCCCACGCCGACGCCGACGCCGGTGCCTGCGCCGACTGCGAAGCACACCGCCGTCAATCCGGCCCGCATCGGCGACCAGCCGAGGCCCGCCTGCATGAACAGCGTCCACACCAGGAAGAAGCCGCCGAGTCCGATCCAGAACAGCAGCCAGCTCGCGAGGCCGACGGCGAACGGACGTGACCGGAACAGCTCGAGATCAATCAGCGGCGATCCGACGGTCCGCGCCCGCCGCCGCTCGTAGGCGACGAATAGCCCGAAGACTGCCGCCGCCGTACCCATCATGACGAAAGTCCAAGCAGGCCAATCCAACTGGCGTCCTTCGGTCAGCGGGTAGGCCAGTAGCAGCACCGCGGAGATGGCGAGCACCATCCCGACCAGATCGAGCCGCGGCGGGGTGGCGGAGCGGGAATCCCGCATGACAACGCTCGCCGCGACCAGCGCGGCAATGCCGACCGGGATGTTGACCAGGAAGATGGGCCGCCAGGCCAGATCGAAGACGTCCCACTGCACCAGCAGCCCGCCGAGTGAGAGGCCGACCGCCGACGCCGATCCGCCGACGCCGCTGTATACCGCGATCGCCTTGGCGCGTTCGTGTTCCGGGAAGGTGGCTCGGATGATCGCGAGGATCTGCGGCACCATCAGCCCTGCCATCGCGCCCTGCACGAATCGCGAGGTGATGAGCATGGTCGGGTCCGAGCTGAGCCCGCAGGCGGCAGAGGCCAGGGTGAATCCGGTCATGCCGATCAGGAAGATGCGTTTGCGGCCGTAGATGTCGCCGAGGCGCCCGCCGGTGATGAGCACGGCGGCGAAAGCCAGGACGTAGGCCGCGATGATCCATTCGATGTGCGAGTACTCCGCCCTGAGATCGGTCTGGATGCTCGGCGCGGCGACGTTGACGATGGTGACGTCCAGCAGATCCATGAACCCCGCGGCCAGCACGACGGCGAAGGCGATCCAGCGGCGCGGGTCGAGGGTGGGTGGGGCGTCTGCGTCGGGGGAGATGTCGGTGTCCATGGGAGCTCTTTTCTTCGGTGCGGGTGCGCTCCCCAAACTATGCACTTGAAGTGATTATCAATCAAGAGGGCAATCAACCTGGGTGCCCTAATTGCCGTTTATGCTGGGTAGGTGACTGACGCCGATCCGATCCTCGTGCCGATGTCCGAGCACCCTGCCTTCCTGCTCGGACAGCTCGGATTCCATGTCACCAACCGGTACACCGAACTCCTGGCCCCCCTCGGCATCAGCCCGCGGCACTCCGGCATGCTGCGCATGCTCAGCGCGAACGACGGCCAGTCGCAGCAACAGCTCTGCGAGGTGCTGCGCATTCACCGCAACGTGATGGTCGGCCTGGTCGACGAGTTGGAGAAGCGTGGCCTCGTCGAGCGGCGCAAGCACCCGACAGACCGCCGGGCCCACGCGGTGTACCTACAGCCCGCCGGACACAAAGTGATCGCACAGGCCGAGCGGATCGTCGCCGCACTGGACGCCGAAATCCTGGGCGCACTCGACCCCGCCCAGCGCGCGACACTGACTGAGCTCCTGCAACAGACTTCGGTGGCGAACGGCCTCCAGCCCGGAGTTCATCCTGGTCTCAGGCCGGCCCACGGCGATTAACTCGCCCACCCGGGTCCAGCTGTGGAGAACGCACCCCGGCTGTAAACCTGTGCGGCGAGCGAGGACGCGCGGTCATGCCATCGACCATCACCGCGGGCGTTTGCGTCACCCTTGCGTACTAAATCGAGCCACCGCATTACTCATGGCGACGAGATACGGATCGTGGCACGAGCGGATGTTTGATGCCGAGCCAGGGCGCTCCCTTCGGTCGGTCACTCGATAAATGGGGCCGGACCTGATGCGCAGCAAACTGATCGCGACGTCTAGGGTTTGGGTGCGGCTACGCCGCAGAGTCAGTTATGCGTGAACAGCGGTACGTTCCGTGGTCATTTCCACCGAATCGAAAGGCGCTGCATGGCAAAGGATTTGACGCAACTTGAACTTCTGACGGAGCTGGAGCCGGCTGTCGCGGCCAATTTAGACCGGCATTTGGCCACCGCCAAGGACTGGCATCCGCATGATTTCGTTCCCTGGGACGAGGGTCGCAACTTTGCAGCAATGGGTGGTTACGATTGGGATCCCGAGCAGTCACGGCTTTCGGAGGTCGCCAAAGTCGCGATGATCACGAATCTGCTCACCGAGGACAACTTGCCTTCCTACCACCGTGTGATCGCTGAGAACTTCGCTCGCAGCGGTGCGTGGGGCACCTGGGTCGGCCGCTGGACCGCCGAGGAAAACCGCCACGCCATCGCCATGCGTGACTACCTCGTGTGCACCCGCGCTGTCGATCCCGTCGCCTTGGAGAACGACCGGATGGTGCATTTGACCCGCGGTGTACACGCGCCGGAGGACTTCCGCGGTGTGCTCGATCAGGTCGCGTATGTAACTTTCCAGGAGTTGGCCACCCGGGTCAGCCACCGCAGCACCGGACGAGTCTGCGACGATCCGATCGCCGAAGGGATGCTCAAACGCATTGCCGCCGACGAGAATCTGCACATGATGTTCTACCGCAACATCACCGGTGCCGCGTTCGACATCGCACCTGATCAGACGATGGAATCGGTGACCAAGATCGTGAAGACGTTCGTTATGCCCGGCGCCGGCATGCCGAACTGGCGTCGCAATGGCGTGTTGATGGTCAAGCACGGGATCTACGACCTGCGCCAGCACCAGGACGAGGTCGTGCTACCGGTCCTGAAAATATGGAACGTCCTCGAGCGCACCGACTTCACCGCACGCGGCGAACGCAGCCGCGAAGAACTCGGCGAATACCTCGAAAAACTCGCTCGCGACGTCATCCGGTTCGAAGAACAACGCGCCCGCATCCTCGCCCGCGAGGCGGCGCGGGTCGGGTAGGCACCCTGGATGTCTCAGTCACACGCGAACAGTCAGACGACTGTGACGTCCGGCCCGGTGCAGGTCACCCGACGTGCCGGGCGCTGCCCGGTAAGCCCTTGGAAGGTAGCGGAATTGGGTGGTCGTTCGACGCGCGCGCTCGGTGATGTGTCAGATCAGCACGCCCGGGTTGAGGATGCCTGCGGGGTCCAGCGCGGACTTGGCTGCCCGCAAGGCATGCGCGAACGGGTCGGGGCGTTGCCGGTCGTACCAGGGGCGGTGATCGCGGCCGACCGCGTGGTGATGGGTGATGGTGCCGCCTGCGGCTGAGAGTGCTTCGGAGACAGCGGATTTGATGTCATCCCATTGGGCGAGGGTGCTGCCCCAGCGTCCTGCGGCGTAGATGCCGAAATACGGCGCGGGACCGTCCGGGTATACGTGGGTGAAGCGGCAGGTCACCACGCCGGTCGCGCCGACGGATCGGATGGCTTCGTTGGCTGCCTCGGTCACCGTTGTCTTCAGGTTGTCGAACTTGTCCCAGGTACAGGCGGTTTCGAAGGTTTCGGTGATCATCGACTGGGCGGCGAGCGCGTCGCGCTGGTAGGGCATTCGCAGGAACGACGAGCGCCAGGTGTCCGCCGCTCCCGCCCCGTCCTGATGGCCCGTCGACTCGGTGTAGCGGGCGGGCTCGGGGAGGGTGCCGCCGTGGTCGGCGACCAGTTCCAGCGCGCGTTCCATCCAGGTTCGCGTGGGGTGATCGGCGGATTCGAAGCCGAGCACCAGTACTCCGCCGCTGGTCGCCGCGCCTGCGTTGAGTAATGCTTCGGCCGGGTCGAGCAACCGGCAATTGGTGGGATACAGACCGGACTGGGCGATCGCGCGGGTGGCGGCGACCGCGGCGCCGTAGTCGTCGAAGTGCACGGAAGCCGTTGCACGCCACCGCGGCCGGTCTTGCAGGCGCATCCATGCCTCGGTGATGACGCCGAGCGAGCCTTCGGATCCGAGGAACATCCGATCGGGGGACGGGCCCGCACCCGAGCCCGGCAGCCGCCGCGATTCGCTGATGCCCGACGGCGTCACCACCCGCATCGACTCGGTCAGGTCGTCGATGTGGGTGTAGAGGGTCGCGAAATGTCCACCGGCCCTGGTGGCCAGCCAGCCGCCGAGTGTCGAGAACTCGAAGGACTGCGGAAAGTGTCGCAGCGTCAGGTCCGCACCGCGTAGCTGATCTTCCAACGCCGGACCGAAGACCCCCGCCTGGATCCGCGCTGCCCGGCTGGTGCGATCGATCTCGAGTACCTGATCGAGTGCGGCGAGGTCGAGGCTGATCGCACCGGCGAACTCGTGATCGCCGTTCGTTCCGACGGTCCGGCCGTGGTCGCCGATCCTCGGCTCCACCCCGCCGACCACAGAAGTACCGCCGCCGAAGGGGATGACCGCGACATTCGCCCGCGACGCCCAGTCGAGCACGTCGACGATATCGGCCTCATTGCGTGGTCGAACCACCACATCGGGCGGGTTCTGCACATCGCCCATCAGATTGCGCACCACATCACGAAACGCCTGCCCGTGTGCGTGCGCCGCGCGGTCGGCCTGGTCTGTCGAGGTGAGCCCGGCGAGCGAATCGGGCACTGCGACGCGAGGTTCGGGCAGCTCCAGCGATTCGACCGAGGGCGGCTCGTGCACGGTGAGATCGGTCCCGGGCAGGATCGCCGCGACCCGCTTCGTCAGCGCCTCCCGCTCCGCACCGACGACGGCGTCCTCGACATTCCCCCAACCCCACCACGACCGCGTCTTCGCCACCACGACCACTCCTCTCGGCGGTTCGATCGGCCGCACCGCCGCCCGCCATCCTCGTTGAGTGGAGATCGCCGGGCAAGCACCTGCTGCGGGCAACGAAAGCCGCGCCGCGGCGGTGGCCACACTAGTGATTCCGGTGTGGTCGGTGTCGAAGTCGTGAACTCGTGTTCTGTTCCTGCGGCCTTGAATTGATCGAGCAGCGTCACTCGCCCTGGGGTTACTTTGCCCTCGAGGTGACCGGGCGGCGCGGGACTGGGCGAGGTGCTAAGACTCCGGCGGCGCGAGCTGGACGTCCATCGTGCCGCGCAGCGCGGCGAGGACCGTATCGAACTGCTCGAGGAGTTCGGATGGATACGCGGCCAGGATGGCGTCCTGCTCGGCGTTCACGGGCCCGAAGAATTGGTCGGCGTGCTGCCTGGCCTGTGGGCTGCAGCGCAGCGTGACTATCCGTCGGTCGGTGTGCTCGCGGCTGCGGATGACGTAGCCGGCCTGTTCGAGCCGATTCAGCAGGGCGGTCATCGCTCCCGAGGACAGTGCGATGCGCTTGCCGAGCAGTGCGGGCGACAGGGGTGCGCCGGCCGCTTCGGCGGTGGCGATGTCCATGAGTGCAAAGGCATCGGTGGTGTGGACGCCGAGGGCTTCGGCGAAGCGGCGGCCCAGTTCGGTGAAGCTCGCGCCATAGGCCATCAGTCCTTCCGCGAGCCGTTGCCGTTGCGACGCAATGTCGCCGGGCGTCTGCCCCATGCGCCTACCTCCGTTTCTGCCGGTCCTGGATTGACAACCTACCCTCGTCGAAAGTAACTTCACCATGAAGTTACTTCATGATGGAGGTAAATTGTCCGCCGAAACCGAAACCCCTCCGCTGCGCCTGTGGTTGGGCCTGATCGCCGTATCGCTCGGCGTCGCTCTGATCGTCGTCGACCTCACGATCGTGAACGTGATCCTCGCCCCGATCATCGAAGACCTCTCGATCACCTCGATCGAGGCCCAGTGGATCCAGGAGTCCTACGCGATCGTTTTCGCTGCCCTGCTATTGCTCACCGGACGACTTGCCGATCTGTACGGCGCCCGAAAGCTTTTCCTCATCGGCCTGCTCATATTCGGTGTGACCAGCCTGTTCGCCGCCGCCGCACCGAATGGCGAGCTGCTCATCCTGGCGCGGTTTCTCCAGGGCATCGGCGGGGCAATGATCCTGCCGACGTCATTGGCCCTGGTGAACGCGACGTTCACCGGGAAGGCGCGCGGCCAGGCCTTCGCGATCTGGGGATCCACCATCGGCGCGGCGGCCGCGGTCGGCCCGCTGCTCGGCGGCTGGCTCGCGGACTTCTCCTGGCGTTGGGCGTTCGGCATCAATATCCCGCTGGTGGTGCTGATCATGGCGGGCGTCGTGGTGTATCTGCCTGCGTCGCAACGCATGCGCGGTCGAGTCGATTGGCCCGGCGCGGCGCTCTCGGCCATCGGACTCGGCCTGCTCGCGTTCGCGCTGATCGAGGGCCGAGCCCATGGCTGGCTTGTCGTCACCGAACCGCTGACGATCGGCAGATTTGTCTGGCGCACAGGTCCTTCGCCCGTTCTCGTCGCCTTTGTCGCCGCGGCGCTCGCGATGTTCGTGTTCTGGCGTAGGCAGGTGGCGCTTGCTCGCGCGGGCTCCGAACCGCTCATGCACACGGGTCTTTTTGCGATCGGCTCGTTCCGCAGGGGCAATGTGGTGACGCTGATCGTCGGGCTCGGCGAGTTCGGCATCATCGCCGTGCTGCCGTTGTGGTTGCAGTTCACGCTGAACTACAACGCTCTGCAAGCGGGCCTCGCGCTGGTGCCGCTCGCCGTGGGCAGTTTTTGTGCGAGCGGCGCGAGTTTCTCGATGACGAACGCGATTTCGGCGCTGGGTCAGGTGCGGATCGGCCTGCTGCTCGAGGCCGCCGGGCTGGTGCTGCTCGGGTGGTGGGCCGCCGTCGACAGCAGCTGGTGGTCGATTGCTGTCGCGCTGTTCGTCTACGGCATCGGTGTCGGATTCGCGACGGCGCAGGTCACCAATGTGGTGCTCGCCGACGTGCCAGTCGAGTTCTCCGGTCAGGGTTCCGGAATTCAGAGCGCTGCAAGGGAACTGGGTTCAGCACTTGGTATCGCCGTGCTGACCACACTGTTCCTCGGAACGTTCGGATCGGGCCTGCGCGACCGCCTCGCCGATGCCGGGTCGTCGGGCCGGGATGCCGATCAGCTCAGCGCGGCCGTGACCGAGAGTGCGGGATCAGCGATCCCCGCACTCGCGGGCCAACCGGCGACCACCGGCGTTGCCGAAGCCGCCCGCGAGGCGATGTCGAGTGGTTTCGCCGTTTCGAGCTATGTCTGCGCGGGGTTGCTCGTGCTCGCTCTCGCGACAACGGCATTCGTCGCTGGGAGCAGTAGATCCATGTCCCGCGCGGATTCTTCGACTGTGGATACAAATCTGGGCGAAAGATAACGCCGGATCAGGCCGGTGAGTGCGGGCTCAGAGTGTGGCGAGCACCGCGTCGATCACGCGTTGTAGTCGATCCGGACCATCGTGCGTCCACGCCGCCGGTACCGCGGCCATATACACGGCGAGCGGCCGCACCGATCCGGGTCGGCGAGCGCTGGAATCGGCGACCGGCCGCAGCGCGGCGGTGCAGCCGATCCTCGACCGGCCTTGCTCGTTCAGCAACCCCACGGCTGGGCGGCCGCACGCCCCAGGTTTCGATAGGGTGGCGACGGGGGATGCTTCGATCACCCCGCATCGGTGTCGGCAGGCAAGGAGTTCCCACTGTGTCCATCCCGCCCCCGCCCGACCCGTATCGCGGCTACGCCCAGCCGGCCCCGCACCCGCAACCCGTGCAACCCCAAGGCAATCCAGCGATGGGCGTGCCCAACCTGTACGCCGCGCCCCCCGCCTACCCGCCGACCAACCCGTACTCCCAGGGCCCCGGTTACGCACGGCCCGACAGCCCTGCGGGGGCGAGTATCGACCGGGTGGCCGGGATACTGATTCTGCTGGCCGCCCTCATCACCGGCGGGTGGCGGCTGGCGGCAACCTACGGATTCCACTGGAGCGATGCTCCGTTCGTGATCATGATCATCGTCGCGATCGGCGCATCGATCGCCGTGCTCACCGGGGCGGGCGCTCGAACCCCCGCCTTACGAGCCCTTGCCACCGTGGGTGCGGGCATGCTGCTGACGACCACTTCCTTCGAGTTGGCATCCCGGTTGGAACTGTCGTTTCTCTTCGAGGACCAGGGATGGCTGCTCATCCCCGCGACGATCGCCGCGCTGGCGGCCACGATCACCGTGGTACTTGCGGCGAACTCGACTCGAGCCCCAGCTACGCCACCGGCCCAATTCCCCGCCCAGTGGCAGTACCCGACGTCGGGGTCTCCGCAGCCGCCGGTAAACCCTTACCCGCCCCAAAACCCCTGGCCGCCGCAGTAGTCGAGTCAGCAGGCCATCGACTCTGTGTGCATCGCAGCCTTCACGCAAGAAGCCGCCCCGGTTCGTCCAGCCGAGGCGGCTTCTTGCGTATCGAGCTCAGTGGCGGTCGACCTCGCCATCCGGGACGCCTGAGGGCGTCCGCTGGGGTGAAGTCCAGCGACAGCAGGCGTACCAGCGGCTACTTCGCAGTTGTGGTGACCGTCGTCTCGGCAGCAGACGAAGTGGTCACTGTGGTCGTTGGCGCGGCCGACGTGGTCGCGGTCGTCTGCGGCGCGGCCGAAGTGGTGGTCGTGGGCGGAATCGGGTCGGGGCACTTGCCGAGGTTCATCTCACCCAGGGCGTTGATCTCGGCATTCGACCGTGGATCGCCCGCATAGTTGATCCGGTCCGTGCACTTCGGTAATTCGCCGCATACGACCGTGCTGTCGCAGTGGTCGATGCCGCCGACCGGGGGGGCGCCGCATACGACTGTGCTGTCGCAGTTGTCGGTGCCGCCGACCGGGGGGACGCCACATTGGACTGTTCGGTCGCAGTCATCCGTGCCGGGCGCGGCTCCTGGCTGTGATCCGCCTGCGCCTTGCGACCCGCCTGCGCCTTGCGACCCGCCTGCGCCTTGCGACCCGCCCGCGCCTTGCGATCCGCCCGGATTGCCTTGTGCAGCACCGGCACCCGCGCTCGTCGGCGTCACCGCTTTCGCTCCGGTGGTCGACGTTTTGGCCACCGTGCTCGACGTCGGCGCCCCGGAGTCGGACTCTTTGTTCGTACACGCTGACAGCACCAGCACCAGCGCCGCCAGACCTAGCAATAGACCCACGGCCGCACGCAGCCGACTACCCATCCGCACCATTTACTGTCTTTCTCCTCCGGCTGCTACCGCAGCCCACCACTACCCGGTTCGAGCCTAAGCGGGTACGGCGATCGGAAGGTATCGGACGTCTTACCTATGGTGGGTATTCCGACCGAAGTTCGTGATCATGGTGTGAGTTCGCCGCGTTGCGGTACTTCGCGCTGGGCGGCACCGACCACCGCAGCCACGACGAACAGGACGCTGCTATCGGCGGCTACATCCGCTGGCGCAACCAGCACGCCGGACCCATCCGCGACTTCGCCGCCGGCTCCAAGATCATTACCTACCGAAGGTTGCCTGACCGGGCACACGACGCTCCCAGCGCAGGATCCATCCTGTCCTGCCGTATCCATACCCGAACAGCACCCCGAGCAGCGCCCCGGCGGCCGCGCCGAGCGCGGCCAGCACTTCGGTGTCGGGCAGTCTACGTTCCTGCCACGGCTTCGGATCTTCGAAGGCGATGGCCACCATGTCGCCAGGCTGATCGCAGACTCTCTCGGAGGTCCACTGCGGCGGCACTACGAGCACTGGTCGAGTCGGGCTCGGGGAGGTCGAGGCGGCAGCATGCTCGGCTACCAACGCGACCGCGGCGGCGCTGCCCGAGCCCACCAGAGCTCCGAAAACCGCTAACACCAGTATCAGCATGCGCATCGTGAGATTGTGCCGGACTTGACATATGCCGTGCTGTTGCGGTGCAGCGCGCTGCCACAGCGCAGGCTACTGCGCTCCGTCAAGCAACAATCAACCCGAGACCCGATTAAGGCAGCAACCTATTTGTCTGCAACCGCAGTTTGGTCACCCGTTCGACCGGATTGCGGTGAGGGCCGTAGCGCGGCCGAGCGTCAAGACTTCTGCGGTATGTGTTCGGGGGGCATACCGGGGCCGATCGTGGCCTGGATTTCGGCGGGGTCGTGCACGCGACCGCAGTGGGCGCACACCGTGTGCTGGGTGATTCCGGCGCCGCATACCGAGTGGGTGTAGAGGATCGGGGGCTCGCCCTCGGTCACCCACTCATCGCCCCATTCGGTGAGCGCGACCAGCGCGGGTGCGAGCGCACGCCCCTTGTCGGTCAGCAGGTATTCATGCAGGTCGGGCTGCTCGGAATACTTGCGGCGCACCATGATTCCGGCCTCTACGAAACTATCGAGGCGGGTTTTGAGAATGTTGGTCGCTACGCCCAGGCTGCGCTGGAAGTCGTTGTAGCGGGTCGAACCTGCGAACACCGCGTCACGAACGATGAGCAGGCTCCAGCGTTCGCCGATCACCTCCAGTGCGCGCGCGATCGAGCACGCCTGTGAGTCGTAGGTCTTCCCCAGCATGCGAACCAGTCTACCGATACCGCTTGCATCATGAAAGTTCCTCCGGTTATCCTCGCTTGCATGATGCAAGTTGATACGAAGCAGAACTTCACCACCACCTTCTCGGTGGATCGGACTCCCCAGGAAGCCTTCGAGGCCGTCATCAATGTCCGCGGTTGGTGGTCGGAGGATGCCGAGGGCGTCACCGATCGGGTCGGCGGCGAGTTCGTCCACCGCTACCAGGATGTCCATCGCTGCACGATCCGCGTCACGGAACTGGTGCCCGGCCGCAAGGTCGCATGGCTCGTTCTGGACAACTACTTCAACTTCATCGAAGACCAGGCCGAATGGAAGGGCACCGAGATCGTCTTCGAAATCTCGGAAAAGGACGGTGGCGCCGAGGTCCGCTTCACCCACGTGGGCCTGGTTCCGCAGTACGAGTGCTACGACGTGTGCTCCAACGCATGGGGCGGCTACATCGGCGGCAGCCTGCGGAATCTGATCAATACCGGTGCGGGACAGCCCAACCCGAAGGAGGATGGCAATGCCCCGGCCCATCAGGATGCCGCCTCCGCCCTGCGCGCCGAGCGCTCACCTCATGCCCTCACGCCGAAACCGGGCAGCATCCTGCTCGGTACTACCCGGCCCGCGGAACTGCGTGACTGGTACCGCAGCACGCTCGCGCCGGAATACAAAGGTGAAGGGCCGATCGATCTCGGCGGCTTCCTGCTGGTCATCGACCAGCGCGACGACCTCGGGACGAAAAACAATGAGCCGGGCCGGATGATCCTCAACTTCCACGTCGAGGACTTCGACGCCGTCGAGGCGCAGCTGCGGGCAGCCGGCGTGGACTGGCTCGTTCCCGTCGCCGATCGCCCCTCCGGCCGCTTCGGGACCTTCGCGGACCCTGACGGGAACTACCTCCAGATAATCCAATTCAAGTAGCGAGGGCGCACCGTCAGACTGCGGCCGGGATCGGGGATTCGGCGGCAGCCTTCAGCATGCCGAGCATGGCGTCATGGCCCGCGCGCAGCTTTTCGGAGCTGAAGAAGAGGGTCAGTAGCGGACCGGCCAGCGATTCCTCCATGGTGACCTCGGTGCGAGTTTCGCTGAGCGGGGTCAGCCGGAGGCGATCGACAGCCTTCATGCAGCCCATGGAGACGCCGGTCCAGGCGAGTTCCCGCTGCGGCTCGATGGTGGCGAAGGTCGCTTTGATGGTGGTGCCGTGCAGGTTCCAGCGGAACGAGGCGTCGACCTTCATCTCGCCGAGTTCGAGTACATGAGCGTCGGAGCGCCAGTCGGGCCAGTTCCACATGTCGCTCAGTAGCCGCCAGACGGTGTCGATCGGAGCGTCGATGACGATCGTGCTGACCGAGCGGACCGGGGCGTTCTCGTCCAGCAGACCCTTCTTGGCGTAGTTCTCGTGCAGGTCGGTAGTGGCAGGTCCGGTGTAGAACAACTTCATTTTTCGACTCCGTGCGATCGGCATTCCGTAACGAGAGCAATGCTCTCCGTTATCCCTGCTCTTTGTCAAGAGCACTGCTCTCTAATACCGTCTACCTGCTGCGGCATCATGCAGCTTCGGCTGATGTCGCAACGGCGCGGACGCTGCACGACACCGAGTTCGGCTGTGAGGAGTGAGACGTCACAAGCCCCTGGCTCGTCCGAGCCCACCTACTTCTCGGAGATCGACGCGATGATGTTTCGTCGACGGTGGGCCCGCAGGGATTTCCTGCTGCCGAGCCGCCGATGGTCACTATTGATCTCAACCATGGCGACGATCGCGCCTGCCGCGATGGCTGCCGACTGTCGCGAATCCTCAACCGGGACAGCGCGGTTCGTGCGTACTGGAGAGCTCGCCTCGTCACCCCCACCCCAGCAGTGCGGACCGAGCGCCCGTCCGTCCAGCCGACAAAGCGACCTCGACCGGACCGCTCATTCTCAGTCTTGGGAATTACTGCGCCGAGCAACCATGGCGTCGAGCAACAATGCCGTCGAGCGGCGGAAGGATCTTTGCATGTTCGGCGAACACGAAAGCCTCGTGCGGTGGATCGAGGAGTTGTCCATCACCTATGACCTGATGGATGACATCGTCCCGGACGACGTGGTGCTCGACCATACGCTGGAGTCGCTGGAGTTGCTCGGTGACGTGCTCTACGACTACGACGAGACGCCCGGTTTCGACGACGCCGCGGCTGCCTACATCGGCCAGACCCTGCTGAAGCTCGCGGGCGGCCGCTGGGGATGGGATGACACGCCGGACAGCGACACCTTCGGACAGCCGCTCGCCTGCCCCTCCGAAGAGCTTGGGCTGACCCCGGTGGCGCCGAGGAAGCTGGTGGGCTCCGGCGGTGTTGCGATCGTCGAGAAATACGTCGAGTGGGAGCAGGCGGTACTCGAATTCGCTGCGGTGCACCCTGATTGGCGGCCTGTCAAGGAATTCACCTGGCGGTTGGACCGCCTCCCCAAGGTTTCCGACGCAGACCGGCTCTCGGCCTGGCTGGCCGAGCGCGAGCAGCGGTTTCCGCAATGGGTCGCTGCCTACGGAGCAGGCGGCACGTGGGACTTTTCGCCGCCGAGCATCGATGCCCTTGCGGCCGCGCTATTTCGGGTGACGCCGACGCCCGAACAACTCGACGATCCGGGCAATGCCGATTTCGTGGACGGCGCAACGTGGTACCTCGGCGAGACGCTGCGTCGCGCGGAACCTGGCCAGTGGATTGCCCCGCACGGCGACGAGTACTTCCGCGTGCGGAAGCACCCTGACGACGAATGGTCGTCCGCACCGAGAGTCCACCTGTGGCTCGCGGTCCGAGACGGCAACCCCGTGCAGCTGCACAATGCGTTCGGATACTGGACGACACCGTTCGTCGCCGCGGACCGGCCGCAGCCCGAGTACCGGTGGGCCGGTACGGCCTGGCAGACCCCGCTGCACACCTGGGTCGAGTCGATCGCCGGGCGTATCGACGCCCTCGCCGCCGCCGCGCCTCACATCACCCTCGATTATTCGGCGGATTCGCTACGCCTGCTCGAAAGGCGCTGCCGTGCGGCAGGCCCAGATCCGCAGCAGGATCTGGTCGAGAACATCGCCGCCTATGTCGGCGAGGCGCTGCTGCGAGCCGGGGGCGGCTGCTGGACCCTCGACGACACACCGAGCAACGTGTCACTCGGCCGCCCCATCGTCAGGGGCTACAACTTCACATCGGACGACGTCTCGCCGATCGACCTGGTCCGGGTGGCGTGCCGGTGGCAGGACCCGGGCGCGCTCACCCGCGCGTACGAGGCTCGGGAACGGTACACGCGCGAGCAGGCGGCGAAAGACCTGAACTGGCATCCGACGAAAGCGCCCACTCCCGGCCTGGACTCGCCCCCTGCACCGACAGTCGTCGAATCCTGGTGTGCCGCACGCGAGCACGATTTCCCCGCCTGGACCGCGCGCTACGGCGCGGGACGAACCTGGGACTTCTCCCGCGACTCGCTCATCGACCTCGCCGAGGTCGTGTTCGCGGTACTCCCGACCCCGAACCAGTTCCAGGACCCCCAGCATGCTGAATTCGTCGACGGCGCCGCTTGGTACTACGGCGAGGTTCTACGCCGTGGCAAGCCGTCCGAATGGCAACACCACGACAACCTCGATGCGGATGGGCGCTGCTACAACGGCCTGGACGTGAGCACGCTGGAGCGCGAAAGTGGCTACCCTCTGAGCGTTTACGTAGTTCACGACCTGCGCAGGCTGGTGGAACGCCGATACGACGGAGGCTTCGGCGAGCTACGCAGCGACCTGCGCGACAACTTCGACCACTGGGTCACCGCGGCCGTCCGCCAGCGCACCGAGGACGCCATCCGCCGCAGGAACCGTAAGAAATCCCGGCGCAAGCAGTCCGACGACGACTACGCAGCCGCCTGGACAACCGCACGGGCACAACAATTTCCGGAATGGCAGCAGCGTTATGGCGCACAACTCGGCTCCGACTTCTCACCTGACTCGCTCGACGTGTTGGAGTCGATGATCCGACAGGTCACGCCCACTCCCGAGGACCTGCTGGAAAACCCGGCAAATGCCGAGTTCCTGAACGGAGCGGCGTGGTACTACGGCGAAACCGTGCGTTGCGCCACCGATCTGGCGTGGACATACCACCGCAACGACGGCAACGACTGCTACCTGCACAGCACCGACGGCACATACGGCCGCATCTTCCCGATAGAACATCTCGCGGAAACCTTCGGCCACTACGCTCCCGGCTCCCTCCGGCGGAGATGCGACCGCTGGGTCAGTTGACACGCCTTTCGACAAGCTGCTCCGGTGGCGCGGCGAGTCGTCGACCGGAACTCATGGCCCCAGTGCCGTAAGAACTCCTGTACGGAGGACGTCGCGAAGCCTGGCCATTCGATGTTCAGAACAACCAGGTTCCGGCATTGCACGGCAAGCTGCCCGCGGAAGTACTGTCACGGCGTGTGCCCGGTAATCGCAAGGGGACAAACCAATTCACGCCACGAATTGCGTGCAGATACAAGTTGCCGCTTGGTGTCCGTGTTCGCGATGGAGTCGCGAACACGGACAGATCAGCAGGGCTGTCTATTCGCTTGTCAGGTACACCGGCAGTGTTTCATGTCCGTTCGAGATGAAGCTGTTCACGGTATTCAACTCCGACGGGTCCACGGCCAGCCGCATGTTCGGAAAGCGCTCGAAGATGGCGGGCAGCGAGGCGATGGCCTCCAGCCGGGCAAGCGGGGCACCCAAGCAGTGGTGGGCGCCGTAGCCGAAGGTCAAGTGCTCCTTGGAGGCTCGGGTGACGTCGAAGGTGTCCGCGGTGTCACCGTGCAGCTTCGGGTGACGGTTCGCACCGGCGTAGGAGGCGAGGATTGCATCGCCCTTGGAGATATGGACGTCGTCGATGTCGATGTCGTCCACGGCGAATCGCAGCGGGAGGTGCGCTACCGGGGCTTGGAACCGCAATGATTCCTCGACGACGTCCGACCAAGCCGCCCGGCCCCCTACTACCGCGGCGAGTTGCTCGGGGTGGGTCAGCAACGCGAAGATGGCCTGGTCGAGCAGATTGACCGTCGTCTCGTGACCAGCGCTGATGACAAGCAGCAGCGTGTCGATGAGTTCCTGCTCGGTGAGCCGCGAGCCGTCCTCCTCGTCCACGTGCGAGATCAGCAGGCTCGTCATGTCATCGCCGGGTTTGTCACGACGGAACTCGACCAGCTCGCCGAGAATCCGGTACATCTCCATGTAATTGGCGTGCGATTCCTCTGGGCCGAGGGAAGTGTCGAAGATTCCGTCGACACACGCGCGCAGGCCGCTGTTCAGCGACTCCGGAACACCCATCAGCTCGCTGATGACCTGGATCGGCAGCGGATAGGCGAAACTCTCACGCAGGTCGACCGCCTCACCTGCGGGGGTCTGTTCGAGCTTGTCCAGAAGGTTCGCGGTGATGCGGTCGATGAGCGGGCGCATCGCTTTGGTGCGGCGATCGGTGAACGCGGGTGCGACCAGTTTTCGCAATCGCTTATGGTCGGGGCCATACGCGGTGAACATGTTGTTCACCGCTACCCACAGAAGAAGTGACCAGGTCTGCGGTACTTCACCATTGATGAGCGCCGCCAATGCTGGCGGGCGTCCTTGGACACCCTCTTGTCGATAAGCAGGTTCGTGAGCAGATCGGGATCGGTAACCGACCACGCTTTGACACCGCCGGGCAGCTCAACCAAGACGGCGGGTCCATGCGCTCGGATGCGCGCGGACTCTCCTTGGATGTCAGTCCCTGTCGGGTCGAGGACGATCAATTGTTGGTCCATCGTTATCTCCTTAGAACACTGGCAACGGCAACGGTGACGATCCAGGGAAGACGACGGGCAGTGCGGCCAGTGCCCGATGGAAGGGTCCTGGTCGCCACGCCAGGTCTTCGGCGGCGACAGCCAGTCGCAGTTCAGGGAGCGCGTCGAGCAGTTGGTCGATGGCCTCCTGCACGATCAGGTATGCGATCGACTTCGAGGGACAGGCATGCGGCCCGAGACCCCACGCCAGATGCGAGCGATTATCGGTGTATTCACCGCTGCTGCCGATGTCCGGATCGTTGTTGCAGCCGGCCATGCTGATCACGACCGGCTGGTTCGCGGGCAGCCACACTCCGTCGATCAGGATCGGCTGGCGGGGGTAGGACACGCAGTAATTCGCCAACGGTGGGTCGGTGAACAGGACCTCATCGAGGGCGTCACGAGTGGACAGTGTGCCACCGTGCACACTGTCGGCGAACCGGTCGTCGGTCATCATCAGCAGCAGCGTGTTGACGATCAAATTCAGCTGTGGCTCGATACCCGCGCCGTAGAGAGTGACCAGTTGGTGGATCATTTCCTCGTCATCGAGCGCGGCTGGATCCTCGATCAGCCGCGTGGTGACGTCGCTGCCAGGTTCTTGTCGCTTCAAGCGGACCAATTCCACCAGGCCTTCGGTGAGCATCGCATTGCCCTCGGCCGCGTTGATGCCCTCGAAGATCGCGGCCATGCCGGTGGCGACCTTCTGCCCGATCTCTGGTGTGCAGCCGAGGATCGTATTGAGGACTTCGAAGACGAGCGGATACGCGTACTGCCTGATCAAATCAGCGGCACCGTCTTCGCAGAACGTGTTCACCAGCCGGATGGCGTGCTTCTCGACAATGGCGTGGAGCGCGTGCCCGTCGATCTCGGCGATGCCCGCCGTGTTCGCCTGCCGGTAGCGCTGATGGTCGAGGCCGGTGTTGCGCAGCGCGTTCGGCCGCCATCCCAGCATCGGCAGAATCGGGCACTCGCTCGGCACATTCTTCTCCCAGCCGCGCGGATCAGCGGGGAAGTGATCCGGATCGTTGAGAATCCTTACGGCGGTGCGATATCCGATCACCAGGGTGGCTGGGATGCCCGGTGACAGTTCGACCGGCACCAAGGAGCCGTAGCTACTACGCATAGCGCGGTAGGCGCTGTGTGGATCTCTCGCGAACGCTTCGGAATGGAGCGAGACGCGGGGCCCACTGGCATCGATCGGCGAGCTGTGTGTGCCGGGCATTTCCACAGATGATCTCCCAACGGTGACATTGAAAAGACGACAGTGCCAGACATGCTCTGTGACCGCGCGTTGGAAACGGGCAAGCAGCAGAGCGTCCCCAAGCCGTATCTGTGGTGAATGCCTCTCCGGCAGTCACGAATTCGCAAGACAACGCAAACTACGAGTGTGGTTGTCGAGGGCCGATCCCTCGGCAGGTCGGGTGCGCGCAAATCGGTAGGGCTAACGAGCACCAGCGTGGGTCAGTTCAGTGCATCTTCATGATGCTGAGCCGTTTCCTGCCGGCTAGTGGAGATACCGAACCGCGCGGGCAGTAGGAATTCCGGCATCCACTCAACTCTCGTTGGACCCATACGAAGCCCCGCTGTGATGTGACAGTCAAGTTCCCTTCGGGTGTATGCCGGGTGTCAAACCTGTTGTCCCAGAGCGGCGTTTGAGTGACAGCACTCGATATTACTCACAGGCGCAAGGCCCTGCAGGGTTGCCGAACTCGGCTGGGGGAAGGCGCACCGATCCACCGCTCGCTGACCGCCTACGATCACTGACCTCTCCCAAGGGGTGGACGGAGCTCAGTCGTCTTCGACGATCGGTTCCGCCCACACGGCCGGAGCGAACTCCCAGCCCCAGGCGGCCGGCGCGGATTCGCCCGTCGCTATCTCGATGGCTGTGGCGATCGCGTGCTGTCCAGGTGCTGAGTGGAAAACTCGCCTGCGGACCCTCGGCGAAAAGTTGATGCGGTACTTCAACCCCTCGACGTCCACGACTCCACACTCATCGCCGGGCTCGTCCGCTGAACTCGACTCGACCGAGACCAACCAGCCCGCTTTGCGCGCCTTCCAGATCCACACCTCGAAGGCTCCCCTCTCGATACGGCGGCGATGATCTGGATGGGGTCTGTCCGGTCGTCCATCTCGATCACCTTAAGGTGGGCCGGTCACTGTCCCTTGCACTCCTTGGGATAACTCATCTAGCTGGGCCCAACACCGTCTGGCAATACGGACGTGCCCCGTCGTTGTCAGGACTGATCCCACCCTCCCAGCATCCCCCGGTTCAGGCTGTCCTCAGCTTTACCCGGACCGCTGCGACGGCCCGAGAGCAGGGGTTTCACACCCCTGCACGATCTTTCGCGCCTCGTGGCGCACTTACCGGCGATTGAACTCGCGGTCCCGCACGCCGCTGGTGAACGTGTCCCATTCGCTGGGGGTGAAGACGAGCGCGGGGCCGGTCGGGTTCTTGGAGTCGCGCACGCCGACGTGGCCTTCATCAAGGAACGCGACTTCTACGCAGTCCTTGCCCATTGAGCTACGGCTGCTCTTGAACCATCGAGCTTGGGACAGATCAGACGTCATGTCTCGCTTCTTTGCGGGTCCGGTCGACGGAGGCGGCTTCTTCGCGTTCCCAGAATCACGCGCGGTTGAACTCGCCGTCCTGTACTCCGGCGGTGAACGCGTCCCACTCGCCGGGGGTGAAGACGAGCGCGGGGCCGGTCGGGTTCTTGGAGTCGCGAAGGCCAACGTGGCCTCGATCGAGGAACGCGACCTCTACGCAGTCCTTCGAAGGGCCACTTCGTCGACTCTTGAACCACTTGGCCCCGGATAGATCTGCGTTCATATGCCCTGCTCCTCCGCAATGTTGAGGAAGAGCCTACAACTCTGATCCTCTGTCAACGCTGAGCGTTCGATATCGGCAAACGCTTGGCGGTACTGCTTGACTTCGTTGGATTTCTCAAGATAGAGGTCGCCTGTGTAGCCCTCGACATACACCACCGGCGGCTCTGTCAAGTATGTCGTTGGATGGGGTGGAAATTCCAGAATCGTGAAGGGTCCAACGATCAATCCACGATGTATTGAGGCGTCGATAGGCACGACCCGGATCGAAACGTTCGGCTGACCCCCGATGTTGGCTAGTTGCTTCAACTGAGCACGCATGACGGCTGGACCTCCAACGTCGTGACGCAACACAGCTTCGTTCAGGATTACGTTCAGCGCCAACGATTTAGTGTCGCCAGTCAGCCGGGTTTGCCGCCTCGTGGATATCTCCAGTCGGCGTTCGACGTTCTCCGTGCTGATGGTGGGGTACTCGACCCAGATCAGCGCCCGCCGATACTCGAGGGTCTGCAACAAGCCTGGCAGCAGGGTGGATTGGTAGCCCGTCGAACGGTTGGCGGCCTCTTCCAGGCCGACGAACAGATCAAACTCTTTTGGGATGGCATCACTGTAAGCGTGCCACCATCCAGCACTCTTCGTCTCCTCGGCCAGTGCTAGAAGTCGGCGGGTGACGGCGTCGGCGGCCCGGTAGAGATCGCACAGCGCGCGCACGTCATGCGGCCTCAGCTTTACGCCACTCTGCCCGCTCTCGATACGCCAAAGTGTCTGTTGCGAGACTGAAATCGCCTTCCGCGCGTCAACGGCGGATACGCCGGACCTTTCTCGCAACTCCCGGAGCTGACGGCCGAGCAACCGCCGCGGAAGTGCCGATCCCGCCATCTCGCCTGTCATTTCGTTACCCCCACTATCGACTGCCATTGCACGACGGAATCAGTCTGGCACCAACTTTGGAACCTTGTTATCAACTTCGTGGAAAACCATCCTTGGATCTTCCAAGCACGAAGGAAGCGGTGCTGTACTCGGCGTATGCGCTCGGCAGGGAGCTGCTTCAACGATTCGGACCTCCTATCTCTGGCCTACAACTCGACCGAAGGCCGGGCGCTCTCAAACCGCCTATCCGACTTGAGGTCTCAGATGGACCATGCAGAGTTCGGGGACACTCCACTGTCCCGATGCCGGTACTACCGCCAGGTGTGCGACCTCCCCGCGATCGTGGACCCACCACAGCTAGGCCGGATCATCGTCAAGGCGGGAATTGTGTGGGCGGTGATGATGCCCACGCATCTCGGGCAGGCAGTGCGACTGGAACTCCAACGCCGCCAACAAGATATCGGACCGATCATGTCGCACCCTCGCTCGAGCAGATGGACCTACTTGGTGCGTCCAGATCTGCCGAACGACGACAGCTTGTTCGCCGAGATGTTCCGGCTCAACGTCTCGATAGTGCGAGCAGGCGGGGCGATCGCACTGCCTTCCCCAGCCGATCGGTGCGCACAATTCCGCTGTTGGGTTGAGCCGCCGCGCTGCGCATTCCGACCTTCCGGGCTGATGGTCGTCGCATCGATACGGGCAACTGTTGGGGTGCGTACGCGGTGACCACCAAAGACCCACTGCCGGGAAAGAACCTGATTCTGGCCGCATGTCGTGGCGACGTGCACAACGACGACCCGCTACTGCGGTCGGCCAGCGAGTTGGCCGAACTGCATGAACGGCGACTCGGTGCCAGCCGCGAGCAAGCCGACGAGATCGACCACGAACGTGCGCGCCTCGTCCGCGAAATCGACCACTGGGTCGGCGTACAACTCCCGCCGTCACTCGGTGCTGCGCGTGTGCACACCGAGACCATCGGTGCGGTGGTCGACCGGCTCGGACAGTTCACCGCCTGCGCCTTCGCGGCATTGGCCAGCGGTTCGAAAGGGGAGCTCGGTGATGCGTGGGAGAGGCTCGCTGAGCTGGCGATCGGCTACGAAGATCTGAAAGATGAAGTGTCTGTTGGGCACCGCCGTTTGCCTGGCGGTCCATAGGCGCGGCGCGAAGCGCGATGCTCAGCATGGTGATGTGGCGGGCAATCGGTCCTAACTCTCGACTGGACGCTGGCCCGCCGCAACAAACGACAGCATGGTGTCTTGTCCGCGACGCGCACTCCTTGAGTCTTCGTGCCTTTCGCCGGATCTGCACCACTGTCTCTGGATCTGCACACTGCGGCGCCCAGAGCTGGTGCGGATCCCGGGAAGGCGTGCGGTTCCGAGGTGTCTTCCGGCAGATAGGCAAGCATCAACCGACGAGTTCGCTTGCACCGCCCGTCGACCGCCCAGTACCGTCAACGGGGAGCTGACAGGGGGCGGAGGAGCCGGTCCGGCCCTACCGACACGGCGCTCTACCGGCGGCGAGGAACCTATGAAGAGCAGGGGGAATGTGCTGCGCGGTCTTGCCGTCGCGATCGGCACCGTGCTGTTCTTGGCCGGGTGTCAGGACTCCACCAGCCCAGTTGCGACTACAACGGGCGCGGCGAGTACGACGTCGACGGCTGCGGCGACGAAATCTGCTGATCCTGATGCGGCGCTGTGGAATCCGTGCGATCTTGCGGAGTCGGCGATATCTGCCACCGGGCTCGACCCCGCAAGTAGGACGAAGGATGTCGCGGGGGTGGACTTCGACGGCTGGAAGGTATGCAGTTGGCGGGCAGCCGCACGCTGGTACAGCCTCGGCGTCTTTTCGGGAACCACCACCCTGGCCGCTGTCCAGCAGCGCCGTGACTTCGAGGCGTTCACGCCAAGGACCGTCGGTTCGCGCCAAGCAGTGGAATTCCTCGATGTGGGCGATACGAAGCGGCTCAAGTGCAGCATTGCAGTTGAGATGGCGCAAGGTGTAGTGCTCTTTCGCGTCTTCACCCGATATGAGATTGGCAAACAGGGTGAACCGTGTGTCGAGGCACGTCGTCATGTTGATGACCTAGCCAAGTACCTGCCTGGGAGTTGAGGGAACCGTGGAGTTCGGTGTAGATCCTGCCGAGTGGCGCAGGGTTCTCGATCTCGCCAACGCGGGCGAGATATCTCTTGCCCCTGAAGTTGGCAAGGGGCTGGACAAGGTGTGCGATGACTACCTCACCCAACTCGGCGACATCTCACAGATCGTCGACGGCGTGAGGGTCCTCTCCGGGTTCGGGCCATTCCCGTCAAGTAAGGCTTTAGAAGAAAAGTTCAGCTTGAAAGCCGCCGGGACCGACCAGTCGATAGACGCGGTGCTGCTTCAACACATAGAGACGGTCAAAATGGCGAAAGAAGCTGTCGCCAAGGCAATCTCGAACTTCGTTGAGATTGATCAGGCTCGTGCCGATCAGTTCACAGGAACAGAGATTCCACAATGACCTCCTACGACGACTACCGCGCCCGCATCATCGCCGCACAAGAGCAATGGAACCGCGATCGGGAAGCGATCTACACCAGTACGAACTCGTTGACCAGCAACTTCATGGGCGAGTTCGATCCGCCCAAAATCCCCGGTCCGGACAACTACGACAGCATGACGCTGGCGCAGATGGTCGAAGCTGTCGACGCGATGCGGCCGAGTGCCGCCCGGCAGGCGGGGGAGGCGTGGCTGAATATCGGGGCGCTGCTCACTGCCGCGACAACGTTGTTCAACGAGCACTTCGCCCACACCGTCAACGGTGATGGCGGGCACGGTGGGTGGACGGGGCAGTCCGGTGCGGCGGCGGCCGCTGCTGTGAACAACTATGCCAAGAAGTCCGAAAACCTGTCCGGGGCAGCGGCATTGGTGAGTTTCAAACTGCTCGAGTTGCAAACCGGGCTGGAGCAGACCCAAGCCTTGATGCCGCAGGCCACGCAACGCCCGGACCTCCACGGCAAGACGCTGCCGCAAGAAGGCGTGATGAAGAGCGGCGACTACACCGAGGAGGAGGCCACCCAGGAGGCCCGCCGGGTGCTGCGCACAGTCTTCGGTCAGGTGGTGAACCAGACCGACCACGGCGTACCGGTCCTGCCTGCCGCGCCGCCCATCGTCGACGACCCGGCGCAACCGCCGGTCGCACCGCCCGGCGGCACGTCCCCTGGCCCGACCGGTTCCGGCGAACCCGGAAAACCGAGCGAAGTTCCTGAGGGCACCGGAAACCCGGGCTCCGAAGAGCCGGGCGACAGCCCCGAACAGCCACTCGCCACCGACCCGGCCGCGACGACACCACAATCGGTAAACCCGGCCAGCGCGACGCAACAGCCCGCTTCGCCTGCGAACACGCCCGGCACCCCGGCGAACACACCGAGCGGCACCGGCACCCCGAGTCCGACCACCCCGACCCCAACGATTCCACCGCGCTCCACCGGCGCACCGAGCACACCCGGAAGGCCGAGCAGCCCAGGCATTCCCAGCGCTCCTGGCACCCCGGCACCGGGGCGCAGCATTCCCGGTGTTCCTCAGCAATCCGGCGCGAACCCGCTCGCGGCGTCCGCGGGCACCGGCAACCGGCCGGGTACCGCCGGCACGTCCGGCGTCGCGCCAGGCGCGGCAGGCAAAGGTAAGGACGATGAGCGTGAGACCTCCGGCACCAAGGACTATCTGATCAACAAACAGAATGGCGAAGAAGTCACCGGCCTGGACTCGCTACCGAAAACGGTGCCGCCGGTCATCGGTGGGGGCCATGGCTGAGTGGCGCTTCACCGGCCAAGAGTTCGAGATTCTCTGGGCCGCCTATGGTCGTGACCGGCTGCCCTATCCGCTCCAATTCCGGCCCGAGGAAATGGATTTCAGCGCGCTGAAACGGCAGCGGGAGGCTGCTGTCGACGCGCTGCTCGGCAAGTACGCCGTCGATCTGGAGCGGGCACTGGACATACTGCTGGAACCGGATACCCGGATCGAGTCGAAAGGTTTCGACAACCGAGACCCCTTGGCCGTCTATCGATTTCACGGCGCGGTGCGCGACAAGGCGGGTGCGACCCTGGTCCAGCTGCCGGGCGCGGCTCTCGATACCGGTGCTGACGTGATCGTAAGTTATTGCTCCGCAAAGAAAGTCGCCGAACAAGCGGTAGCGGCCCTGCCGAAGATGCGCGCCGGAACCGGCAAACCACTAGAGGTGCGCCGCGAAACACTCGCGGCCGATCGAGACCGCGCGGTCCGCGCACCCTACGAAATCAGCCTCGTTGAACAGTTGGACCGCCTCTTCAAACGCCCCCGGCTCGCCATCGGCGAAATCACCGTATTCTCCGGCCCGGCCCTCGACGCCCGCCCCGGCTTCGGCCGCGGTTTCTGGTGGATGGACTACGAAGACGGCCGCTACTACGTCAAAACCGGCGACCCCATCATCGCCAAGCCCCTTGCTCCCCAGGCCATGGCAGCCGAAATCCATCGCCTCATGACCCTCACCCAGCGCTACTACCGCGAAGACCTCGAACACGACGAGTACCTGCGTCAGCGCCGGTAGGCGGGCTCGGGCGAGGCATGGCCCATGCCTGGAGAACCGAGCGGAGACCGGCAGTACTAACTAGAGCGCCTCGTACTCCGACGACGGTACGCACAGTTCGGGATGCTCCATCGTGTAGTTATCGCCGTGGATCCTCAGCATCGCCCAATGCCACGCGTCGTCATGGAAGATCAGACCACGAAACGGCTTATCCGCCGCCTCATATGGATACGACTCCAACGCAGCAGCTTCGGCCTCCACCGACGAAAGCCCTCCGTATCGCCGCATCACCCACGTAAAACGGCGGCGCTCTTCCCGCAAGTATTCAACGTATTCCTCCTCGCTCCAAACTTCATCCACCTACCCAGCGTAGATAAAGCCCCAGCTCGCAGCCGCCACCATAGGTGCCTTTGCAGTGCGGCGGGCCCGGTCGGCCCATCAGCCCCGGCCAGCTGACACAGCGACTGAGCTGCCTCAACGAATGTCGCTTTGCCGCTGTGGCGGCTTGTCTGCGGGTAGGCCCACGTGCGGAGCGCTTCGAAGAACAACGAAGCCGGGTTCGCCGTCGAATCGGAGGTCATGACAAACGATCGTCGCATGAGATACCGGCAGAATGCGCGGAACATGTGTCTGGGCAACACAATTCGCCGCGCACACGTGTGGTTGCGTCTGGCGAATCCGGTTCGCTGCTGCAGTGGGCTGACCTATGTCGGTCGTAACGGCTTGTCGGTCTGGGCGTGGCCGGATCGCGAGCTTGCCGGATGCCTTGTCGACGAAGATCTTCTCGCATCCGGGCGCGGTCAACGCATGTTCATTACCGAGACGCCAATGCTCGAGCCGCTTCAACTGCTATGACGTGCGATCCTCTCGAAGCACGCCGGATCGAGACTTCCTAGCTGTGCTGTCTCGGGACGCCTAGCGTCCGGCCTTCCTCCGTAGCCAGTTGTTGAAGGCCATCGCCTCGGACATCGACGGGGTCTCGCCCACCCATTGGGCGGCGGCCAGCCGTTTCGGGAGCCGATCGGCATGGCGGAACTGCCGCCATTGTTCGGTGCTGAGTCGCAGAACCCGCAGGTCGAGATCGGCCAACGCGGCCACGTCGTCGATGTCTGCTTCGGAAGCATCCAACCGGGTCAGTGCGGGCAGGGCCGCGAGGTCACGCACTCGCACCGACATCCCGCCCACTGTCAGGTCCCATAGCGTCGGATGGCCGGCCAGTTCTGACAGATTCGCCCCTGGCGCATCCAGTAACAGCGACTCGACGGCGTCCGGGAGCCACAACCGCAGTTCGCCGTTCCCCTCGATTTCCACCTGCCGCAGGTTCTGGGCCACTGACAAGGCACGCAGGTCGAGCCTGCCGGGGTCGGCATCAGTATTACGGCCGTTGGTGATCACGGCGCCGGTCGGCAGTCGACGAATCGACAGGCCCGGTCGGGCGAGTCGCAGTCGTTGCAACTGGTCGACATCGGGTGTTTCGGCGAGCGCGGCGGCCAGGTGGTCGGCATCGACCTGGATGTTCGCCGCCCATTGCCGGTCCGGCCGGGATATCCGCACCGGCCAGACGTCTTGGCCGACATCGGCACGCAGCAGGGTCGTGACCACCTTGGTCAGCAGCGCGGTCACCGATTCGGCCAAGACACCGACCATCTCGAAATCCCGCCCGAACTCCAGGATTTGCCCGTACTGCCCGGCCGGGCCAGGATCAAGATCGACCGCGATCCCATTGCATCCGTAGTCTTTTCCGATCGGAATCCACCCGTCGCTGCTCGAGACTCGCCGCACCGCACCAAGGGGGTACGGATCGAACACCACGCGGTCCAGCGGGGTGAACGGATCACTGGTGGAAGCTACGCCGAAGCCCATCTGCGGATGATCGTGAGCGGCCGGCTCGAGCAGAGAATACCCTCCGAGCAGCCCGAGCTCGTGATCATCGTCGCCCACCAATCGATACAACGCGCGCAGGTCCTCAGGCAGTCGTAAGCCCACCCGTTGTTCGATGGCCAAGAGCCGGTCCTCGGTGTAGGGCTCGCCGAACTCAGGGGCGCTCCCGGTTACTTCCCGATAATGTGCGGCCCATTGGGTCACCAACGATTCGACGCGCCGCAACACCCCCGGATCGGTCGCGCTATCCGTTGCGGCCGGGTGCTCGGAGACCGACTGGCGAGTGTGTTGGTCGTTCGGATAGCAGAACTCCGAATCCAGCAGCACCGAACATGGGGAGAGGGACGACAATTCGAAGGTGTGCTGCAACTGCGGCGGATCGTTGTCCAGTGTCAATTCCCCGATCAACGGCCGGTCATCGTCGGGCGCACGCAACGCGTCGTACAGTTGCTGCATGAGGTCCATCATCTTGGCGTCGTCGTACTGATCGGTGCGCGGCCAGTCCTGGAGTTGCATGTAGCTCCAATGTGTCTGAAACGACCAGGTAGTCGGTGCGTTGGCACCGAACCTGTCCCGCAGAAACTGTGCCAACTCTTCGACCGGAGCACTCGACATACCGGGCAGTCTGCCAAAGGCTGGTCCCCCGAAGTAAGCTTCACTGGCTCTCGTGAATGGGAAGGTATGCCCCGGTTCGATAACGCATCTCGCCGATGCCGCGACCGGCGGAGCACTGCCCGCAACCGGTCACGCCCGAGTTACGAGTAAAGCCACGCGATAGTCGGACGGCGAAATCGACTGGGTACGGGGGTTCGGGGCTGAGGGCCTTCAGTTCGTCTCCGCGGCGGCGGCAATCGCGCAGCAGATCAGCCCACGACTCGGTCCCGATAGCCGTCGGTGATCGCGACCAACTCTTTGCGGCCGTCGGCACGGACCCCGATCATCACCAGCCATCTTTCCATCCTTCACTCGAGGACCCAGCCTCCATCAAACCCAGGGCGGTTCACAGTGCTGTCAGCCGGTCGGTGGCCTCATGGGGTGTCAGGTCGGCGCCCCGTTGGTAGGCGGTGTCGTAGTCGGTGCGGCCGAGCCGTTCCGCGAGCACCTCAGCAAGGGAACGCAGTTCGGTGTCGCCGTGGTCGAAGGTGCCGCGGATGGCCTGGCTCAGGCCGAGCGCGGTGGCCGCGCCGGCCGGATCGCCCTCCAGGAACAGCAGCCGGGCCAGGAGGTGAGCGGCCGAGGGGGCGTCCATGTTCGCTTGCGCGGCGTGGACGGCGCGGGGCAGCAGTTCGCGGGCACGTACGGCGTTCCCGGCGGTGAGGAGGTTGGCCACCCGAGCGGGGAGCAGCCGATTGTCGGCGCTCTCGGCCGCCAGGGGCAGCTTGCGGGTGAGCGTGTCCATCCGGTCGAGTTCTTGATCGGCGCGTTCGACCTCTCCGGAGCGGCGGTACAGCTCGGCCAGGACGCCGAGAACCTCGATCTCCACCACCGGCTGGCCACGCTGCCAGGCCGCTCGTTCGGCGGTTTCGATGTCGTGTCGGGCGCCGGTCAGGTCGCCGGCGCGCATGCGTTCGGTGGCGAGCCCGAGCCGGGTTGAGACCTCGTCCTGCGAGCCGAGCTCGGTGGCGATCGCGATGCTGTCCTCGTAGGCGGTGATCGCCTGGTCGTGGTCACCGGCGATGGCGTGGATTTGAGCCAGGCCGTACAGCGCCTTCGCCGCCCACCAGCGATCGCCCACCTCCTCGAACGCGTGCAACGCCGTGGTCATCGCGGTCGCGGAGCTCTCCAGGTCGCCCCGTTCGCGATGCCGCATGGCTTCGATCATGAAGGTGCAGGCGATCGCCCAGCGGTCCGAGCCGCCGCGCACCCGGGCGATCTCATGGTCGGCCAGCTCATCCAGCCCGAGCAGCGGCGCCATCACCAGCACGATTGTCAGCAGCATCGGGTAACGCCGCAGCGCGCCCGTGCGCACGCAGTCGTCGATGAGCGCGCGCAGCCGTTCGGGGTCGGTGAGCGGCCCGCCCTCGATGCTCACCAGGTGAATTGCCGTGAACGCGGACCGGGCGTCCGCGGGCAGCGCGTCGCCGAACTCGGCGACCTTAGCGACGTAGGCCTCGGCGCGGGCGTCGTAGCGGTGCATGACCCAGTACCAGTACAGCGGCCCGAGAATCCGGGCGGCGCCCGAGACGTCGCCGCTGTCGATGGCCGTTTGCAGGGCGTACATCAGGTTGTCGTACTCGGCCTGGAACAGCCGCAGCGACTCCGCCTGCTTGTCCGAGCGCAGCAGCGGCTCGTGTTCCTCGGCCAGGTCGGCGAAGTGCCGCGTGAGCCCGCGCAGGACGGCTTCGGTCTCCCCCGCGAGCCGGAGCTTTCCCGCCGCATGGGCCCGGATGGTTTCCAGCATCCGGTAGCCGTCGCCGGCCCGCTCCACGATGGACTTGTCGACCAGGGAGTCCAGGAGGTAGGCGACCTCGTCCGCGGGAAGCGCCCCATCCGAATCCGCACAGACCGCCTCGATCACGGCTATACCGGTACGCGCCGGAAATATCGACATCCGGCGGGTCAGTGTGCGCTCTTGTGAGGTGAGGAGGTCCCAGCTCCATTCGATGACCGCATGGAGGGTCTGCTGGCGGGGTTGGGCGGTCCGGTTGCCGGTGCTGAGCAGCCGGAAGCGGTCATCCAGCCGCCGGGCGATCTGCTCGGCGCTTATGGTCCGCAGTCGCGCCGCGGCCAGCTCCAGAGCCAGCGGCAACCCGTCCAGCCGGCGCACGATGTCCACGATCGGGGCCGCGGTGGTCGCGTCCAGGACAAAGCTGGGCTGTACGGCTGCCGCCCGGTCGAGGAACAGCCGCACCGCGGCCGATGCGGAGGCACGATCGGGGTCCGCGTGCGCCGGGGGGAGGTCGAGCGGGCCGAGGCGGCACAGCGTCTCCCCCATGACCTCGAGCGGCTCTCGGCTCGTGGCCAGGATGGTCAGGTACGGCTGGCGCTCCAGCAGCTGTCCGGCGAGCTGAGCGGCGGGTTCGGAGATCTGTTCGCAGTTGTCCAGCACCAGCACGCCCTCACCACCGGCGAGCAGGTTGACCACCCGCTCCAGCGGCGTGCCGGACGGCTGGGCTTCGGCGACGCTGAGCGAGCCCAGCACCGCCTCCAGCAGCCCGTCGGCCGTGTCCACCGCGGCCAGGGAGACGAGCCAGACCTGGCCGCGCTGATGGGCCCGACGCCGGCTCACCGCATCCACGGCCAGCCGGGTCTTGCCCACTCCTCCGGGCCCCACGATGGTGACCAGCCGGGAGGTCTCCAGCAACCCGGCCAGCAACCTCAACTCGTCCTCCCGGCCGACGAAGCTGGTCAGCTGGGCCGGCAGACGGCCTCGCACCGCCTCCGGCCGGACCTGTTCCGCATCGGGGATCTCCAGCTCACCCCGCAGCACGGCGAGATGCGTCTTGCGCAACTCCTCGGAGGGGTTGACGCCCAGCTCCTCGGCGAGCGTGCCACGGACCTTCTCGAACACGGCCAGCGCATCGGACTGGCGGCCCGCCGCATGCAAGGCCCGCATCCGCAGCCCGGCCAGCCGTTCCCGCAGCGGATGCTCAGCGGCCGCCGCCTCCACGTCGGCCAGGATCTCGCCATGGCGCCCGAGCCGCAGCTCCGCCTCGAAGCGGTCTTCGGTGGCGCCGACGCGCAGTTCGTCCAGGCGCGCGCCAGCCGTACCGGCGAAAGGAATGTCGCGCACGTCGGCCAGCGAGTCTCCCCGCCACAGCGCCAGCGCCTCGTCCAGCAGCGAGGCCGCCCGCTGCACAGCGCCCGCGGCCAATTCGCGGCTGCCTCGCTTGGCCAGCTTCTCGAAGCGGAGCGCGTCGACCTGCTTGCTGCGCAGGCGATACCCGCCGGCCACCGTCTCCACGACCCCGGCCCCGGCCAAGGCCTTGCGCAGCCGATGCACCAACGCGTGCAACGCGTTGACGGTGCCTCCGGAGGAGTGTTCCCCCCACAGGCCGTCGAGCAGCGAATCGACCGACACCATTTCGTTCCCGGCCAGTGCCAGCCTGGCCAGCAGCGCGCGAACCCTGGTGCCGCCCAGGTCGATCGGTGCGCCGTCGTCGGCATACGCAAGAACCGGCCCCAGCACCTCAATCCGCATGCTCGACAGGCTATTCGGTGGGCTGAAAGCGCCTTACAGCGAGCCGGTGCCGGATGGAAGAGGGATATAAGAGGCCTGTCAGAGCTGCTGGACATCGTGGAGGACGTCACGAAGAAACATCCCGAAAGGAAGTGCGATGGCAACAAACGAGAACGTGCAGCAGGTGCTCGACTGGGCCGTGGCCGAGGTCGGCATCCCCGGCATCGTGGCCGAGGTCAAGGATGGGGACCGGACCTGGTTCGGCACCGCCGGTGTGGCCGACCTCGAGACCGGCTCCCCGCGCCAGCCGGGGGAGAACATCCACACCGGCAGCTGCGGCAAGAGTTTCACCGCCGCCGTGCTGCTGGCTCTGGAGGCCGAGGGCCGCCTCAGCCTGGAAGACACGGTCAACGTTCACCTGCCCGGCGTGCTGGACGTCAACGGCTACGACGGCGACACGATCACCATCAGGCACCTGCTCAGCAACACCAGCGGACTGTTCCCCACCGGCCTGGCCCCGGAGGTCAGCTACCGCTACGCCACCCGCTCCGGGCTCGTCCGGCATCGCTTCGACACCTTCAGCACCGAAGAGCTGCTGCGGGTGGCGGTGTCCCAGCCGCCGGTCGGTGCGCCCGGCGAGCGCTTCGAGTACGCCAACGGCGGCTTCTACATCGTCGGCGCGATCATCGAGAAGGTCACTGGCAACAGCTACGCCGACGAGGTCGAGCGCAGAGTCACCCGGCCGCTCGGGCTGACCCACACCCGCGTGCGCCCCACCACCGACACCGGCTACCCCACTCCGCACCCGCGCGGCTACTCCAACCAGTTCCTCAAGGACGGTGCCGACCCCGCCGCGGTCACCCCGGAGAACTGGCAATCCCTGATGGAGGAGCCCGGCCTGCCGCCGCTGGACGTCACCGAGCTCAACACCTCGCTGGGCTACGCGGCCGGCAACGTCGTCTCCACCACCGGCGACATGATCCGCTTCCTCACCGCGATGACCACCGGCAGCCTGCTGCCACCCGCCCAGCACCGGCAGATGTGGACCACTGTCTCCACCGAGGGCAGCTACTGGATGCCGCACACCCGCTACGGCCTGGGCCTGTTCGAGTTCGACAAGCAGGCGACCGGCGGCCGGACGCTGCGCGGCGTCGGCGGCAGCTTCTGGGGTACCTATTTCTTCGCGGTCGGCACCCCGGACGGCCAGCACACGATCGCCGTGCACACCAACACCGAGTGGAAGTCCTGGGACCCCATGTTCAGGGTCATCGAAGCGGAGTTCGGCGTCGCCATCGGTGCGTAAGCACGCAGCCACCTCACCCATTGAAAGAATTGAAAGGCGATCACCCATCAAGGTAAAAATCCTCCGCGCGCCACTTGCCTGCTCGCCGCCGCACCGGCGGTGACCGTCGGCACGTCGGCAGCGGTAGCCGACGACCACGCCGGGTCCAGCGGGTGCCGGAGCGGGCCGTGACCGACGGCGGCCTGCCCGGCATCCTGGCTGACGTCCGCGACTCGCGGCCGACGGCCGGTTGAGCCTGGACGACACCGTGGAGAAGTGGCTGCCCGGCGTGGTCCGCGACAACGGCCACGACGGCAGCACGATCACCATCAGGTGGCTGCTCAACCAGACCAGCGGCCGCCTGAGTGCGAGAAACACATCTAGCGATAAGGACATGTTCGAATGAAACGCTCTATCGTCGCGCTGCCGTGCCTGGTGGCAGCGACACTCATTGCTGGCACGTACGCGACCGCGTCCGCGGATCCGGTAGCGGACACCTCGCGCGAGGTCACCACCGACGACGGGTGGCAGGTGCGAATCACCAAGGTCGCGGAGAATCTGGATCGTGTTCCCAACCTGGCTGCCTCACCGTTCACCCGTGAAGGATTCGTCAGGCTGAAGGCCGTCGCCGACATCACCGGACACGGTCGGGTACCGGTTAACTCGGGCAGCGTGACGTTGGGTTACCAGATCGGTTGCCAGGTCGATGTGTCCAACGGCCTGACCATCGGGCTGTCCGCGGCGATCGGACCGAACATAGGCATCTCGGTGGGCGGTGCGAACGCCGGCGCGAGCGCACTAGCGATCCCGAGCGTCTCCTTCTCACCCAAGCCGGGCACGATCACCACCGTGCCGTTCGGGACGAAGGAGCTCAGCGGCGCGCATGCCTCGATCACCGCTGATCAGGTGCAGATCAAAGTCGACTCGTGCATGGGGCCGGTGAGCCTGCGCTCGTACGCGATCGCGTCCACCTCGACCGCCGACGCCGACAACTCCGTCGCCGTGTACGGCGACCCGATCTGGCTGTGATACCGATGCGTGCCACCTACTTCTACGCGATCGCGATCACGCTGGCCGTCTCCGCAGGCTCGGTATCTGTTGCCCAAGCCGACTCGACAGTGCCCACTTACACCTGCAGCAGTGCACAACCCCGCTCGCCGCAGTGCCCGCCCAAGCCAACCGGAGGCGACACTCACTCATCTGCGCTACCTCCGCTGATGCTGAATCCGCCGCCCCGAAATCCCAATTCCCCAAAGCCGGCGGGCCTAGCCTCCGCACTGACCCCGCCCTCGCCCGGCCCACCCGCAGCCCACCCCATCATTCAGTAGCCGACATGGGTGAGGTAGTCGTCGAAGCCCGACGATTGTCAAATCCTGTGGATGAGGTCTTCTCAGGCGACCTCCGCCGCTGCGGGTGATGACGGCTGGCCGGTCGAGGTTTCGGGTGTGATGGCGGTCGGTCGTTCCAGGAGCTTGCCCTTGTGGAACACGGCTCCGGCCCGGACGGGCGCGACCAATTGAGGCGCGTTCACCGCTCGCCAGCGGGCTTGGACGGCCTCGATCAGCTTGTAGGCCATCGCCAGCCCGGCCGGGCGGGAACCGGGACCTTTGGTGACCTTGGTCCTCAAACGCACTGTGGCAAAAGTACTTTCGATCGGGTTGGTGGTGCGCAAGTGAACCCAATGCTCGGCCGGATACCGGTAGAATTCGAGCAGTTCGTCCATGTCGCCGACGATCTTCGCCACTGCTTTGGGGTATTTTGCGGCGTAGTCGATCTCGAACGCCTTGATCGCGACTCGGGCCTTGTCGATGTCCTCGGCGTTGTATATTTCCTTCATCGCCGCCAACGCACCAGGATGAGCCGACTTCGGCAGCGTGCCAAGGACATTGGCCTGCTTGTGGAACCAGCACCGCTGCTCGCGGGTGTCCGGGAACACCTCTCGTAGCGCCTTCCAGAACCCGAGCGCGCCGTCGCCGACCGCCAGGACCGGCGCGGTCATGCCACGTCGGCGGCAATCACGCAGCAGATCCGCCCACGACTCGGTCGATTCCGGGAACCCGTCGGTGAGAGCAACGAGCTCCTTGCGACCGTCGGCACGGACCCCGATCATCACCAACAGACACAGTTTTTCCTGTTCGAGACGCACTTTCAGGTGAATGCCGTCGACCCACAGGTACACGTAATCGGTGCCCGAGAGGTCCCTGGCCTGAAATGTCTTGGCCTCGTCCTGCCACTGCACGGTAAGTCGGGTGATCGCCGACGCCGACAACCCGGCACCGGTGCCGAGGAACTGCTCCAACGCCGGCCCGAAGTCGCCGCTGGACAACCCGTGCAGACACAACAGCGGCAGCACCTCGTTCACCTGCGTCGACTTACGCGCCCAAGCGGGCAGGATCGCCGAGGAAAACCGTTGCCGCTCACCAGTTTCCGGGTCGACCCGCTTGTCGTTGACCAGCGGCGCCTTCACCGCCACCGCACCGGCGGCGGTCAGCACCTCCCGTTCCTGGTGATAGCCGTTGCAGACGACCAGCCGCCGACCGTCCTCGTCGACCTCGCCGACGAACCGCTCAACATAGGCCGCGACCTCAGCCTGCAACGCCGCCGCCAGCATCCGCCGGGCACCATCGCGGACGATCTCGTCGAGCAACGACCGCCCGGCACCGGCCACATAGCCCTCGTTGGAAGCATCGTTGTTCTGGACTACCTCGAGCACGGGCGTGCCTTCCCGCCGGCGTTGGCGCGCTGGTCTTGATCAGATCCCATTGACTTCGTAGATCATCTTCCGGGAAGGCACGCCCTCCCAGGTCATCCACAGGAATTGATCATTGCTCTCGCCTCCGGACTGAACTGCGGTGCCGACTACACCTGCCGCAACGACACCGACGACACCTACCGCGTGACCTGGCGGACGAACTGCACGACCGGCCTCGGACAGCAGTCCAGCACGTGGGTAGGCCCGCACCAGACTGAAGTGTTGCGGCCTTCCTGCCCGAGTTACTACAAGCCGGGTTTCACAGACGATTTCAGCGAGTGGATTACCGGCTCCCCACGCAGCGTCGAATACCTGAGTGCGGTGGTTGACAACGATCCTGCCTCATACCGCCGGATGTCGACCGGGTCCGCAGGCTGAGACGGCCGTTGGAAGCGGACGACGAGATCGAGCACGCGCGGCTGCTGCGCATCCGGTCATCGAAGGTGGGTTGTTCTGGCTGAGTGCTCGAGTCGGGCAGAACGATCCCAGCTCCAGCAGCGATCGGGCGTCCCCAGTTTGTAAGTTGTCGGAAATCGGTTGAAGAACCCATGTCGGTCAACAACATTCACGAAAGAAGGCCTGTGAGGTACATCGTTGTGAAATACGCCGCCGCGGCTGGCGTGTCGGCTCTGATATCGGCGGCAGCAGTCGTCACCAGCACCGCCGCACAGGCAGAGGGCCTGCCCGACCTGGAGCTGTCGGTGGGCTGTAGCTCCAGGGCGCCAATGGGGCAACCGCTCCCCGCGCAGGTCATGGTTCGTAATCTCGGCTCGGCCACAGCGCACGACGTGCGGGTCGAGTGGTCCATCGACGGAGGCCCGATCGGCAGTCACGACTATCCCCGCCCCATCGAACCCAAACAGGTCAACCTCTTCCCCCTCAGCGACGAAGACGGGAAGCCCATCACCCGCCACGTACGCGTATGGGCGCGAGTGACCAGCAGCGACCAGGACACCAATCCTGCCGACAACGAAGTCACCAAGGACATCGAATGCTCGGAGACTGGGCATGGGTGACCAGCGGTAACTGCCCGCAGTGGCCACTGCATCCTGATCGTCAGGATGCAGTGGCCACTGATTCCTGATCCTCAGGAATAACTGTCGCTCAACGGACAACTTGGTCAGTGACGGCTGAGATAGGTGAGGACTGCGAGGACGCGGCGGTGGCCGCTGTCGGCCGGTGAGAGGCCGAGCTTGGCGAAGATGTTGCCGATGTGTTTGTGCACGGCGTTCTCGGTGATGACGAGCCGGGCCGCGATCGTGGCGTTGTCCTTTCCTTCGGCCATCATGGCGAGGACTTCGCGTTCACGTGGCGTGAGGGCGGCAACCGGGTCGTGCGCGTGACGGGTGAGGAGCTGCCCGATCACCTCGGGGTCCATGACGGTAGCGCCGGCGGCGACCCGCCGCAGCGCGTCGATGAACTCGCTCACCCGGCTCACCCGGTCCTTGAGCAGGTAGCCGACGCCGCCGCGTCCATCGGAGATCAGCTCGCCCGCGTACTGCTGCTCGACGTATTGGGAGAGGACGAGCACGGGTAGGCCGGGGTGCCGGCGGCGGGCGCGGATGGCGGCGTGGATGCCCTCGTCGCGGAAGGTCGGCGGTAGCCGTACGTCGACGATGGTGACGTCCGGTCGGTGTTCGGTGACGGCGGCGAGGAAGCCGGGGGCGTCCTGGGTGATCGCGGCGACGTGAAAGCCCTTGGCGGTCAGCAGGAGTTCCAGCCCATTGGACAACAAGACGTTGTCCTCGGCGATCACGACCCGCACGCCAGGCTCACAGTGATCGTGGTCGGGCCGCCGCCGGGGCTGTGGATGTGGACGGTGCCGTCGAGCGCCAAGACACGGTGGCGGATTCCGGCGATGCCGGTACCCAGCGTCTCATCGGCGCCGCCGACTCCGTCGTCGGTGACCTCGATCGACAGCTGGTCACCGTCGCGTGCGACGCGGACGGTGATCCGGGTGGCCTGGCTGTGCTTGGCAGCATTGGTGAGCGCCTCGGCGATCGTGAAGTAGGCCACGGTCTCGACCGCGGCGGGGATCGTGCCGAGGTCGCCGATATCGAGGGTGGTGTCGATCGCCGATCGGGCCCCCAGCGCGGCCAGCGCCCCGGCGAGGCCGCGATCGGCGAGGATCGGCGGGTAGATCGTCCGGATCACCGCACGAAGCTCCACCATGGCCTCCTCGGTACTCTCATGCGCTTCGTCCAAGAGTCTGGCCGCCGTCTGCGGGTCCTCGCTCATCGACTCACGGGCCACACCCAGCCGCATCGCGATGGCCACCAGCCGGGCCTGGGTGCCGTCGTGCAAGTCCCGTTCGATCCGGCGCAGTTCCGCGCCGTGCGCGTTGATGGCGTCGGCCCGCGTCTCGGTCAGCGTCTCCACACGCTGCGCCAACTGCACCGCGGCCGAAGGGGACAGCAGCGCAACACAGATCCGGGCGTGCAGGCGCGCCAGCAGTGGAACGAGCCAGTAGGTCAAGGCCGCGAAGATGACGACTTGTGCGGTCCCCAGGGTCAACGCCGTGCCCCACCCGGACAGCGGAACACCGGCGCCGAAGCCGCCCGCGCGGGTGCCGGCGGGCAACGCCCACCACAAGGGCACCGTGATGGCCGTGGCCACCGCGTTACCTGCGCACAGCACCGCGACGAGCCCGAACGCCAGACTGGTCACGATGCTTGTGCACAGCCACCCGAGAACACGCCACGTACCGACACGGACGGGACCAGAACGCGGAGAAAGCAGCAGCCGGTCGGCGCGGCGACGATGCCAGGACGCCCAGGCGCGAGCCATCGTCGGGACGATGAGTACGGGCAGCGCGAACAGGGCGACCGCGGCGGTGACCAGGCTTTCCAGTAGATAACCCAGACCGCGCCACATCGCCGGAAGCTGACTGGCCCCAGGGTGGTTCATTCGCATAAGTCTGAGCCATGGCGACCGAGCCTCGCACTACAGCCCACTACCGCTTTTTGTCACTAGTGAGCGGTATCGTCTGCTCACCTCGGCCAGACCTAGCGTCAACGCCCATGACGAGTTCATCGATTCGCTCACCACGGCGGCGCGGCCGATCCATCCGACGAAACCTCGCGCTGGCCGCCATCGTGGCCGGAACCCTTTCCCTCAGTGTGCTTGTCGCGATAGCCGCCCGGCAGCACGACGACCGAATCCAGCTCCAGCTCCAGCGCGACGCCGATGCGCTCACCGCACTCGGCGTGACGGGAGTGCAGGCCCTCCTGGTCACCTCTGACGACCGGAACCTGACCGCCACCAGCGGCGTCGCCGACCTGACGACCCGGCAGCCGATCCCTCGGGATGGCTACTTCCGGATAGCCAGCATCACCAAGGCGTTCGTGGCCACCGTGATCCTGCAGCTCGCCGGCGACCGCGGCCTGTCTCTGGACGACTCGGTCGAGCGGTGGTTGCCCGGCGTGGTGTCCGGAAACGGCAATGACGGTGGCGCGATCACCATCCGCCAACTGCTCCAGCACACCAGCGGCATTCACGACGATTACCCGGACTACACCTCAGCGCAGGACTTCTACCAGCACCGATACGACACCTACACACCCGAGCAGACCGTCGCTCGGGCGATGGGCCACCGCCCGGACTTCCAGCCCGGCACGGACTGGAGCTATGGCAACACCGATTACGTTCTGCTCGGCATGATCATCGAGCGGGTTACCAGGCACCCCTGGCATGAGGAGGTAAGAGATCGGATCGTCCGGCCGATCGGCCTCGATCACACCTTCTGGCCGGGTACTTCACCCACGCTGCCCCAACCACATGCCGAGACGTATCAGGCATTCAACCCCGGCGAGCCGCCCGTGGACGTCACCGAGCAGGTCGGCATGGGCGCCAATGGAGAGGCCGGGCTCGTCTCCACCACCGCCGATCTCAACCGATTCTTCCGCGCCCTGCTCGGCGGCCGGCTCCTGCCACCGGCGCAACTGACGCAGATGAAACAGACCATTCCGGTCAGCAAGGAGTTCGAGCAGCTCATGCCGGGTGCTGGTGACGGGCTGGGGCTCTTCTCACGCCCGCTGTCCTGCGGCGGGGTGTACTGGGGCCACGAGGGCGGCGATTCCGGCTGGATCAGCGCCGCCGGCGTCACCGCAGATGGCCTGCGCAGCATCACGGTCTCGCTGTCGGGCGTCCTCGCCGATTCCGCGGACGACGTCCTGCGCGTGGAACAGGCCCAAAGCAAGCTGATCGACGACGCCCTGTGCACGACTACGGACGCAGACCATCAGCAGCGTTGAGGTTCGGTGCCGCCTCAGCCGCAAGAGGGGCGCGGCTGTCCCGGCGCTGTGTCAGTTCCTTCGATCTTGGTACCGGTCACGGATACGGTAGCCGCTCTCGGCCGGGGCAGTAAGTATCGCCGAATGTAGGTATTCACCAGTTCCGGATAGTCGACGGAGGCGCCGACTACTCGTGCCATCAACGCGCGGAAGCGTGGTCGGCCCAATGCCTGGGCGTGGCTGAGTAGCGCCAGAAATTCGATGGCTCCGAGGTCTAACCGGCGTATGCCTACAGATGAGCCAGTCGACGCCGGTTAGCAGTTGAACGTGTTCGCCCAGGAATGTCGGTCAGCCCGTGACTGTCGATGATCGGTATGCCGTAGCGGTGTTCGAACCTGGTCCGCTGTTCGACGTTGGCCCGCACCGCGCCGCCGATGGCGAACCGCACCGACGAGGTGTTCGGCCGTATCTGGGCGGGCAGATCGGACAGCGCCGTGTACATGGTCGGGTCCGCGGAGAAGTAGGTGGCATGGCTGCGCTCGATCCGCTCGAAGAACGACGTGGGGCTGAACCGGCCGGCTATGGTGGCGCGGCCACCGGCGAGCAGCGGCGACAAGACGCCCACCACGATGCCGCTGATATGGAACAGCGGCAGGATCAACAGGCTGTGGTCGGCGTCGGTGAGTGCGAATGCCTCGATCGCCAATCGGCACACGGCGTCGAGGTTCATGTGGTCGAGCATCACGCGGTTCGGCTCGAGGCTGCTCCCGCTGGTGTAGATGATCAGCGCTGGTGCATCGTCGCTGGGCCGCGCCGCTGCCGAGATGGCGGGGTCTGCCGCGGTGAGTTCGTCGGCAGAAATGACGGCTTGGACCGGAGCGTCGAAGGCGGGCCGCTGCGCGGCGACCAGTACCTTGGCGCCCGCCTGGGCCATCTGGTAGCTGGCCTCCGGGGCGGTCAGCGATGGGTTGATCGGGGCGGCCGTGGCACCCAAACGCCATGTGGCGAACAGGGATACGACGAGGGCGGCGGTATCGGGCAGCATGATCGCGACTACGTCGTCCGTCGAGACGCCCGCGGCGCGCAGGCAGGCGGCGGCCCGCCGCACGGCGGCCAGGAATTCGGTGTTGTTCAGGTCGATGTTGTCGTCGGTGACGGCGGGTGCGTCGGGCGCGGCGGCGGCGCGACGGTCCGGGAGGGTCGAAAGAATCAACAGCGGTCCTCGAGGTGGAGGTGTGGTGCGAGGAATGACGACAACGGTAGAAGTAACGGTGCGGCTCGTCATCGTCGTGCGTTGACGAAATTCGTCGCGTGCTTTGTCGTCGGAGGACAATGTCGACCTCGTATTCGTCACCGCGGGTCGCTGCGCTGTAACTACCATTGGGTGGTGACGACTTTTCGTCGCGACGGTGATGTCGATGTGAGCCGCTGTATCGCGAAGATCGCCGCCCGCATGAACGAGCGGGTGACGAATGTCAACGTGGGTATCTCGCGCGTAATCGAGGACGAGATACCTGAGTTGCGTGCCGACGTCCACACCATCGAACTGCTCGGGGCCAGTGTGCATGGCAATATCAACACACTGCTGCACGCGCTGCAGCACGACATCCCGGCGGCGCGGATCCACGCGCCCGTGGCGGCGATCGAGTACAGCAGGCGCTTGGCCCAGCACGATGTCCCGCTCAATGCCCTGGTTCGCGCTTACCATGTCGGCCAGCGGCGTCTGACCAAGATGGTTTTCGCCGATCTGCTGGCCAGTGATATCGCGCCGGTGGATCAGGTCATCGTCATGGAGGCGATCAGCACCAGGCTGTTCGAATACCTCGACCAGATCATCCAGCAGGTCGTCGCCGCCTACGAAGGCGAGCGCGAGCAGTGGCTGGACGACCGCAACAGCGCCCGTGCGCTTCGGGTCCGCGAAGTGCTGGCGGGTAAGAGGACCGTCGATATCGGCGCCGCCACCGAATCGATCCGTTACCCACTGCATTGGTTCCATCTGGCACTTATCGTTTGGTACCCGGGCGCCGGCGCCCATGTTGACGAGCTCGCCGGGCTGCAACGATTCGTCCGCGAATCGGCCGAGGTGGCAGATGCCGCCGCCCGCCCGCTGTTCGTCGCCGACGATCGGATGAGCGCCTGGGCATGGCTGCCGTATCGGTCGGCGCAGCCCGACGCTGTCGCCAAGGTCCGTGGTTTCGCGGCCGGGTATCCGGATGCGCCGCGGGTGGCCATCGGCACGGTGGCCTCCGGAGTGTCGGGATTCCGTCGGTCGCATCGGCTCGCCCAAGGTGTGCGCTCGGTCGCGCTGGCGCGTGGAGACGCGGAATCGAGCATCATCGCAGCCGGCGACCCGGGATTGTCGGTGGCGGCGGCCCTGCTCGGCGGCGGGATCGCGGAGGTCAAGGAATGGGTTTGCGAGGTGCTCGGCGACTTGGCCACCGACAATAAGAACGACGCATGGCTGCGCGAGACGTTACGGGTGTTCCTACGCACTGGGTCCAGCTACAAGGCGGCCGCCGCAGAACTCGATCTGCACTCCAATTCGGTGAAATACCGGGTCGGGCGGGCGGTATCGCGGCGCGGCAGGCCTATCACCGAGGACAGGCTCGACGTCGAGCTCGCGCTGCTGGTCTGCCAGTGGTACGGATCGCCGGTGCTGTGCCCGGATACGGCCTAACTGCCCCAACCAGGCGATGAACCGGGCCTCGATCGGGTGCACCCAGGACGCGGTGGTCGGGGACGAATTCGGGGCGGCTTGTTCGCCGAGAGGTTGTCGCAGATCAGGCAGACCAGCTCGGTGACAACCATCGCCTTGTCACTCCCCGACCAGCTATGTGCTGATCACAACTGGCGCACATTCCTGGGCTGCGATGACACGGCTGTCGAGAATGGCGGCAGCCCCCCGGGCCAGGTTCGGGAATAGATCGCTGAGGGCCACGGTTGAGCTGTTCGGGAATGTTGAGTATGCCCGGCTCAAGTTTGAGTTGACTCCTGACCGCAATCCGGTGCAGGATTGAGTCGACCACGCTCAGCGTTGCTGAGACCGTGCTCCGTGAGGTGCTAGGGGCGAGGTCTCGCGGCACAGGACAACTGGCCGCAGGGCGATCGTTCGCCCAGCACCGACACAAGTAGTTACGTCAACTAGGAGGAAAACCATGGCTCGTGCGGTCGGAATCGACCTCGGGACCACGAACTCGGTCGTCGCCGTTCTCGAAGGCGGAGAGCCGGTCGTCGTCGCCAACTCGGAAGGATCGCGCACCACCCCCTCGATCGTTGCTTTCGCGAAGAACGGCGAGGTATTGGTCGGACAGCCGGCCAAGAACCAGGCGGTCACGAACGTCGACCGCACCATTCGCTCGGTCAAGCGCCACATCGGCACCGAGTGGAGCGTCGAGATCGACGGCAAGAAGTACACGCCGCAGGAGATCAGCGCGCGCACGCTGATGAAGTTGAAGCGCGACGCCGAGGCCTACCTCGGTGAGGAGATCACCGACGCGGTCATCACCGTCCCCGCCTACTTCGAGGACGCACAGCGCCAGGCCACCAAGGAAGCCGGCCAGATCGCCGGCCTCAATGTGCTGCGTATCGTCAACGAGCCCACCGCGGCCGCCCTCGCATACGGCCTGGACAAGGGCGACAAGGAACAGACCATCCTGGTCTTCGACCTCGGTGGCGGTACCTTCGACGTCTCGCTGCTGGAAATCGGCGAGGGTGTCGTCGAGGTCCGCGCGACCTCCGGTGACAACCACCTCGGTGGTGACGACTGGGACGAGCGCGTTGTCACCTGGCTGGTCGACAAGTTCAAGGCCAGTGCGGGCATCGACCTGACCAAGGACAAGATGGCGCTGCAGCGGCTGCGTGAGGCCGCCGAGAAGGCCAAGATCGAGCTGAGCTCCTCGCAGAGCACCTCGATCAACCTGCCCTACATCACTGTCGACGCGGACAAGAACCCGCTGTTCCTCGATGAGCAGCTGACCCGCGCCGAGTTCCAGAAGATCACCTCGGACCTGCTCGACCGCACCCGTGCGCCGTTCCAGTCCGTGATCAAGGACGCCGGCATCTCGGTCAAGGACATCGACCACGTCGTGCTCGTCGGTGGCTCCACCCGTATGCCTGCCGTCACCGAACTGGTCAAGGAACTGACCGGTGGCCAGGAGCCCAACAAGGGCGTGAACCCGGATGAGGTCGTCGCCGTCGGCGCCGCGCTGCAGGCCGGTGTGCTCAAGGGCGAGGTCAAGGACGTCCTGCTGCTCGATGTCACCCCGCTGTCGCTGGGCATCGAGACCAAGGGTGGCGTGATGACCAAGCTCATCGAGCGCAACACCACCATTCCGACCAAGCGCTCGGAGACCTTCACCACGGCCGATGACAACCAGCCGTCGGTGCAGATCCAGGTGTTCCAGGGTGAGCGCGAGATCGCCTCGCACAACAAGCTGCTCGGTTCCTTCGAGCTGACCGGCATCCCGCCGGCCCCGCGTGGCGTGCCGCAGATCGAGGTCACCTTCGACATCGACGCCAACGGCATCGTGCACGTGACCGCGAAGGACAAGGGCACCGGCAAGGAAAACACGATCAAGATCCAGGACGGCTCCGGCCTGTCCAAGGAAGAGATCGACCGGATGGTCAAGGACGCCGAGGCGCACGCCGCCGAGGACAAGGCCCGCCGCGAGGAGGCCGAGACCCGCAACCAGGCCGAGTCGCTGGTGCACCAGACCGAGAAGTTCATCAAGGAGAACGAGGACAAGGTCCCCGGCGACGTCAAGGAGAAGGTCGAGGCGGCCATCGCCGAGGCCAACGAGGCGCTCAAGGGCACCGACATCGCCGCGGTGAAGTCCGCCGTGGAGAAGCTGGCGACCGAGTCGCAGGCGCTGGGCCAGGCCATCTACGAGGCGTCGGCGGCGGAGTCCGCGGCCTCGAGCAACGGTGCGTCGAGCACTGCCGACGATGACCAGGTCGTGGATGCCGAAGTTGTGGACGAGCCGGTCGACACGGAGAAGAAGTGACCCAGGGAAATTCGGGGGAGCGTAACTCCGAACAAGAGCCGATCACCTTCGTCGACAACCGCAAAGTTGATCCGGAGACCGGCGAGATTCGGGAACCGGCCGCAGCAGACGCTGCTGCGGCCGGCCCGGATGCGGGCAACGGTGCCGACGCCGTGCTCGCTGCCGACGAGGGGGCCGCGATTCTGGCCGAAAGCATCAGCGGCGAGTTGGCCGAGCGCACTGCCGACCTGCAGCGGTTGACCGCGGAATACGCCAACTACCGGCGCCGGGTCGAGCGGGACCGTAAGGCGACCATCGACGCCGCGAAGGCCGCGGTGGTCACCGAATTGCTCGGCGTGCTCGACGATCTCGATCGGGCCCGTGCGCACGGCGACCTGGAGACCGGACCGCTCAAGGCGGTCGCCGACAAGCTGTCCGACGCGCTGACAAAGCAGGGCCTCGAGGAATTCGGTTCGGAGGGTGAGCCTTTCGACCCGACCCTGCACGAGGCCGTGCAGCACGAAGGTTCCGGGCACGACCCGGTGATCGGTGTCGTCATGCGCAAGGGCTATCGCTTCGGCGATCGGGTGCTTCGGCACGCGCTGGTCGGGGTAACCGATGGCGTGGCCGATCTACCGGTGAATGAAGCATCGAACGCTGGTTCCGATGCCGGCATACCCAACCAATAAGGACGCGACGGGCCCGGAAGCGGTAGCGCAGCGTGACCACGGAGGGCCCCGGGAGCGCCGCAGGTCAAGAACAGTGAGAGGAGGAGATGCCCGGTGAGCCAACGGGAGTGGATCGAAAAGGACTTCTACAAGGAGCTGGGCGTTTCCTCCAGCGCCTCCCAGGACGAGATCAAGAAGGCGTATCGCAAGCTCGCTCGTGACCTGCACCCGGATGCCAATCCCGGTGACACCAAGGCCGAGGAGCGGTTCAAGTCCGTCAGCGAGGCGCATGCCGTGCTGTCCGATCCGGCCAAACGCAAGGAATACGACGAAACGCGAAAGCTTTTCGCCGGTGGCGGTGCGTATGGCCGGGGCGGTGGGTTCACCCCCGGTACGGGCGGTGGGTTCTCCCAGGACTTCAATATCGGCGACATCTTCGGTCAGGCGAATGCGGGCGATGGTGGCCTCGGCGACCTCCTCGGTGGCCTGTTCAACCGAGGTGGCACCCGGACCGCGGGCAGTCGCCCGCGCCGTGGCGCCGATGTGGAGACCGAGACCACGCTCGGCTTCCGTGAAGCCGCGCAAGGTGTCACCGTTCCGCTGCGGATGACGAGTCCCTCACCGTGTACGACGTGTCACGGCAGTGGCGCGAAGCCGGGGACAAGTCCCCGAGTGTGCCCTATCTGCAATGGAAACGGCGTCATCAGCCGCAACCAGGGCGCGTTCGGTTTCAGTGAACCCTGCGACGAATGCCGTGGCACCGGCTCGATCATCGACGACCCGTGCGTCGACTGCCACGGCAGTGGCATCCAGAACCGGACCCGCACCATTACGGTGCGGATCCCGCCGGGTGTCAGTGACGGACAGAAGATTCGGCTGGCCGGACAGGGCGAGGCGGGGCTGCGTGGTGCGCCTTCGGGCGACCTCTTCGTCACCGTGCACGTCAGCCAGGACAAGGTCTTCGGCCGCAACGGCGACGACCTGACCCTGGTGCTTCCGGTCAGTTACAGTGAATTGGTGCTGGGCACAACCGTTTCGGTGCCCACGCTGGAAGGGCGCGTCGGCGTCAAGGTGCCTCCGGGCACCGCGGACGGCCGCATCCTGCGGGTGCGCGGCCGTGGCGTGCCGAAGCGCGGCCCCGGCGGCGGCGCCGGTGATCTGCTGGTCACTGTCAAGGTCGCCGTGCCGCAGAAGCTGGACGACAATGCTTCCGAGGCGCTGCGGCGCTACGCGGATGCGGAGAAGACCAGCGGGTTCGATCCACGTGCGGGATGGGCAGGTGCGTGATGTCCGGTGATCCGAAGAATGCGTCAGGTGGGCCCAACCCGGGCCGTACCGAGGCTCAGGTCTTCATGATCTCGGTGGCGGCACAGTTGGCGGGCATGCACGCGCAGACACTGCGCACCTATGACCGCCTCGGACTGGTTACGCCACAACGGACTTCGGGCGGCGGTAGGCGCTACTCGGCCCGGGATGTCGAGCTGCTGCGCGAGGTGCAGCGGCTGTCCCAGGACGAGGGTGTCAATCTCGCAGGCATCAAGCGCATTATCGAACTCACCAATCAAGTGGCGGAATTGCAGCAGCACGTCGCCGATCTGGCGGCTGAAGTGGAGCGGCTGCGCTCGGGCTATCGCCCGGATCTTTCACCGCCACAACGCAGTACCGCATTGGTGGTGTGGCAGCCCCGGCATCGGCGCTGACACTTCCTGGCAACCATCGGGCCCCGGTGTTTCGGTTCATCACGCATGAACCGAAGCCTGGGGCCCGATGTCGTCGAGGCGCGGTGATAGCGGGCGGGATGCCGGATCGATTGGCGCGCACGACTGTCCGCGCAACGGATCGGGCGGCCGGTCGTCTCGCGATTTCCGGTCGGTCGCCCGGGCAGCCGGGTGCGTAAAGGTTGCTGACCCTAGGTAATCGGCAACATTTCGGAGTTGCCGTGTGATCGCTCGGTGTGCTGGATCAGGATGAACCCTGCAAAATGGATCTCACAAATTCAGTGAGTCTGTGACTGATTTCACCCAAATTATCGATCTCCCAGTCGGTTTCTGTGGCGTTTCGCGTTTCGGGTCCTCGTTTCAGGAGAATTTCACGCGTGATGTTTTCACGGATGATTCCGTTGCTGGCAAACCTCACCTACACTCGGTTGCATCGGCTGCTGTCGAGTGTCCCGCAGCACCTCACTCGCCGGCTCGGTTTGTGTACGAGTGCGAAATGGGGTTGTGACACAAATGGATTCGCGGACTATCGCTTTGATAAGAACGACGTTCAAGGCGGTTGCTGCGGAGGAAGGTGGGTCCGCGAGGCTGGCAAGTTCGTTTTACGCGATCTTGTTCACCGATTACCCGCACGCTCGCGAATTCTTCCCGGCAGCAATGGATGCACAGCGTGACCGATTGGTCAAGGCCATCGCCTACGTGCTGGACCGGCTCGAGGAGCCGAACAAGCTACTACCGTTCCTGGCCCAACTCGGCCGCGACCACCGCAAATACGGTGTGCAGCCCGAGCATTACGTCGCGGTGGCCAACTCGCTGAAGGCCGCGATGCGGATTTTCGCAGGCACCGAGATGTGGACCGATGAAGTGGAGCGGGCCTGGGACGAAGGCCTGACCATCATCGGCGACACCATGATCGGCGCAGCGGAGAAGGAGACCACGCCCGCGGTGTGGACCGGGACCGTGGTCGAGCGCCGCGACGTGCTGCGCAACCTGACCGTCGTGCGGCTGCAACTGGACGAGCCGATGCAGTTTGCCGCAGGCCAGTACATCAGCGTGCAGATACCGTCGCGGCCGCGGATGTGGCGCTACCTGTCGCCCGCCGTGCCCGCGAACGCCAACGGCGAGATCGAATTCCACATCCGTAGCGTGCTGGGCGGCTGGGTCAGCCCGGCGATGGTCGGCCACACGAACATCGGCGACAAGTGGCTACTCGGGTCCCCCCTCGGCGGGCTCGGCATCCCACGCAACAGCAAGCGCAAGATGCTGATGGTCGGCTGCGGCACCGGTCTCGCCCCACTACGCGCCCAGCTCATGGCGATGGCGCAGCGGCGGATCAACCCCCGCGTGCACCTGTTCATCGGCGGGCATCACCCCTGCGACCTCTACGATCTCGAAACGCTCAGCGCGCTCGCCGTGGCCAATAAGTGGCTCACCGTGACACCGGTGACCGAGAGCGACGAAAACCCGTGGTGGCACGTGGACTCCGGTGAACCGGAGCGCACCTGGCCGGGGCTGGAACCACGAATGACCGGACAGATCGGCAAGGTCGTCGCCGGCTACGGGGCATGGGCCGACCGCGACGTCCAGATCGTCGGATCGCCATCCATGGTGCAGACCACCAAGTTCCGCCTGATGGCAGCGGGCACCCAAACCAAGAACATCCGCCACGACCCGCTGTTTTGATTTGGCCGCGCCTGCGGCGCGGCGTGTTCGCGGCCCCCTTGGTCTCGCTTCCGAGCGGCCGAGACTCGCGCCTGCGGCGCATGCGCTTCGGCCGCTCGGAAGCGAGACGGGCCGCGAACTCTAGTGCTCGATCTCGCTTCGCTCGGAAGGTGTCATCGTGCCGAGTGGGTGTGTTGGTCGGGATGCTCGGGACTTTGGTGGATGCGCTGCGGCTGGTGTGGGGTGGACGGGCCGCGAACGCTGGTGCTGGGTCTCGCTGCGCTCGGAAGGTGCATCGTGCCCAGTGGGCGCATTGGTGGGGATGCTCGGGACTTTGGTGGATGCGCTTGTGCTGCATGTGAATCGGCCCGGAGCGGGCACTGGACGAACTGCTCCGGGGGGTCTGTTGGTCAGATTCCCTCGAATTGGATTCTCTCGGCGGGGGTTCCGGTTGAGATGAGTCGGTCGACTGTTGCGCGGGTCATGGCGGGGGAGCCGCAGACGAGCACCTGGTGGTTGGCGAAAGCGCCGTGTGAGCCGACCACGTCGGCGAGGGTGCCGTGGAGCATGTCGTCGGGTGGGAATCCGATGTCTACGCGGGACTGTTCGTACCAGTCGTCGACCCAGCCGGGATCGTCCGGGGTTTCTACCACCGGGATGACGGTGAGCCAGGGCAATTCGCCGGTCAGCAGGTAGAGCATGTCGGTGGCGTATAGGTCGCGGGGGGAGCTGCCGCCGATGAACAGGTAGGTGGGCGGCGGGTCTTCGTGCCTGGCCAGGTCGAGGATCTGGGCGCGCATCGGGGCAAGGCCGGTGCCGCCCGCGATCATCACCACCTCGTCGCCGTCGGGATCGACGGCGAACGTGCCTGCCGGGGCGGTGATCTGCCATTGGTCACCCGGTGCGGTGTCGGCGACGATGGAGCCGCTGCACCAGCCGCCCGGCACGGTTCGAACATGGAATTCGAGCTTGCCGTCCAGCGAAGGCGGCAGGGCGGGGGAGAATCTTCGCCGCATGCTCGGCTGCTGCGGCACCCGCACCTCGACGGACTGGCCCGCGGTGAACGGCACGAACTCGCCGATCAGCCGGATCACCGCGAGGTCGTGGCGCAGCCGATGATGGCCGACGACGGTCGCCTTCCATTCGGGCGGGGCGTCGAAATCGGGCAGTGTGCGGTGATCGGGCGAAGCACCGTTGCCGTGCAAGTCCCCCAACGGAGCCTCCTCGTTCTACACAGGGTCGGAGCTGATAATCGACTCCGGAGTGCCCACCGCTATCAGCGCGCGGCGGGTGTCGGCGATCATCCGCGCCGATCCGGCGATCTGGATCTGCCGATCCGCCCACGCACCGAAGCTCGCGACCACTGCACCGAGATTACCGATCAGCGTCCGGTGCATGCCGTAGGGCGCATCCGCGGGCGGATGCGGGTACCACCACGGGTTGGTCTTCTGTTCGCAGACCGGGACGATGGTGAGCCACGGATTGCTCTGCGAGAGCTGCCACATGTTATCCACGTCGTACAACTCGCACGGGTAGCGGCCGCCGATGAAGAAGTGCACGCGCGGGTTGATGCCGCGCTGGCCCATTTCGATCAGCTGCGCGCGCAGCGGGGCGATGCCGGTGCCCGCGCCGATCAGCAGCACGTCGCGACCGCTGTCCCGGTCGACGTGCAGCCCGCCGAGCGGGTTGGCGATCGTCCACTTGTCGCCGACGCGGGTTTCGTTCACGATCGCGGGGCTCACCCAGCCGCCGCGGATCTTGCGGACGTGGAATTCGATCTCGCCGTAGGGATTTGCCGGAATCGCGGGCGAGAGGTAGCGCCACATCTTCGGTCGCTGCGGCACTACGATCGGCACGTACTGTCCGGCCTGATACGGGATCGGGCTCTCGGACTGCAGCCGCACGATCGCCAAGTCCTCCAGCACCCGGCGATGGCCGACGACCGTCGCTTCCCAGGACGGGCGCGACTTGTCGGAGTTGGCGCCGATGGCCATGGAGGCGGAGATGAGGATGGTGATGTCGCGCCAGCCCTCCTCGAGCGCGCGATTCCAGACGCCATTGTTGTAGTTGAAACTACGACAGGCGGCCAGCAGCGCCCGGCCTGCGGCATCGTAGTGCCCGGGCAATACGCCGTACTTGCGATGGTCGCGAGCCAGCTGCTCGAGAAACTTCTGCGCCCGCTCCCAATCCTCCAGATGGTCGAGCACATACTGGATGGCCGTCACCAGCCGTTTTGCCTGCATATCCATGGCAGGCGGAAACAGCTCGCGCAGTTGGGGGGTTTCCGCGAAGAGGTGACCATAGAACGCACTGATCAACCGCTCGGGTCCGTTGGGCGAGGAGATCACCGAACGGAAGTTGGCGCGGACCAGCGCAGCCGAACGCGCATCCACGACGTCGAGCTCCCTTTCCCTCTGATTGCTGCCCGAGGACATACCCGTAACCGGCGGTCCTCCGCGGTCAAGTATCCCCGAAAATCCCGTGGTCGTGTGGGTATGGCCCATCACGCCTCGGCCAACGGTAATCGGTGGGCAAACACCGTGCGCGGCGGGCCTGTCTCACCGGTTGTAGCAGGCGTTATTCACCGACGTTTGTGCGGACCGCGGGCGCGACCGGTTCGGCATTTCGGTGGATCTGTTCGACCGTCCTTCGAACGACCGGCACGCTATCGCCGGCAGCTGGGCCTGCGCACATCACGCTTCAGATGGTCAGCACTGTCTTGCCGCGCGCGCCCGTAGCGCCGATCACCGACGGCGCCTCGGCCAGCGGCACGGTCGCGTCGATCGGCACGACCACATCGCCTTCGGCGACGCGTTTCATCAGGCGAGTCAATTCCGGTGCGCCGCCAGAGGATTCGATATTGCCGCCCTTGATGCCGCGCTCGCGCAGCGCCGCTTCGTCGGCGGACCAGATGGTGGAATAGACGGTGCCGCCGTCGCGGACCAGCGTGGTCAGCTCGGCGAGTGCTTCGGGCGGGCTCACCACGTCGAACAGCACGTCGATGCCGGCGGGATGGGCGGCCGCGACCTGCGCGGTAACCGAGCCCTGGGTGTAGTCGACGGTTTCGGCCGCGCCGAGGCGGGTCGTCTGATCGGCCGCATCGCCACGTGCGGTGGCGATGACGTGGGCGCCTGCGATGTTCGCCAGTTGCACGAGGAAGGAGCCGACGCCGCCGGTCGCGCCGACCACCAGCACCGTCTGGCCCGGCTGGATCCGGGTGGCGTCCACAATGTCCTGTGCGGTGACGCCCGCGGTCGGCAGTGCCGCGGCCGCGCCGGTCGGGATGCCGTCCGGGATCCGCGCGAGCGCGCCGGTCTCCGGCAACACCGCGTACTCGGCGAAGCTGCCGTGGCCCGCCGGGGACGTAAGGAACTTGCCGACCACGCGGTCGCCGACGGCGAACCTGCTGACGCCCGGCCCGACCGCGGACACCGTGCCCGCGCCGTCGACGCCGAGGATCATCGGAAAGTCGTGCGGCATCTTCCCGTCCAGGTATCCGGTGGCCATCCGCTGATCGAACGGGTTGACCCCGGCCGCCTCCAACTGCACGCGGACCTTGCCTGCGCCGGGCTCGGGCACCGGCATGTCGGTCAACTCGGGTGTTGCTCCGAAATTCCGTACCACGATCGCGCGCATCTGTTCGCTCCTTGTAATTGGGAGAAGAGGTGACGCATCCGACGGCAACCGCCGTCGTAGGTATCCATACACCACCGACGTCGTGATTCATCGCATTCGACGGTGTCGCGGCGTAGCGTTTGTCAAGAGCCGAGAGGCTGGAAGAATTTCAAAGTTGAGCGGAACAGACTCAACCTTTCCAACGTTGAACGGTGAGGAACGGCAGTGAGCCGCGCGACCCATCGTGTGTCGAGCGGAATGCGGACCCTCGGTGCCGTGCACATCGACTAGTAGGAAGGTGACCGTGGACTCGTTCAATCCCACCACCAAGACCCAGGCGGCGTTGACCGCCGCGCTGCAAGCGGCGTCCGCCGCGGGTAATCCGGAGATTCGTCCGGCGCACTTGCTGGTGGCGTTGCTGGATCAAACCGACGGCATCGCCGCCCCCTTGCTCAAGGCTGTCGCGGTAGATCCGGCAACGGTCCGTCGCGAAGCGCAGGACATCGTCGACCGGCTGCCGAGGGCGACCGGCGCGACCACGACCCCGCAACTCGGCCGCGAAGCCCTGGCTGCCATCACAGCCGCCCAGCGCCTGGCCACCGAGCTGGGCGATGAATACGTCTCCACCGAGCATGTTCTGGTCGGCCTGGCCGCCGGCGACTCGGACGTGACGATGCTGCTCATCAAATACGGCGCCAGTGCCGACGCGCTGCGCGAGGCATTCACCACGGTGCGCGGCAGTGCCAGAGTGACCAGCCCGGACCCCGAGGGCAGCTACCAGGCGCTCGAGAAGTACTCCACCGACCTCACCGAGGCGGCCCGCGCGGGCAAGCTCGACCCGGTGATCGGCCGTGACAACGAAATCCGCCGCGTCGTGCAGGTGCTGAGCCGTCGCACCAAGAACAACCCGGTGCTCATCGGCGAACCGGGCGTCGGCAAGACCGCGATCGTGGAGGGCCTCGCCCAGCGCATCGTGGCGGGTGATGTGCCGGAGTCGTTGCGCGGCAAGTCCGTTGTCTCGCTCGATCTCGGCGCGATGGTTGCGGGCGCGAAGTATCGCGGCGAGTTCGAGGAGCGGCTCAAGGCCGTGCTCGAGGACATCAAGAACAGTGCGGGACAGATCATCACCTTCATCGATGAGCTGCACACCATTGTCGGCGCGGGCGCGACCGGGGAATCCGCGATGGACGCGGGCAACATGATCAAGCCCATGCTCGCCCGCGGTGAGCTGCGGATGGTCGGTGCCACCACACTGGATGAGTACCGCAAGCACATCGAAAAGGACGCCGCACTGGAACGCCGCTTCCAACAGGTGCTGGTCGGCGAGCCGTCGGTGGAGGACACCATCGGCATCCTGCGCGGCATCAAGGAGCGCTACGAGGTGCACCACGGCGTGCGCATCACCGACTCCGCGCTCGTCGCCGCGGCTACCCTCAGCGACCGCTACATCACCTCCCGGTTCCTGCCCGACAAGGCAATCGACCTCGTCGACGAGTCGGCATCGCGGCTGCGCATGGAAATCGATTCCCGCCCTGTCGAAATCGATGAGGTCGAGCGCGCGGTGCGGCGGCTGGAGATCGAGGAAGTCGCGCTGAGCAAGGAAACCGATGATGCCTCCAAGCAGCGTCTGGAGAAACTGCGCCAGGAGCTCGCCGACGATCGGGAGAAGCTCAACCAGCTGATGACCCGCTGGCAGAACGAGAAGAGCGCGATCGACCAAGTCCGGGTCCTCAAGGAGGAACTGGAAACTCTGCGCGGTGAATCCGAGCGCGCCGAACGCGACGGTGACCTCGGCAAGGCCGCCGAGCTGCGCTACGGCCGGATCCCGGCGCTGGAGAAGCAGCTCGCCGAGGCCGAAAAGGCTTCTGCCGCAGCCGGTGACGGCGAGGTGATGCTCAAGGAAGAAGTCGGTCCCGATGACATCGCCGAGGTGGTGGCGGCCTGGACCGGCATCCCGGTCGGCAGGCTGATGGAAGGGGAAACCCAGAAGCTGCTCCGGATGGAGGACGAGCTCGGCAAGCGCGTGGTCGGCCAGCCGGAGGCGGTGCAGGCAGTGTCGGACGCGGTGCGACGGGCGCGCGCGGGCGTCGCCGACCCGAACCGCCCGACCGGCTCGTTCCTGTTCGTCGGCCCAACCGGCGTCGGTAAGACGGAGTTGGCAAAGGCGTTGGCGGACTTCCTGTTCGACGACGAACGCGCCATGGTCCGCATCGACATGAGCGAGTACAGCGAGAAGCATGCGGTGGCCAGGCTCGTCGGTGCGCCGCCCGGCTATGTCGGTTACGACCAGGGCGGCCAGCTCACCGAGGCGGTGCGGCGCAGGCCCTACACCGTGGTGCTGTTCGACGAGATCGAGAAGGCGCACCCGGATGTCTTCGACATCCTGCTCGCCGTGCTCGACGAGGGTCGGCTGACCGACGGCCAAGGTCGCACGGTCGACTTCCGCAACACCATCCTGATCCTCACCTCGAATCTCGGTGCGGGCGGCGATCGGGAGTTCGTGATGAACGCGGTGCGCGCGGCGTTCAAGCCGGAGTTCCTCAACCGCCTCGACGATGTGGTCATGTTCCACCCGCTCGACGAGGAGCAGCTGGAATCCATCGTCGACATCCAGCTCGACCAGCTGCAGCAGCGGCTGTCGCAGCGCAGGCTGAAGCTGGATGTCAGCGATTCGGCACGGTTCTGGCTTGCGGTACGCGGCTACGACCCGGTCTACGGTGCACGGCCGCTGCGCAGGCTGATCCAGCAGGCCATCGGCGACACCCTGGCCAAGGAACTGCTGGCCGGTGAGATCACCGACGGCGACACGGTCAAGGTGAGCGTGACACCGAACGGGGAGAGCCTCATCGTCGGCAAGTAAGCGCGGCGTCGCTCGCCGAGGATCACTCGACCCGTGCGGGTGTCTCGGCGAGCGGAGCTTCGCGGCTGCGGCCGACGAGGCTGCCGCCGATCGCGAGGACGAGCATGGCGCCGACCAGCGCCCATCCGGTGGTGGCGGCGCCGAGCGCGGTCAGCACATAGCCCGCGAGCAGCGCACCGAGCGCGACGGCGCCGTCGGTCACGATATTGCCTGCGCCGACCGCTCTGCCGAGCGTGTCTTCGGGGATAACGCGTACCCGAAAGAGTGTCAGCGCCACATTCACTACGGTCCCGACTGCACCGATGCCGCACCACGACACCGCCATGATCGCGGGGTTCGAGCTGACGGCGATCGGCAATAGGAGCGCTGTCCATGCCCACAGCGAACCGCGATACACCGCGTGCGCACTGAATCGAGTGGTGAGCCGTGCCGCCGCGAACGAGCCGAGAATGCCGCCGACACCAGCCGCACCGAGCACCACGCCGACCGTCCACACCGGCCGGCCGCTGGTGCCGATCTCGAAGATCAGCAGCAGGATGACGACCTGGATGACCATGTTCGACAGCCCGCTGATCGCTGTCGAGGCACGCAGGAACGGCTCGGTCCATACGATCCGCACGCCCTCCCACGCGACGCTCCAGCGTCCGCCGCTGGGCCGGTCACCTTCAGGCTTTCGCGCCGCGAAGTCGCCGCGAATCGCCGAAAGTGTCGCCAGGCAGAACAGGTACGAGACGGCATTGATGACGAACGGCAGCCACCGTGCCATGCCAAAGGCGGCTGCGCCCAGTGCGCGGCCGAGCACGGAGCCGATGGGCTGCTCCGCCTCGAAGAACGAGAACGCCGCGGGGCGCTGCTCGCTGTCGACGACGTCACGAATCGCACCCAATTCGCTGAGGGTGAAGAAGACATAGGCGGTGCCCTCGACGAAGGCCGCGACGATGAGGAACGGTCCCGGGTTCGGCACGTTCAGAACGACGACCAGGGCGGCGACGGAGGTCGCGGTCAATCCGGACAGTTGGCAGATCAGCAGGGTGCGCCGCCGGTCTGAATAATCGGCCGCGATGCCTGCCGGAATCTGAAAAATCAGGCTCGGCACCGTGATCACGAACCCCGCCCAGCCCATAAGCGTCACGGAACCGGTGACCGAAAGCACCAGCAGCGGGTAGGCGATGCGAATGCCGAAGAAGCCGGTCAGCGAAACAACATTGCCGGACCACAGCAATACGAACGCCTTGTTCGTGTGAATTCCATTGCTGTTCAATCGAATACCATCACCCGACGGCCGCTGAGGTGATGTCGGCCCTGATGCTGGATTCGATGTGGCGGATCAACTTCACGAGATCGGCGCAATAGATCGAGGGATTCCGGAAGCCGGTGCCCTCGCGATACCGGTGCACGTAGTGTCCGCCGCCGCAGACATTGTGGAGGGGGCAGGCCCGGCAGGTGTCGCTCAATGCCTCGATACCGATCTGCCGAGCGATGACATGCGGATCCCACAGCGCTTCATCGAGCGGGTTGCCGGTCGCGGCCTGCTCGATCTTGGTGGCGCCCGCGAAAGCCGACTTCAACTCGTCGACCTGTTCCAGGGTCCCGTCGGTCTCGAACACCGCGAGGCGGACCGGTGCCAGACCGACCGCCTCCGTCGAGGCGTTGCGACCGAGCAGCAGTTTTATCACCACATCGAAGAGCCGGACCCTGGTCTCTACCTCGGGAGCGGAGTACCAGCGGTCGAAGATCGGGATCAGCCAGTCGGCGTAGGGCGTAGTGGTGGCGTCGGCCGTCTTGGCCGGTGGCGGCGTAGTCCAGTTGCCGTGGGGCAAAAGGAAATCCAGCGCGGGCGGGCCGAATTGTACGAGTGCCTCATAGGTTTCGATCGGATCGTTCTCGACATCGACCGTGCACAGTAGCCCGGAGTACAGATGTCGATGGTCGCCGCCGATGAGCTGCCCCAGCCCTTTGGCGACATCGTCGAAGCTGCCCGTGCCACGGCGATACTTCCGGTGGCGATCATTGGCCTTGCGGTCGCCGTCGAGGCTGACGCCGACTTGGATGCCCCAACGGTCGCAGATCCGAAGAAACTCCTTGTCGATCAGCACGCCGTTGGTCTGGATTCCTAGGCGCACCTTGGTAATCGGCTCCAGCAGCTCGCGCGCGGACCGGGCGAAGTACTCCAGCTTCTCGTGTCCGACGAGTAGCGGTTCGCCGCCGTGCATCACCAGATTCACCGCAGGCAACGCGAAGCGACGCGCGTGCTCGGCGATTGTCTTGCAGGAGTCGGTGAATACCTGATCGTCCATGTTCTTGGGTTGGTCGCGCCAGCTCTGGTCGGCCATTTCATAGACGTAGCAGTAGTCGCAGGCCAGGTTGCAGCGACTGTGGATCTTCATGACGTACTCGACGAAAGGGAGCGGCTGCCAACCGATTCGGCGCAACCCTTCGACATCCAGTCCGACCGTAGGCCACGATGCGCCCTCGGGATTCATCTTCTTCGCCTCCTGGCGATGTCCGGTCGAATCCTCCGGTGGACCCCAGCGCGACGAAACGGACGCGCCGGGGTCCACCGGAGTTTCGGCCTGTTGCTTCGGACCTACAGGGTCAGGCTGATGGCCGAGTTGAAGGCGTGGTCGTCGTTGGCGATGGCCGAGTTGAAGGCGTGGTCGTCGTTGGCGATGGCCGAGTTGAAGGCGTGGTCGTCGTTGGCGATGGCCGAGTTGAAGGCGTGGTCGTCGTTGGCGATGGCCGAGTTGAAGGCCTGGTCGTCGTTGGTGATCGCCGAGTTGAAGGCGTGGTCGTCGTTGGCGATGGCCGAGTTGAAGGCGTGGTCGTCGTTGGTGATCGCCGAGTTGAACGCGTGAACTCCGCCGTCGATGAGCGGAGTCAGATGACGCTGCAGCGCGGGATGCACAGCGGACCCGGTCGAGAGCTTTCCGACCAGTTCGGCAAGACCGATTCCGGCCGCGGCGCCGGTCGGAGCGGTGAGTGTTGTTGTCATGGCGATTCCTTACCAACAAAGGTGATCGGCCGACCTCGACTTGTAGTCGGCCGGCTTGGGGCTGTATGCCCGGATAGCGTGTGACAGCACGTTTCTCACGGATGCTCCGGCTATTGCCGGCAGTCCCAGGCAGGACGCTACGTCCGCGAAACCAGCTGCGGTATCAGACAACGTTCGGACATCTGACCGACCAACTACCAGAGATCTTGTCAGGCTTCGTTGGAAGCGCTGCTCCCGAAATCGACTCGGGCAAGTCCGTTCCTGCTGGTGACGCCCAGTTTGGGAAAGGCTCGATAGAGATGGTGCGCAACGGTTTTAGGGCTCAGTAACAGCCGAGCGCCGATCTCCTTGTTCGTCGCGCCCGCCGCCGCGAGTCGCACCACCTGGAGTTCTTGCGGTGTGAGCAGCGCGGCCAGATCGCATCCGGTCGGCACGGTCGCCTCGCCGGCAGCGCGCAGCTCGGTGCGGGCCCGTTCGGCCCAGGGCCAGGCATAGAGCCGCTCGAAGGTGCTCATCGCGCCGCGCAGCACCGAACGCGCCTTGGTCTTGGAGCGGTCGCGCCGTAGCCATTCGCCGTACAGCAGCGCGGTGCGGGCGTGATCGAACCAGCGTTGTTCGGCGGCGTGCAGTTCCAGTGCGCGCGCGTATGCCTCGCCGTTGCTGTCGAGCATCCCGCGACAGCGCAAAAGATGCGCCTGGATCCACGGTGAATGTGTTGCCGTGAACCACTGTTCGAGCGCGGCCATCGGTTCGACCGCGCGTTCCGGACTGCGCAGTCGAACCGCCGCCTCGACGCGATCACTCATGAGATGAATCCATTGACCGAGGGCGCGGTCCGGCCGCTCCCACAGCGCCTCGAACCGATCGATCGACGCCTCGTAGCGACCGTAGGCGAGGTCGAGCAGTCCGAGCGCCCACTCGGTGTGTGCGATATCGATGGCGTTGAAATCGGTACTGGCTTGGCGCAAGGCCTGTTTGGTGAGCCTGCGGCAGTGTTCTTCCTCGCCGCTGATGGCGGCGATAACAGCCAGAATCGACTCCGCCTGGCCGATCCGGTTCGGTTGGTTCACCTTCTGCGCGATGCGCACGCCCTCGCTCAGCGCCACCTCCGCTTCCCGGAAGTGGCCGAGCAGCATCTCGACGGTCCCGAGGGCGCCGTTGACAGCGGGCAGCGAGCCGTCCATCGCTAGCTCCCTGCACGTCCGAGCCAGCTCGACCAAGATGTCGCGGGCGTCATCGAGATCACCTGCGGCAGTAGCCTGGTTTGCCATCGCGACCAGTGTCGTCGGCGCGCTGGCGCGCGCGGATCTGATGCGTCGCACGCTCGTCCGAATGAGCCGCACCCCAGCGGCATGATCACTGGATTGCAGCGCGAGCAAGCCGTCCACCGCGGCGAGGCAAGGCGCACGCTGCTCTTCGAGGTCGAGCTCGGCCATTGCTACCCGGGCGGCGGCCACCGCCGACAGATCTCCCGTGGTCCATGCCGCGGTGGCGGCGCCGATCAGCAGCCGTGCCGCATGATGTGGTTTCACGGACGCGAGGTCCGCAGCCCCATCGACAAGCAGCCGGTGTGCGGCGCGCAGCGAGCCGCGGTCGAATTCGTTACGGGCTCGGACGATGGCCAACCGGGCCCGATCTTCCGGCCCCGCGTCCATCGAATGGACCGTCTCATCCGCCAGTTCGAGGGCTCGCTGGTGTTGGCCGGCGTCGAGCGCCGCTTCGGCGGCGGCGACCAGACGGTAGGCGCGGTCGGCCGGGTCGGGGCTGAGCCGGGCTGCTCGCTCCCATGCCGTCGCCGCGCGGGCGTATCCGGTGCTGGTGCGTGCGCGCCGTGCGACCGCCTCCAACGCGGCGGCCGCTGTTTCGTCGGGCCCGGTGGCGGCCGCGGCGAGATGCCAGGCTCGACGGTCGGGTTGGTCGGTGAGCGCCGCGGCCAATGCCGCGTGCACCGCGAGTCGCTGCGTGAACGGTGCGTTGCGGTAAGCGGCCGCGCGCTCGATTGGATTCGGAAAACTGACCGATTGGTTCATCACGATCACCACGCCGGACCGTTCGGCAGCCTCCAAGGCGTCGACCGTCAAACCGAGATCGGCGAGGACCCGCAACACCAAATCCAGATCACCTGTTTCCTCGGTGGCCGCAACCACTACCGCCATTCGGGCGCAATCGGGCCTGTCGACTACGTGGTTGCGACGATCGATCGGCGGCGCGGTCGAGCGGTCGCGTGGCTCTGTCGTCCGCGCTGCCGCCAGCGTGCGCTGGGCCGCGTCACCCAGCGGTGGCAATCGCATCTCGGGCAGGCCGTGCCCGGAGAACTCCGGCCGTCCCGCGAACAGGAGCGCGATCCGCTCGGGCCCGAGGCGCTCCACGGCGAACAGCAGCACCTCGGCGGATGGCTGGTCGAGCCAGTGCGCATTGTCGACCAGGCACAGCACCGGTTGGGTGCTGGAGAGCTCCGCAAGCAGCGACACCGTGGCGATGGCGACCTGCGTGCGATCGGCCGCATGTGGCATGTCGAGCACCTCGAGTGCCGCACGTTGTTGCCCCGGCAGTCTGTCGATGTGGCCGAGCGCGGGCGCGAGCAGCAGCCGCAGCCCGCCGAACGGCGATTCCGGTGCGTTTGCGTTCTCGATGCCCGCGCAGCGCAACACCAGCCAGGAATTGCCTGCCATTCTGGCCGCGAGATCCAGCAACACGGACTTTCCGGCGCCCGAGTCGGCGACAATCAGCAATGCGGCACTTTGTCCCGCCGCAGCGCCGTTCAGCAGTGCCCGGATCCGTAACTGTTCTTCGACCCGGCCATATAACACGGTATCCAAAGTAGCTGGCCCGCAACATTTCCGAACCCCCAATTCTGGTGGCAAACCTAAGAATGAGTAAAGGTTTCCGAATGCCGTCGCGGGCGCGACCCGCGCGCCGGATGGCCAGGTCTGCCTGCCTGCCGGCCTGACCCGGCCTACCCTGGACGCCATGACGAACCGGGACGATCCGTGGGCGCAGCGGCCGGAGGATGCTCCGACTGAGCATCTCGGTAGTCCGGACAAGTCCGGATTCGAGCGGCCTGCGCACACGACGGAGTACACCGAGGCATACGGCCATGGCGCGGGCCCGGCGTATCCGGCCACCGAGCAGTTCGAGGCGTGGACGCCGCCGCCGCTGAACGCCACTCGCGAGTTTCCGCCCTACGACAACCAGTGGGGTGCTTACGAGAGCCCCTACGGCCAGCAGTGGGCCGATCCGACCCTGCAGGACACAGGCGCGATGCCGGGCCAAGGTGGCATGGTCCCGCCCGGCCCACCGCAGCCACCCAAACGGAACACGGGACTGTGGGTCGCGCTCACGCTCGGTGTCGTCGCGCTGGTCGCGGTGGTCGGTGTGGTCGCCGGGCTGATGCTCGGGGGTGACGACTCGGCGTCGAGCGCCGCGAGTACCTCGACGCTACCGGGCCCGGCCAGAGTGACGGGCACGCCGAGGTCGGGTCAGTCCACCGCGACGATCCCCAGCATCCCGGGGCTCGGCAATATCGACGAACTCGGCGCGACCATAGGCACTATCAGCGCCAACAACGGCGGCACCCTGACCTTGAATACGATGACGGGCGGCTCGGTCACCGTGCACACCGACACCAACACTCAGGTGATCTCGCTGTCCGCGATCAAGGCCGCCGATCTGCCCGTCGGCGACATGGTCGTCATCCAAGGCGACAAGACCGCGGACGGGTCGATCCAGGCCAGAGTCATCATCAGCACCTCGTTGCCGGGAGGACCGAGATGAGCGACCCGACATCCGGCGAGTTCCTCGCCTTCGCTCGGCCCGGCGCGGGCCCAATGTCGGACTCCGTCCGGCACGGACGATTAGGCTAGACACCGATGACGGCATTGTGGTTCGGGTTGGCGGCGATCGCGCTGGTAGGTGCGATCGTGCTGCTGTATTTCGATCGGGTCCAACGACAGCGGACCGGTCATGCGCGCCAGGTCTGGGCGAAATCCCAGGGATACACGTACGTGTCGGTGGAACCGGCACTTGCGTCGACCTGGCGCCGCGGTGCGTTGGCCAAGCTCGGCTACCTCTCCGCGGTGGATGTGGTGTCCGGTATCCGCAAGGGCGAGAAGTTCGTGCTCTTCGATCTGGAAGACGCGGCGACGCTGGTCGCGGTGCGGCGGCAGATCGGCTCGGATATCGACGTCGACATGCGGCTCAAGACCGCGTCACCGCCCAAGGACGCCGACCTGGAACTACTCGGCGCCATCGGTGACCGGGTGGTTTTCGCGACCAATCCGGAAATCGCCAGGCACGCCGTCGACCAGCGGATGGTCGCCTTCATCGAGACGCTGCCCGACACGGTGCAGATGTTGTGGAGCGAGGGCAACTGGACACTCGGCATGCTGAATGTCGGCACCATCGCGCGGGATTGGGAAACCACCATCGACGCGGTGCTGCGGCTTTCCGGTCTGCTGCACGTGTTGCCGCCGGTCAGCGATGTGCTGGGAATGGACTCCGGTGACCACGACCCTGGCCGCCCGCATCCGCGCACCCGCACGCGTCACGACGAGCCCGGCGAGCGCGGTGAGCCGGATGGTCCGATCGGGGCCGGCCGGGTGGCGTCGCCGGAAGAGGATTCCGAGTACGACGATTCCGAGTACGAGCAAACAGGCTTCGACAAGTCCGGATACAAGAAGCCGAGTTATAACGCTGCCGCCTACGACGATCCGGACGAGGAGCCCGAGCAGCGCGCACCGTCGGCGGCGGCCGTCCAGGACCCGCCGCGCAGGCCGTCGCTCGCGGTGGTGCCCGACGCTCGTTCCCGTCCACGCGCGGACCGCTGGTCGGCCGACGACGAGTCGCCGCACGTCACCGCCGAGGCGGACGACGCATGGCCACCGATCGATGAAGCACCGGAGCAGCCCGGTGGCCCCTTCCATCCGGGATTCCGCCCATACCAGGGACCTGTACCGCAGTGAGCGGCTGGCACAGATTGCGCAGACATGACCGATAGTCCTGTTCCCGCGCGCCTGCCCGGCGCGACCCGTCCTGTCGCATTGATCACCGGACCGACCTCCGGTATCGGGCACGGGTACGCCGTGCGACTTGCCTCACTCGGCTACGACCTGGTGCTCGTCGCCCGCGACGAGCAGCGTCTTGCCGGGCTCGCGGCGGAACTGGATCGGAAGTTCGCTACCCGTTCGGAGGTGCTCGCCGCCGATCTGGCCGCTGCCGCGGATCGTGAGCGGGTCGCGGCGCGAGCGGCCGAGGGTGTCGAATTCCTGGTCAACAACGCCGGATTCGCGCATTCCGGGGAGTTCTGGACGTTGGCGCCGGAGCAGCTACAGGCGCAGTTGGATGTCAATGTCACCGCGGTGCTGCAGCTCACCAGGGCCGCGCTGCCGCCGATGATCGCCGCGGCGAAGGGGTCGATCGTCAACGTGGCCAGTGTCGCCGGTCTGATCCCGGGACGCGGGTCGACGTATTCGGCGTCGAAGGCCTACGTCGTATCCTTCACCGAAGGGTTGGCGGGCGGACTGGCCGGAACCGGTGTTCGGATCCAGGCCTTGTGCCCGGGCTTCGTGCGCACCGAATTCCATGAGCGAGCCGGCATCGAGATGTCTTCGCTGCCGAAGCCGTTGTGGCTGAGTGTCGATCAGGTTGTCGCCGGTTCGCTGCGTGACCTGGAGAAGGACCGGGTACTCAGCGTGCCCGGCGTGCAGTACAAAGCACTCACCACCGTCGCCGGAATGATCCCGCGAACCCTGGCGGCCCGAATGAATCGCGGCCTGTTCAACGCACGCGGAAGAACTTAGGCATAGGCGGTCAGGCCCGGAGGCGGCAGCGCACGCGTAACCACGGAGGGCCCCGCCCATGCGAGAAAGGAACACAGACATGATCGACCAGGCAACAAGCAATGACACGGTTACCAAGGACGCCGGGTCCGACCGCGATACGTTGGCCGCGCTGGTGCGCGAGCTGGCGGTCGTGCACGGCCGCGTGACCTTGTCTTCGGGCAAGGAGGCCGACTACTACGTCGACCTGCGCCGCGCCACCCTGCACCACAGCGCGGGACCGCTGATCGGCAAGCTGCTGCGCGAGCTGGTCGCCGACTGGGACTTCGAATCCGTCGGCGGACTGACCATGGGTGCCGACCCGGTCGCGCTGGCCGTGATGCATGCGCCGGGGCGTCCGATCGACGCCTTCGTCGTGCGCAAGGCCGCCAAGACGCACGGCATGCAGCGCCAAATCGAGGGCCCGGACATCGTCGGCAAGCGAGTACTGGTTGTCGAAGACACAACCACTACCGGAAACTCCCCGCTCACCGCCGTGCGTGCGCTGCGCGACGCCGGTGCCACGGTGGTCGGGGTCGCGACGGTCGTCGACCGCGAAACCGGGGCCGATCAGATCATCGCCGCCGAGGGGCTGGAGTACCGGTCTATCCTCGGATTGAAGGATCTTGCCCTCGGTTAAGCTGCGTTTGCGGGCCCGGGTCGGGTTCGGACCAGAGCTGGGAGCGACGAGCGACCGATAACGAGGCAACGCCGCGACCCGATATACGGAACGCATACGCCGAGCGCAGCGAGGCGGTCGGAGACAGTGAAGGGTCGTGTGGGTTACCTGTGGTGAGCCTTGCAGTCAACAACAGTCGTGAGAACGTCGCGATGCTCGGAATCGGTGCTTATCGCCCCCAACGCATGGTCAGCAATGAAGAGGTGTGCGAGGTCCTCGACTCGACCCCCGAGTGGATCTATGAGCGCACCGGCGTCCGCAATCGCCGCTGGATCAGCGGTGACGAGACCCTGCAGTCGATCGCCGCAGCAGCGGGCGAGCGCGCGATCGTCAACAGTGGTATCGATCGTTCGAAGATCGGCGCCTTGATCTTTGCTACCTCCAGCTGGCTGACGCTGACCCCGCACGGCGCCCCGAAGGTCGCCAACGACCTGGGGATGAACGGGATCGCGGCCTTCGACCTGACCTCCGGATGCGGTGGTTTCGGCTACGGCCTCGGTGTCGCCGCCGACCTGATCCGCGCTGGTTCCGCCGATTACGTGCTCCTGATCGGGGCCGAGACGATGACGGTCGGACTCGATCCGACCGACCGCGGCACCGCGATGATCTTCGGTGACGGCGCGGGTGCGGTGGTGGTCGGTCCGAGCGAGGAGAACGGCATCTCCCCGACGGTGTGGGGCAGCGACGGCGAGAACGCGGCTGCGATCGCGCAGGACGTCGATTTTCTCGAGTACATGCAGCGGGCGCAGGCCTTGCAGGGCACCGACCCGGCTGTCGAGCCGGTCGGCCGGATGTCGCTGCGGATGGAGGGCCCGCGGGTATTCCGTTGGGCGGCAGTCACTTTGCCGCGTGCGCTGTCCACCGCACTGGAGATGTCCGGTGTCGCCAAGGAGGACATCGAGGTGTTCATCCCGCACCAGGCCAACGCCCGCATCAATGAACTGATGAAGAAGAACCTCGGGCTCGCCGACGACATCCCGGTGGCCAACGACATCGAGAACACCGGGAACACCTCCGCCGCGTCGATCCCGCTCGCGATGGAAGAGATGTTGGTGACCGGTAAGGCCAAGGGCGGCCAGACGGCCCTGCTGCTCGGCTTCGGTGCCGGCCTGAGCTACGCGGGCCAGGTGGTCACGCTGCCGCCCGCTCCGACCGAGCCGAGCTTCAGTGTCTGATCGGCTACCGTCGCCGGGCCCGTCGCGGGGTGTGCGGCCGTTCCGGGCAGGCTTCCTCGTAGCGGCGGCGGTTACCGTGTTCGGGGCTGTCACCGGGCGCGAGAAGCTCCAATGGCTGGCCAAACCGTTGCTGATGCCGCTGCTCGCGGCGGACGTCGCGCTCGACGGTGCGGAGCTGGACCCCACCGACCGGGCTCTGTTGCTCGGGTCGCTGGGCGCCGCGACGGTCGGGGACGTCCTGTTGATCGATCCGGACAACGATCGTCGGCTGATCGCGGGTGCTTCGTCGTTCGCGGTGATGCAGACCGGGTATTCGGCACTGTGGTGGCGGCGCGGTGGGCGACCGCACGCCGCGGTGGCCGTGCCGCGTCTTATTGCCTGGCTCGGTGCGGGCGCGCTGCTGCGGGCCAAAGCGCCAGGTGTCGCCGCGCCGCTGGCGGCCTATGGCGCGACCTTGGGGACCGCGGCCGTGCTCGCCTCCGATCCCGATGTGGCACCGCACGCAAAAACCGTTGCCGGAGTGAATGTTCCCGGTGCCGACCCGCGCAGCCGACTCGGTATCGGTGCGCTGCTGTTCACCGTTTCCGACGGGTTGATCGTGCTGCGCCGTCTCTTCGCGCGCGGCGAGCGATCTCGTCGCGTCACCGAGGGCGTCATTCTGTCCACCTATGCCGCCGCGCAGTACCTGCTCGCCGACCCGAGGGCGCACGCGAAAGTGGCTGTCGCAGTATCGGAATGAGTCACAGGACCAGAATGATGCGGTCCCGGTTCTGTGGATCGACTCGGATCGAGATGGTCTCGCCGACCGTGAGCCGCGGCTTGTCGGCCGGTGTCACGTCGAAAACAATGGTCCCCCGGTAACTTTCGGAACCGGGCACGGTGAGTTCCAGATCGAATTCGGTGAGCTCGGTGTGGTGATCGGTGGGGCGTAGCGCATGCGCTCCCTCGATCGTCGCCCAGCCCTCCAGGCCGTGCCGCCACAGCCGCCGATCCGCCCGCGACGGACGCACGGCCAGCATCATCCCGATGCCGACGCAGGATCCGAACAGGCCGACGAGCGCGATGATCTGATAGGGCTCGGTTCCGGGCGGGGTGTGCGGCAATAGCCAGCCCAGCCACAGCCCGAGCAGAATCAGGTACCCGGCGGTTACCCCGAGCACCGTGCGGAAGATGCGCGCGTGGTCCATACCCAGCCTCCACCCGACTGTCCTGCCACCTCCAGGATAGGACGCCGCGCTCGGCTGTGAACGCACCTCGGCAAGACTCGGCGGATGGTCGGGCGAGGACGGCGGCGCCTCGATGGTGGTGCGCCCTTGTCGGTCCCTGATCTGCGGTCCGACCAGGTGCGGTCGGTCCGATCCGTACGCGTTCGGCGGGTCCTGCCGAGTTTTCGGCCTCTCCCGGGCAATCAGCCTTTCAAGCGCAATACCGCGAGCACGCGGCGGTGATGAGTATCCGACGGCGGCAGGTCGAGTTTGGTGAAGATATTGCCGATATGCTTTTCCACGGCACGCTCGGTGACCGTCAGCGTCCCGGCGATCGCATTATTGGACAGGCCCTGCGCCATCAGTTCGAGGACCTCCCGTTCCCGTGGTGTGAGCCTGGCCAGCGAATCCTGCTGCCTGGATGCGCCCATCAACTGACTCACCACCTCGGGGTCGAGGGCGGTGCCACCGGTGGCCACCCGGTTCAATGCGTCGATGAAGTCGCGTACATCGGCGACCCGATCCTTGAGCAGATAGCCGACACCGCTGGCACCGCCCGCGAGAAGTTCGGTGGCGTAGCGGGTTTCGATCCACTGGGAGAAGACCAGCACCCCGGTCATCGGGTACTTCCTGCGCAGCTCGATCGCGGCCAGCAGGCCCTCGTCGGTGAAGGACGGCGGCATACGCACGTCCACCACGGCGACATCGGGATTGTGGGTGCCGACCACGTCGCTCAGTGTGCTCGCGTCACCGACCATGGCGACCACTTCGTGGCCGCGCTCGGTGAGCAGGCTCGCGAGTCCGTCACGCAGGATCGCGCTGTCTTCGGCGATCACGATGCGCAATGGCGTGCTGGACGGTGGCATGGTCATTGCGGCCCGGCTTTCGGTAGCAGGATGGTCACCGCGGTGGGTCCGCCCGTCGGGCTCTGCACGGTGAGAGTGCCGTCGACGGCGCGCGCTCGCGCCGCCAGGCCCGTGAGTCCGCTGCCCGCGGTGTGTTCGCCCGCCACGGGTAGCAGTACACCGCCGATTCCGTTGTCGCGCACGGTGACCGCAATGGTTCGAATGTCGGTCGGCACCACAGATACCCAGACGCGGTCGGCATGGGCATGTTTGACCACATTGGTGAGCAGTTCGGCGACGGAGAAATAGGCGATCGCCTCGATGGCAGGGTGCGGCCGTTGCGGCAGATGAACCCGCAGCTCCACCGGAACCGCGCAGCGCGCCGCCAGGGTTTCCAGGGCCGGCGCCAACCCGAGTTCCAGTGCGGGCGGATGGATTCCGCGTACGAGCTCGCGCAGTTCGGTCAACGCGTCTTTGGAACTGGCATGCGCGTCGGCGATCAGATCGGCGGGGTCGCCGCCCATGGCCAGCCGCTCCTCGGCCCGCCCGAGCGCCATAGCGATGGTGACCAAACGCGCCTGGGTGCCGTCGTGTAGATCCCGCTCCACCCGGCGCAGCGTGTCCGCCGCATTCTCGACCGCGGCCTTCCGGCTCGCCTGTAGTTCGGCGACCTGGGTATCGCGCGCTGTCGCGGCGAGCAACGTGACCGTGAGCGCTCGGTGCAGCAAACAGGTGCCACGCAACAGCCACGGCAAAGCGAAGCAACCGAGGATGCCGATCGCCGAGAACAGCAGCACCTTGGGCCAGGTGTCGATATAGAAAGAACCGAACTGCGCGAGCGAATGATGCTCGACGCCGTTGTCGTCGACATTCGTCGGGTGCAACAGCACCCACGGAATCGGCGAGATCGCTGTGAACAGCACCACGGCTATCACGACGAGCACGAAATAGCCGACGACGACGCCGAGCACGGCTTGGGCGAAGAGGAAGAGAATGGCCCGCCAGCACGCCCGATCGGTGAACGCGCTTTTCAAGAATCCGAACAGCCCCGGCTGCGGCGCGAAGCGCGGCGGTGCGACGACCGGTGTGCCGAGCAGGTCCTTGCACAGTGCGCGATAGACCCGGCCCCAGGTCCGCCCGCCCAGGAATACCAGTGCGAGCACCCATAACCCGATGATGAAGATCGAGGCGAACAGCCCGCCGAGGAAGCCGAAGAACACATAGGCGATGGCGACGCAGCCGAGCACGAAAACCGTGAAGACGTAGGCGAATTCCTTCCAGGTCCGCGCCTCGATCGGCGCCCGTAGCACCGCGCGAAGCACTTCCTGGGCGGCGGATCGGCCGGGGGGTCCGGTCGGCACGGCCAGCACGCGGGTCGGATCGGTGTCTGTCTCGGTCATGGCTCCATGGTTGTCGTCGCGGCCGTGGGATTCGATGGAGCTGTCCGCCGAATGGATGGTGTGGCCAGCTACACCTAACTACCATCCACGCATGAGCTACCCGCCGCCGCCGCCGCAGTACGGCTATTCACCCTATGGCTATGGCCCGCCGCAGGAACATCCGCAGGCCACCCTGATCTTGATTCTCGGTGTCCTCGGTCTGGCGTTCTGCCAGGTGCTCGGACCGTTCGCGTGGGTGATGGGCAAGAGGGCGCTCAACGAGATCGACGCGTCGGGCGGCGCGATGGGCGGACGCAGCAATGTCATGGTCGGCTACGTGTGCGGCATCATCGGCTCGGTGATGATCATCGTCGGCTTGCTGTTCGTGGTGTTCTTCGTGGTTCTCGGTATCGCCGGCGCGCTCACCAGCTCGAGCTATTGAGCCCGCGCGCATCCGCCTCGTGTGACGGCGGTGTCGCGACCGGAATTAGCATCATCCGAGTGAATGACCCAGTGTCGGGCACCTCGGAGCAGGAGCCGCCAGGACCCACCGAGTGGGGCGAGCATCCGCACGGTGTCGGCCCGTGGGCCGACGAGCACACCGAACCGCCGCCGGAGGATCCGCGCTTCGACAAGGAGCTGCTCGCGGGCGGCGACCGCCGCAATGTGGTCGACGCCTACCGCTATTGGACCCGCGAGGCCATCATCGCCGATATCGACCGGCGCAGGCACCCTTTCCATGTGGCCATCGAAAACTTCGGGCACGACGCGAATATCGGCACCGTAGTGCGCACCGCGAACGCCTTTGCCGCGGCCGCTGTGCACATCGTCGGCAGGCGGCGGTGGAATCGCCGCGGCGCCATGGTCACCGACCGCTACCAGCACATCGAGCATCACACCGATGTGGCCGAGCTGCTCGCCTACGCCGCGCGCGCGGATCTCACGGTGGTCGCGGTGGACAACACGCCTGGCTCGGTGCCGCTGGAAACCGCGGTGCTGCCGCGCCGCTGCCTGCTGCTTTTCGGGCAGGAAGGCCCCGGCGTCACCCAGCATGCGAAGGACGCGGCGGTCATGACGGTCTCGATCGCCCAGTTCGGTTCGACCCGCAGTATCAATGCCGGCGTCGCGGCGGGAATCGCAATGCATGCGTGGATCTGTCAACATGCCGATTTGGCCTCAGCTTGGTAACGAAAACAGGCGTAAAAACCGGCGTCCAACTGGCACCATTGATCTATGACATCGCGGAGCCCGCATACCGGGCAAGGCACGGGTGGGGACAGAGCGGCGCCGACGCCCGCGGTGTGGTCGGAGCGCGCCGACATGGCGGAGTCCGCGATTGTCTCCCGGCACTTGCGCGCACTGTGGGCTTGTCCCGGAACGGAATTGGGCGTGGTCGGCTGGCCTGCGACCATGCGCGAGCGCACCTTCGCCTCCTGGCACTACTGGTGGCAGGCGCATCTGATCGATTGCGCGACGGACGCGGCCAACCGGGTGCCGACCCCGGCCCGCCGTCAACGTATCGGTGCGATCACGCGCTCCCACCGCATCCGTAACATCACCGGCTGGACCAATAACTATTACGACGACATGGCCTGGCTCGCCATCGCGCTGGAACGCGCCGAGCGCACCCAGGGCATCACCGAGGCGCGGCGCGCACTCGTGGCGCTGGAGAAGGAGCTGTACGGCGCGTGGGATCCGGCCCGCGGCGGCGGTATCCCGTGGCGCAAGCGATCGGACTACTTCAACGCACCGGCCAACGGCCCTGCGGGTATCGCGCTGCTGCGCCTGGGCAGGCACGCGCGGGCCCAGGAGATGGCCGACTGGCTCGACGAGATGCTGCGTGATCCGGAGACCGGCCTGATCCTCGACGGAATCCATTTGCCCTCCGGCGAAATCGAGCGCCCGGTGTTCAGCTATTGCCAGGGCGTGGTGCTCGGTTTGGAGACCGAGCTTGCAGTGCACACCGGCGAGCCGAGGCACGCCGAACGCGTGCACCGGCTGCTCACCGCGGTCGAGGAGCACATGACCACCCGCGGTGTGATCAACGGTGGTGGTGGCGGTGACGGCGGGCTGTTCAACGGGATTCTGGCCCGCTACCTCGCGGTGGTCGCGCTGATGTTGCCCGGTGAGGATCGCGAGCAGGTCGCCGCTCGGCGTGACGCGGCCGCGATCGTGCGGGCCTCGGCCGCCGCGGCCTGGGCGAACCGGCTCGATGTCGAGGGGGAGCCGCTGTTCGGTCACGACTGGAGCAAACCGGCCCAGTTGCCCGGTGGCAGCTCCGGTGCCGGGTATTTCACCGCGGGTGGTTCGGTGACCTCGTCGCGGGTCCCCGAGCGGGATTTGTCGGTGCAGCTATCGGGATGGTTGTTGATGGAGGCCGCCTACCAGGTCAGCGCTGCCGGGCTCTAGACGGCTGCCTTGCCTGCGGCTCGGCCGGCGCAGGACTGCTCGGATCGGGGCTCAGCCCTCGGACTCGAGCATGCCCGCGGGAGCGGATTCGAGATCGAAGTCCTCGGCGGGCTTGCGCATCTCTTGCCGGTAGTGCCGGATACCGAGCACCGTCCCGATGATCAACCCCACCACGAGCGTGCCGATGACGCCGGGCATCAACCACGGCACCCGCTCCAGGAAACTGCCCGCGTAATAGCCGATGAGCAGCAGTACCGGTGCCCAGATGATCGCGCCGATCGTGCTCGCCGCGGTGTATTTGCGGTGGTTCATCCCGGCCGCGCCCGCGACCATCGGGCACAGCGTGCGGACCCACGGAATCCAGCGGGCGATCAGCACCGCGAGGAACCCGTGCTTCTGCAACAACTCGGTGACCCGTTGCAGATTGCGGGTGTTGATGTACCTGCCGTTCTTCCGCGCGACCAAATGGTGGCCGGTGCGGTGCCCGATGACATAACCCACCTGGTTGCCTGCGATGGCGGCGAGCATGGTGCCCACCGAGAGCGCCCACACCTGGGTCTCGCCGGTGGCGTGCCCCGCCATCACGATGCCCGCGGTGATCAGCATCGAGTCGCCGGGCAGGAACAGTCCGATGATCACCGCGCACTCGATGAAAACGAAGGTCAGCACCACCGTCCAGACGAGCGCGGGGCCCGCCGAGGTCAGCGGATCGAAATTGCCCACTGCTAGGGGCAACGGTGCAATGGACACCGGCTCAGTGGGTTGGCTCGTTCGCCGAGGCAGCCAACTCGGTGTCGGGCCGGGGCGCCTCGTCCTTGTTCAGCAGTCGCTTCGCCACCGCGAAGATGCCGGGCAGCACCGAGATCAGCACGATGAGCAGGAAGATCGCCTCGACGTGGTCCTTGATGAAGCTGACATTGCCCAGGAAGTAGCCGAGCACCGTTACGCCGCCGCCCCACAGGATGGCGCCGACGATGTCGAAGGCGACGTACTTGCGGTAGTCCATCTTGGAAACGCCCGCCAGCACCGGCATGAAAGTACGAACGATCGGCACGAACCGCGCCAGGATGATCGTCTTGGGCCCGTGCTTCTCGAAGAATTCATGCGTCTGCGTGACGTAATGCTTCTTGAAGAACCGGCTGTCTTCCTTCTGGAACAGCGCGGGACCGATGGCCCGGCCTATCCAGTAGGCGCACTGATCACCCGCAAACGCGGTGATCGCAACGGCGGGCACCAGGACCCAGATCGATACCGGATTCGGTGTCTGCGCGGCGAGCAGACCGCCGGTGAACAGCAGCGAATCGCCGGGCAGGATCGGGAACAGCAGCCCGGTCTCGATGAAGACGATGACCAGAATTGCTGGAAGAACCGCGTTCTTCAGCCACGTCTCGGTGAGCAAATGCATCGGATCCAACAGCTGGGTCAGCGCAACATTGCTTACCGATTCTGTCGCTGCGAGCAGAATCACGCGGCCTCCTGTCCGGGTACGGCTGGCCAACTTGCTAATCGTCACGCGGGTTGTGTCACCGCGTCGGTAGCTGCCAGCGCAATTACGCGGCCCACAGTACCGGGTTCAACTGAGAATGCTGTATCGAATCTGCAGCGCCTGCGACGCTGCGTGTTCGCGGCCCCCTTGGTCTCGCGGCCGAGCAGCCGAGACTCGCGCCTGCGGCGCATGCACTTCGGCCACTCGGCCGCGAGACGGGCCGCGAACGGTCGCTCGTAAGACTCGCTCCGTGGTGGTGGGGCGGGAACGGGCCTTCCGGACGCATTGTCTTGCCCGTGAAACACCGCGAAACGTCGCTGGCCTACGCTGTGGCCTGACAGAATTGTCTATTACCGCACAACACGGAGGTCTTCACAGTGCCCATCGCGACTCCGGAGGTCTACGCCGAGATGCTCGGTAGGGCCAAAGCGAACTCCTTTGCCTTCCCTGCCATCAACTGCACCTCCTCCGAGACCGTCAACGCGGCCATCAAGGGCTTCGCCGACGCGGGTAGTGACGGCATCATCCAGTTCTCCACCGGTGGTGCGGAATTCGCCTCCGGCCAGGGTGTCAAGGACATGGTCGTCGGCGCGGTTGCGCTGGCCGAGTTCGCGCACGTGATCGCTGCGCGCTATGACGTGACCATCGCGCTGCACACCGACCACTGCCCCAAGGACAAGCTGGACACCTTCGTGCGCCCGCTGATCGCCATCTCCCAGGAGCGGGTGAACGCGGGGCAGAACCCGCTGTTCCAGTCGCACATGTGGGACGGTTCCGCGATCCCGATCGACGAGAACCTGGAGATCGCCAAGGAGCTGCTCAAGGCGTGCGCCCAGGCGAACATCATCCTCGAGGCAGAGATCGGCGTCGTCGGCGGCGAAGAAGACGGTGTCGAGGCCGAGATCAACGACAAGCTCTACACCTCGCCCGAGGACTTCCAGAAGACCATCGACGCGCTCGGCGCAGGCGAGAACGGCAAGTACCTGCTCGCCGCGACCTTCGGCAATGTGCACGGTGTCTACAAGCCGGGCAACGTGGTGCTCAAGCCCGAGGTGCTGGCCGAGGGCCAGCGGGTGGCCGCCGCCAAGCTCGGTCTCGCCGCCGACGCGCAGCCCTTCGACTTCGTCTTCCACGGCGGATCGGGCTCGCTGAAGTCGGAGATCGACGACTCGCTGCGGTACGGCGTCGTCAAGATGAACGTCGACACCGACACCCAGTACGCCTTCACCCGTCCGGTCGTCGGTCACATGTTCGCCAACTACGACGGTGTGCTCAAGATCGACGGCGAGGTCGGCAACAAGAAGGTCTACGACCCGCGCAGCTACCTGAAGAAGGCCGAGTCCGCCATGGCGGCGCGCGTTCTCGAGGCGTGCAATGATCTGAAGTCCGCGGGACGGTCGATCAGCGCCTGACCCGCTCGACCCCCCGGGGGCTCCCAGCTCATGAGTCTTGATGTGCGTGTGCTCGGGCCCGTTCGGCTGCTCGTCGGTGGTGAGCCGGTGGCAGTCGGCGGGCCCAAGCCGCGGGCGCTGCTTGCTGCGCTCACTGTGAATCGGCGGCGCGCGGTAGCCTCTGCCGCGTTGGCCGACATGGTGTGGAACGAGGATCCGCCCGATTCCTACGCCGCGAGCCTGCAGGTGTTCGTCTCGAATATCCGTAAGGCACTGCGTAATTCGGGTGTGGATCCGGCCACGGTGTTACGCACCGAATCATCGGGCTATCGCCTCGAAATCGCCGAGGAGGCTTGCGATCTCGGCCGTTTCGAGGCGGCACGGGATGCGGGTGCACGCTGTGCGGAGGTCGGCGATCACACCGGCGCCGCGCAGTTGTTCGGCACCGCGCTGCGTGAATGGAGTGGTCGCGCGCTGGCCGATCTGGCCGGGCTGCAGTTCGCCGACGGTTTCGCCACCGCGATGGACGAGGAGCGGCTGCAGGCCGCCGCGGCACGCATCGATGCCGAAATCGCCTGTGGACGTGCTTCTTCGGTGATCGGTGAGCTGGTTGCCATGACGACGGAGCATCCGTTGCGGGAGCCGCTGTGGGGGCAGTTGATCACCGCGCTATACCTGTCCGGTCGGCAGGCCGACGCGCTCGACGCCTGCCGCCGGGTGCGCGCGGTGCTGGCCGAGGAGCTCGGTATCGATCCCGGCCCGATGGTGGTCGATCTCGAGCAGCGGGTGTTGCGTCAGGAACCGCTCAGCACGGCCGAACTCAAGCGCACGGAGCGAATGGCCGCGGCGATGACCGAGACGGTCACCGAGATGCCGCGTGCGGTGCGCAGCGGCCAGCTGCGGATGGCCGACGGCCGGGCACTCGTGATCGGCCACGGCGGTTTGCGGATCGGCCGGATGACCGACAACGACCTGGTGCTCGAGGACCCCAAGGCCAGCCGCTACCACGCGCACATCATGCCGAGCCGGGCCGGCCTGCTGATCAAGGACCTGCATTCGGCCAACGGCGTCTTCGTCAACGACGAGCCGATCGAGACCGGCGCCCTGCTGGCCGATGCCGACATCATCCGAATCGGCACCACCGTCCTGGTCTTCCAGGCCGTTCAGTAGTCGCAGGCGACTCCGTCGCCATCCGGGTCGAGATACGGCGCATACCCCGGCATCCCCCGATACAACGGCAGCCTGCCCTCGGCCCGTGCCTGATCGCAGTTCGCGTAGTACCAGGGTTCCTCCGGTGCCGTCTCCTTCGGCGGCGGCACATTGTTCCCTTTCGGCCCCGGCCGATAGCTCGGTATCGGATGCGAATCTTGCGGCCCGGATATGGCGGCGGCCTGCGGTGGATCGGCAGCGGCGGTCGGCATGAGCGCCGACCCGGCCGCCAGCAGACAGGCAACGCCGAATGTAGCGAGCCCGTGGCGGTGGATCAGTGAGATGTTCACGCCTTCCATCCTGCGCCGAACCCGGTGTCTGCGCCTGATGATTCGGTCGGGGCGTCAGTGGCCGGGTAGGTCTGCGGGGCCAGCAGTTCTCACACGCTGGCGGACAGCGGATTTCCCCACCGGTCCGTGGCGGGTGGGATTGTCAGTTGGTGTGGGCTGTGGGTGTCTGCTCGATGAGGGCGGCGGTGGCGCGGTCGAGGAATTCGCACAACAGCTTGTGCTCGTCGGAGGTGAATCGGTCGGTCAGAGCGCGTTCGAGCACGATGACTTCCTGGTAGGCGTGATCGAGCAGGTCGAGGCCGGCCGGGGTGAGAGTGGCGATCATGACTTTCGCATGCAGGGGAGACGGTTTGCGATCGATGACCCCCTTGTTCTGCATCCCGGTCAACACGGTGGCCATGCTCTGCTGGGTGACTCCGCACGCGCGGGCCAGCTGGGCGCCGGACATGCTGTCCTCCCGGGACAGGGTCAGTAGCACCGTGTACTGGGTCATGGTCAGCCCGTAGCCGCGCAGCACCGCTTCGTGGTGGGCCATCAGCGCCTGCTCGGCGCGACGGATCCGGGTGCACACGTATTCCCCGACGGGCACGTCCACCATGTCACAACTCCCTAAGTTGACTCAGTTACCTGATAATGCTTTAGTTCTGAGTATCAGGATACTGAGTTGACACAGAAGGTTGAATGTGATGAAGGCTGTTGTTCTGGGCATCGATGACCAATTCCGCATCACCGAGGTGGCTGAGCCCGTGCCCGGGCCGGGCGAGGTCGCGATCCGGGTCGCCTACGCGGGGGTGCAGTACGGTGACGTGCTGGTACGTGCGGGGCATTTCCCGATCCCGCGCCCGTTCGTGCCGGGCTTCGAAGCGGCTGGTTTGATCGTCGCGGTCGGCGCCGGCGTGGACGAGACGCGGATCGGCGAGCAAGTGATCGCGCTGATCGGCGGGGGCGGTTACGCCGAGGTGGTGACTGCGCCGGCCGTGCTGGCGATCAACGCCGCCGGGGTCGGCCTGCGCGATGCCGCAGGGTTCGGGTGGGTCGCGCCGACCGCCTACGACCTGATCAACTCGGTTGCCGGGGTGCGGGCCGGGGAGAGTGTCCTGATCCATGCCGCCGCCGGTGGTGTCGGCTCGCTGGCCGGGCAGTTCGCCGCGCTCGCGGGTGCGGAGCGGATCGTCGGGGTGGTCGGCAATGCCGGACAGGTCGATTACGCGCGCCAGTTCGGCTACCACGAGGTGCTCGTGCGGGAAGAGTTCCCCGATGCGCTGGGCGAGGAGAAGTTCGATGCGATCCTCGATCCGATCGGCGGCGCTACCCGGGTCGCGAATCTGGCGCGGTTGGCGCCGCACGGCCGGATCGTGGTTTACGGCAACATCGCCACCTTCGAACCGGTCACGGTGTCGGCCAATGACCTACTGATGCAAGGCCAGTCGCTGCTGACCTACAACAGCAACCTGGCCGGCCAGATCAACCCGAAGCGGTTGGCCGACAGCGCCGCCCGCGCCATGACCCTGGTCGCCGACGGGTCGGTGCGCATCGACATCACCGCCGAATACGCCCTCGCCGACGTCGAGACCGCGATCGCCCACCTGGCAGGCGGAGCGACCCGAGGCAAGAGCATCGTCCACATCGGGTGAGTCCCGGTCGCCGATCCGGCCGGGACTCCCCATCGCGTGTCCCGTACTGGATCGGTAACTGCGCTGCCTGGGGTAAATACCTTCGGTGATCGGAAAGTCGCGCATGTCCGATCGGGTGTGCCGGGTATGGTCGTTCGCTGGTGGCGGGTACTCCGAGGGATGTCGAGGGGTGGCTATGGCTGGGCGACTGGTAGCTGTACTCGGTGCTGTCGTGGTGGGGGCGGGGGTGTTGGTGTGCGTTGAGCGGGCTGCTGTGGCGGTGCCCGAGGCGAATGCGGTGGGAGTCGGGCCGTGCGTGGGCGGTCCGATGGCCACCCATGAGCCGCTGGTGCCGAAGACGATCGAGGTGCCGATTCCGTATCCGGTGGTCACTGTGCTTCCGCCGCAGCTGCCGGAGCCTGCGCCCAAGCGGGTCGTAATGGAACTGCCCGCCGATCCGTGCACCAACCCGTGTCCGGATCTCACCGACGGGCCGGTGCCGCCACCCGGTCTGGCCAGTCGGCTCGGGATTCCGGAAGTTCTGTTGAGCCTCAAGCCTTTCCACTTCGCGGTTCCCGGACCAGGACCGCAACCGGGGTCCGTGCAGCCGCGGCCCGCTCGGGTCGATCCGCCGACCGAACCCGCCGCGCAAACACCGCAGCGGCGTGCGCCGCGAGTCGGTGCGGTGCGCGAGGTGGCCAAGCAGACCGGTGCGAACTCGGTCAACCGCACCGACAAGCGGTGGCAGGTGGACGGGACCGACCTCGGCATCATGTGGGAGAGCGCACCGGGGGAGATCGCGACCGCCTTCGGTGACACGGTCGGGCGCGGGTTCCACCCGCCCGGCGGGATGGGCACGGACTGGCGCAGCAATGTGCTGGCCTTCAGCACCGATCGGGATCTCTCCGACGGCATGACCTACGACCGGATGGTGACCGACGATCGTTGCCACGCAGCCGAAGTGCTGTCCAGTCGCAAGCTCGACAATGTCGAGGTGACCACGATTCCGACCTCCGGATTCGCCATCGGTGACCGGCAGTACCTGAGCTACATGGCAATTCGCACCTGGAACAGCATCCCGGGCACCTTCTTCACCAACTACGGCGGCATCGCCTACTCCGACGATCACGGCCAAACCTGGACCAAGGACCCGTACGCGCGCTGGGACAACATCTTCGGCCTCGCGAACTTCCAGGTCAGTGCGATGGTGCCGAACGGCGACCACGTCTACGTGTTCGGCACGCCCAACACCCGCCTCGGCGCGGTCGGCCTGGCCAGGGTGCCGAAGGACCAGATCCTCAACACCACCGCGTATCAGTATTGGCGTGACGGACAGTGGACACCGGTCGGCGGATTCGCCGCCGCCACTCCGATTGTCGATGCGCCGGCCGGTGAGTTGTCGGTCCGCTTCGACGCGGCACGAAATATCTGGCAGATGAGCTATCTCGAGACGGCGAAGGCGGCCGTTGTTATCCGCGAATCGGATTCACCGCAGGGGGAGTGGTCCGAGAGCACGCCGACGGTGACGGCGCGGGCCTACCCGGAGCTCTACGGCGGCTTCATCCACCCGTGGTCCTCGGGTTCGGACCTGTACCTCAATGTTTCGACCTGGAGTGACTACAACGTCTATCTGATGCACGCCACGGTGGAGTGATTCGCGCGAACAGTGCTGCTTCTCAGGCGAATCGGATCTCGGCAATGGCGCGCCCGAAGAGCTTGCGCCCCTCCGAAGTGCCCGCCATCACGACCGTCGCGGTCCGCCGCGCCGGATTCAAGGACTTGATCTTGCCGGTGAATTCGATCGTGCTCGGCGCATCGCTCTTCACCGGAACGAACCCGGAGAACCGCACGCTGAACTTCTCGATCGCGGTCGGATCACCGACCCACGAGGTCAGGTAGCCGGAGGCAAGACCCATGGTGAGCATCCCGTGCGCCACCACGGTGGGCAGCCCGGCCAGCGTTGCGGCCTGCTCGCTGAAGTGGATCGGGTTGGGATCACCCGAGACGCCCGCATAGTTGGCCAGGTCGCCACGAGTCACCTCGGCGCTACCGGCCGGGAGCTGATCGCCGACCGACAGCTGGTCGAAGTCGGGCAGGCTGAGCACGAGCGCGCTCGGCGGCGAGAGGCGCGCAGGCTCGGCGTCGTCGGTGTCGAGGGAGATGAGTGAGCTCTTGGCCGCCGCGGGGGTGGTCAGCGGGACGGCGTGCATCACGATGCTCTCCACCGTCTCGGCGATATTCGCGTCGACCTCGACGCCGCGGCGCGCGACGATCGTGGTCGATCCGGTCTGCACGACCGCGCCGTGCTGGTCGGTCAGCGCGAAGCCGACCAGGATGAAATCGTTGTCACCGAACTGCCGGATCGATTCGATCACGATCTCGGTGGTGAGCCGGTCGCCCGCGAGGATCGGCCGCACGATCTCGAAGACCTGGTCGGTCTGCAGGATCTGGGAGAGGTCGTACTCGGTGAGTACCGAATCGAGCAGCGCCCGTGTCGCGGTGATGCCGATGACCGAGGAGAAGGTCGGCGGCGCGATGATGCCGTCATAGCCCAGCTTGCGCGCATCGGGCTCCCGCAGGTGCGCGCCGTGCTGGGCCTGGACGGCGCGCGCGAACTCGCGGACCTTCTCTCGGCCTACTACGTAATGGTCGCGGCTGCGGAATCGTCGTCCAGCCTGCGTCGGTGTCTGCGCCACAACATCCGATTCCGGGTGTGCGATTGTCTGTTCCGTGCCCATGATCCGGGCCATGCTACTGGTCAACCGGTCCCTTGACCAGGTCAATGTGACGTCCGGCACCGCCTTGGCTCGGCCCTGCTATGGCGTCGCGGTCGGTGGATCGCAGACCTTCCAGCCATTGTCGGTGCGTTCCAGATCGAAGGTCCGCGCCGACCGCTTGGCGCGATCCGCCTCGGTATAGACGGTGGCCTGCGCGATCGCGGTGTTGTCGGTGATCCGGATCGCGTCGACGCTGTCCACCACCGGAATGTTCTTGCGCTCCACCGACAATTGGTGCACACCCTCGAATTGATCGGTCGGGATGTTCTTGTAGAAATCGTGCAGCGGACCGCATGTGGTGTCCTGCAGCGTTGTCAGGTCGCCGGTCTTCAAGGCCTGGGTGTAATCGGAGATGGCGGTGCGGACCTTGGCCTCTGGAGTGTTGTTGCGGGAATTGCTGATGAGCACCACTGCCAACGTGATGAGCGCCACGACGACGAGTGCCGCCGCGGCAAGCACCGAGGTGGGCCAACGCTTCGAGCGTCCGGCCGGCGCTACGGGCTCGGCGGCAGCCGGGGCCTGCTGCGGCTGAGCGGGTGGCGCGATGCGCTGCGGCGAGGCGATCTGGCGCGGTTGCGGCGGGCGCGGGGCCGCGGGCGGGCCGGACAGCGACTGCCCCGGGCGGGTCACCTGCATATCCGCCGGTGACGGCGCCGAGTTGACCTGTCGAGGGGTGGCGATCGGACGCGGTGGCGAAGGGTGGGTCTGCTCGGTCGGCGGCGTGCCGGGTGCGTTCTGCGGTGGTGCCGAAGAACCTTGCGCTGCAGGTTGTTTCGGGCCGGACGCGGGCCGAGGCGTGCTCGGCGGCCGGGTGATCGGGGCCGGACGGCCAGATGGCGACGCGACGCGGTCGGTGCCGGGTTTCCTACCGGCTCCGGGAGTCTGCATCCGCTGGGTCGCGTCGCTGTCGGCGCGCTTCTGGATCGGTATCGCCGTGGTCTTGGCATCGTCGGCCGGGTTGGGGACGACCCGCATCGCGACGGTCTGCGCGTCGGCGCCCGCGATATTCGGCTCGTCGGGACCGGCGTCCTGTGGTTTGTCGGTCGCTGATTTGTCGGCTACCGGGGTTGCCGTCGGCAAGGAGACGGTCTTGGCATCGGCGGCCGCGATATCCGCGGGTGCGTCGGAGGACGCGTCGCCGTCAGTGGGCTTGTTTGCGGGGGTCGCCCTGCGCATCACAACGGTCGCCGCGCTGGAATCGGCCAGTTCTGCCGCAGCGGCCGCGCGTTGTGCCTCATCGGTTGTCGCGGCATCGGGTCCTGATCGACTCGCCGAGGTGTCACGCTTGATCACCGCGGTTTCCGTATCGGGGCCTGCGGCTCGAGCGGGGGCGGCGTCGGCCGGCGTCCGGCTCGCCGAGCTGTCGCCTCGGATAACGGTGGTTCGGTCGTCACTGCCACCGCCTGCGACCTCGGAGGTGGACTTCGCGGCGCCTGCTGTGGCGGGGCCGTCGGCTTCGGCGGACTCTGCGGTGTTCGTGCCTGCGGTAGCGGACACAGATTGGATCGGACGGCCGGGAACCGTCTCCGCGTCGGGTGCGCCCGATGCCGCTGTGCCCGACGCTGCACCAGAAGACGCAGTGCTGGTCGCGGGTTCGCTCGCGGCTTTGCCGGAAGTGGATTCGTCCGCGGTCTTTCCCGATGCGGATTCGCCCGCCGCCTGGCCCGACGCCGATTCGCCCGACTTGATCGGTGTCGTTTCCGGCTCGGATTTCGGGTTCGCGTCCGCAGACTTGCTGGAAGCAGACGGGATGGGTGTGGTTTCCGGAGTTGGGTCGGCAGGCTTGCCGGGCCCGCCCGGCGTCGGAGCGTCAGGTCGGTCGGACGTTGCAGCGGCCGGTGCGGGGGTTGGTGTGGCCGGTTTCGCAGCGGACGGCACGGACGGTGTCTCAACAGTTGGTGCGGATTGCGTTCCGGTGGACGGCACAGACGGTGTCGCGGGGGTTGGGGTGGCCGGTGTCCCAACGGGCGGCGCAGACGTTGCCGTGGCGGCCGATGTCGTGGCGGCGACGGCGTCCTGCACGCCATCGGATCCTTCGGACGTGCCGGACTTGCCCGACGCACCGGAGGTATCCGTTCGAGCCGAGGTTCCCGACTGCTTCTCGGCAGCCTTGGTGGACAGGGGCTTGGTCGGTGCGGCGGCTGTGCCGCTCTGGGCGGTATCCGAGGCGGATGTCCGTTCCGCGGGCGCGTCCGGGCGCGCGGCGTCCGCGGCCTGGTCGGCGGCACCGGCGCTACCTTGTGCCGGGTTCTTCTTGTCGTTCGGGTCGGACAACTGATACCCCTCGCTCACGCGGAACTGTTGAACTCGACGGTCAGCCTAATGGGCGCACCCAGGGGTAGTCCGTCTTTACTGGTCCGTCGCGGCTTCTGCCCGTCACTGGTGATTCCCCTGTCGCCACACTTCGCCCCACCGGGTGCACAATGATCCACATGACCTCGTTCGGTGACCTGCTCGGACCGCAACCGGTACTCCTGCCCGAAAACTCCGAAGCGGAGGAGGCCTTGCTCGACAAGGTCGACCCCGTACAGGTCGCGGCCGCCCATCCCGCGGCCTCGATCGCGTGGGCCCACCTCGCGGAGGCCGCGCTGGCCCGGGGTGGCAGCGACGACGCCGCGGCGGTGGTCAATCACGACATCGTCGCCGCGTACGCCTTCGCCCGCACCGGCTACCACCGCGGCCTCGACCTGTTGCGCCGCAACGGGTGGAAGGGTTTCGGGCCGGTGCCGTGGAGCCACGAACCCAACCAGGGCTTCCTGCGGTGCGTCGGCGCGCTGGCCAAGGCGGCGCGTGCGATCGGCGAGACCGAGGAATACGCTCGCTGCCTGGATCTGCTGGAGGACTGTGACCCGCGTGCTGCGTCCGAGCTCGGCCTGGACTGAGTCGTAGTTGTTCGACCTGAACTCCCGCGTGGACGTTGCGCGGATGAGCAGTATGGACCGGCTGCACAGCTCCTGGCGGCGGCTGCGACTGTCCGCGCTGCCGATCGTCCAGTGTGCTGTCGGCGCCGCGCTTGCCTGGTTTATCGCGCACAACGTCATCGGCCATAAAATTCCGTTCTTCGCACCGACCGCGGCCGTGGTGTCGATCGGCATCTCCTTCGGCGCCCGGCTGCGCCGGTCGGTGGAGCTGGTGGTCGGCGTCGCGGTCGGCATCGGCATCGGCGATCTGTTCATCACCCGCGCGGGCACCGGGGTCTGGCAGATCGCTCTGGTGGTGGCCGTCGCGATGGCGGCGACGGTGTTCCTCGACGGTGGCTCGATCATCTCCATGCAGGCCGCCAGCTCCGCTGTGCTGGTCGCGACGTTGTTGCCGCCTTCGGCGGGCGGTGGTTTCTCGCGCATGATCGACGCGTTGGTCGGCGGGCTGGTGGGTGTGGTCGTCGTTGCGTCGATTCCTTTGCATCCGGTGCGCAGGGCCCGCGAGCAGGCCGCGGAAGTTCTTGCGGTGATGGGCAAATCGCTCACCGAATGCGCGGACGGTCTGCTCGAGCAGGACCCGGACAAGATTCGCGCAGTACTGGACTCGGCCCGCGCGACGCAGCCGCAGATCGATGGTTTGCGCTCAACCCTGGAGGGCGGCAGGGAGATCAGCAGGATCTCGCCGCTGTACTGGAATTCGCGCACGCGTCTGGAACGCATCCGGGCCACCGCTGACCCGCTGGACAACGCGATCCGCAACACCAGGGTGCTGCTGCGCCGTTCGCTCACGCTGGTGCAGGACGACGAAATCCTCGACCCGCGGCTGATCGACCTGGTCGAGCGACTCGCACAGGCCGTCGATGTGGTGCGTCGGATGATGCTCGCCGACCCGGGCGATCAGCCCGACCAGGCCGAGGCGGCGCGGGTGCTGCGCTCGGTCGCCAAGAGTGCGCGGCCGGAACTCGTTGTGGGCGCTGGGCTTTCGGCACACGTGGTGTTCGCGCAGGTGCGTTCGATGGTGGTCGACCTCATGCAGGTGTGCGGCATGCAGCGTATTTCCGCCATGGCGCTGCTGCCGCCGACGGTGCCGCATCCGCACGTGCCGCCGGCGGAATGACCGGACTACTCAGCGGATTTCGGACATTCGATCGATCTGCGAGCGTGCCGCACCACCCGCCTGGTGTCCGAATGCTGATCTTGGAGTAGTCCGCTACTCGTGTTCCCGCGCGCTGCAGGTCATAGCGTGTAGTGGTAACCGCAGTACGAGGGGTGTTGCGGTGCACCACTTCGCACGACTGTGCACGCTCAACCGGCCATTCGGTGTGGTGGCCGGCCGGGCCGGGCGCACCGCGGTCGGCGGAGATCGGTCGCCCGGTCCTGGCATTCGGACCGGGCGATCTGCGCGGTCGATCGCGGGGCGCATGCTCGGCCCCGAGCGTCAGGTCCAGAAGCGAGTCAGGAAACTGCCGAAACGCGACCAGTCGGATGGGACGCCGGATAATTCGTACAAGGCATAGACCGCGTCGAAGAACACCCTGTTGATTTCAGGCGTGAAAAGCAGCGCGAACAGGATCAGCATGCCGAACGGCTTGAACTGGTCGAGCGAACGCCGGGTCTGATAGCTCAGCGACGGCTCGAGAATCCCGTAGCCGTCGGTTCCCGGGATCGGCAGGATGTTCAAAAGCGCTGCGGTGACTTGCAGGAACGCCAGGAAGCTGAGCCCGTACCAGAACGCGGGATGGGACTGCGCGCTGCCGAGCAGGCGCACGATCACCAGCAGCACGACCGCGCAGAACGCGTTCGTCGCAGGCCCTGCGCCGCTGATGAGTCGCTGGGTGCGCGGGCTGAAGTCGGCTGCTCGCACGTAGACCGCGCCACCGGGCAGGCCGATGCCGCCGAGTGCGATGAACACCATCGGCAGCACGATCGACAGCAGTGGGTGGCTGTATTTGAGTGGATTCAGCGTGAGGTAGCCGCGCAGCTCGACCTCGTTGTCGCCCGCCCGCCATGCCGTGAAGGCGTGTGCGAACTCGTGCAGGCAGACGGTGATGATCCAGCCGAACAGCACCAACACGAACACGCCGAACTTCGCCCGCGTCGAATCGAGTTCGGCGCCCCAGGCCAAGACGCCGCCTGCCACGGTGATCGCGATGACGAGCAGGAAGATAGGGCTCGGCCGGACTGCGCCGAGACCGGAGCGCCGACCCTTGGGGAACGAACGGTTCATCGGACCAATAGCCAGGGTTCGTGATGTCGATAGAACGTCGAGCGCGGTACGACGCGGTCGTTGGCGATGCCGTCACGGGTCACCACCGCACCGGGGGTGCCGAGCTGTGCGGCACGGCCCGCCACCCAGCGGCGCTTGCGTATGCCCTTCCGGGCGGCAGCACGAACGCCGGGCATCTCCAGCGTCGGCGAAATGTGCATGGCCTTCACTGTGCCGGAGAACAGCAAGGTGTCGTCCACGTAGGCCTCGCCCTCCAGCTTGTCGCCGCCGGGGCCGGTGATCGTCGCGCGACCGACCAGCACGGTGCCGGTGTCGTCGCGGATCAGCGGCGTTTCCTTGGCCCTGCCCGCCAGTGCCCGCTTGGCCGCCGCATTGCCGGTGCCGGTCTGGTAGGCGCGGGAGCCGTAGGTCTTGTCGACCGGCACGTAACCGATCTCCACGTGCAACCGTTCGGTCCGCATCAAGTGGGTCAATACTGCGGCGAGTGCGGCATCGGCGCCGAGCACGATCAGCCGGGGCAGGCTGTCGGCGGCGAGCACGGGCAGCAGCCCATCGATGTGGCCGGTATCCGGAATGGCAGAGGTCTGGGAGTTCGGTAACGACGCGAGAGCGATGGGTACCGGTGCGCCGTCGCAACGGAGAACGTGGGTACTCAAACTGCGGTACACCCTCCTGGTCCGGCCGACGACCGTCGGTTTCCGCGAACCCCCTGCTTTTGGTCCGCTTCGGGTGTCACCCTAGCCGCGTACGGCTTTGGAGACACGGTCGCCAAGCCTACGGGCTGAACCGGTTCGCTGCCGCCGTCGGTGCTTCGGCTAGACTGTGCTTCCGGCCACCGCCTCAATACGGCAGGTAGCTGCAACACTGGGCTTTTCCCGCCCCGCCGACTTCGTCGGCTGCCATCCCCCGGGGTGTTGCGCGTCGAACCGTAGGAGACGAGACAATGCCGGCAATCGTCCTGATCGGCGCCCAATGGGGCGACGAGGGTAAGGGCAAAGCAACCGATCTGCTCGGTGGCAGGTTGCAATGGGTGGTCCGGTACCAGGGCGGCAATAACGCCGGCCATACCGTGGTGTTGCCCAACGGCGACAAGTTCGCGCTGCACCTGATTCCCTCCGGCATCCTCACCCCCGGCGTGACCAATGTCATCGGCAACGGCGTCGTCGTCGATCCCGGCGTGCTGCTCGCGGAGCTGGCCGGACTGGAGGAGCGCGGCGTCGACACCTCGGGTCTGCTGCTCTCGGCCGACGCGCACCTGATCATGCCGTACCACGTGGCCATCGATAAGGTCACCGAGCGCTTCCTCGGCAACAAGAAGATCGGCACTACCGGTCGCGGCATCGGCCCGTGCTATCAGGACAAGGTTGCCAGGGTCGGCGTCCGGGTTGCCGACGTACTCGACGAGAAGATCCTCACCCAGAAGGTCGAAGCGGCGCTGGAGTTCAAGAACCAGGTTCTGGTGAAGATCTACAACCGTCGCGCGCTCGATCCGCAGCAGGTTGTCGACGAGGTGCTGGAGCAGGCGGAGAGCTTCTCCCACCGCATCGCCGACACCCGACTGCAGCTGAATCTAGCCCTGGAACGGGGTGAGACCGTGCTGCTCGAGGGTTCGCAGGGCACCTTGCTCGATGTCGACCACGGCACTTACCCGTACGTGACCTCGTCCAACCCGACCTCGGGCGGCGCTGCCGTCGGCGCGGGCGTCGGGCCCAACAAGATCAACACGGTGCTCGGCATCCTCAAGTGCTACACCACCCGCGTCGGCTCGGGCCCGTTCCCGACCGAGCTGTTCGACAACTACGGTGAGTTCCTGGCCAAGCAGGGCGGCGAGGTCGGCGTGACCACCGGCCGGGCCCGCCGTTGCGGCTGGTTCGATGCGGTCATCGCCCGCTACGCGACCCGGGTCAACGGCGTCACCGACTTCTTCCTCACCAAGCTCGATGTGCTCTCCAGCCTGGAGACCGTGCCGATCTGCGTCGCCTATGAGATCGACGGCGAGCGGGTCGAGCAGATGCCGACCACGCAGACCGAATTCCATCACGCCAAGCCGATTTACGAAGAAATGCCCGGCTGGTGGGAAGATATTTCGCAGGCCGAGACGTTCGAGGAGCTGCCCGCCAACGCGCAGGCATACGTGCTGCGGTTGGAGGAACTCTCCGGTGCACGTATTTCGTGCATCGGTGTCGGCCCGGGTCGTGATCAGACCATTGTCCGCCACGACGTGTTGGCCTGAGCGGCTGACCGGTCTGTAATCGGTTCGGCGCGGTGTGGGCTGACTTTGTCCGCCCGCGCCGACTAGGGACAGAAACCGTCTGAATTGCTGTGGCAGTTCATCGTTCGTTGGCTTCGATCATGATCGGTGAAGAACTACAGTTAGAGCATGGCTCGGAATTGGCCGATGATCGAGCGCGAGACCGAGTTCGAGGCGATCCGCGCAGCGCTCAGTGGTACCGACTATGTCGGCACGGTGCTCACCGGCGACGCCGGGGTGGGCAAGACGACGCTGGCGAGACAGGCGACGGCCGCCATCGGCGGCAATATTCGATGGGTGGCGGGCACCGAATCGGCGCGGAGCATCCCGCTGGGCGTCTTCGCGCACATGGTCGGGGTCTATACAGCCCGTGATCCGGTGACGTTCATGTCCGCGGCGCGGGAAGCGCTGCTCGCGGACGGGCACACGATCATCGGCGTCGACGACGCACACCTGCTCGACCAACTGTCGGCCACGCTGCTGCTGCAGCTTGCCATCGATAAGGCCGCTTATATCGTGGCGACGGTCCGCAGCGGGGTGCCGGTTCCCGACGCGGTCACCTCGCTGTGGAAAGACGGCCATCTGCTGCGCATCGACCTGAGCCCGTTCACCCAGCGCCAGAGCGTCGACCTGGTCGAGTCCATGCTCGGTGGGCAGTTGGAGGGCTTCACCGCCAACCTCATGTGGGAGTCCTCCGGTGGAAATGCCCTGTTTCTCAGGCATTTGGTGGAGGGCGCGATCGAGGCGGGCACGCTGCGTCAGGTCAACGGCGTGTGGCAGCTGCGCGGCCGAGCCGCGGTCACCTCGGAATTGGCCGCGCTGCTGGAGGATCGGGTCGAGCAACTGCCGGAGCCGGTGCTGCGGGTGCTCGAGTTGCTCACCTTCTGTGAGCCGATCGACCTCGACGTGCTTGCCGAGCTGGCCGGTGAGGAAGCCGTCGAGGCTGCCGAAAACCGTGGTGTGATCAGGGTTGTCGCGAACTCGCACCGACTGATCGTGCGCTACAACCACCCGCTGTTCGGTGAGGTGATCCGGCGCAGGCTCGGCATCGCCTCGGCCCGCAGGCTGCGTGGACGGCTGTACTCCTCGCTCAAGGAGCGGCGCATCAATTCCGCCGCCGACCGCATCCGGCTGGCCGAATTGGCCTTGGACAGCGATAAATCCGCCGACCTCGAGCTGTTCGAGGCCGCGGCGGCAGATGCGATCGGGCTGGCGAACCTGCCGCTCGGTGAGCGTTTCGCCAGGGCGGCGGTGGAACGCCAGGGCGGTGTCGAGGCGGCGGATCTGCTCGCGCGGGCGCTGCTCTGGCAGGGTCACCGCATCGAGGCCGAACGTACCCTCGCCACGTTCGATCCCGATCAGCTGAACGAAGTGCAGCTGGCGCGTTGGGGCAGCACTCGGGTCTCGAATCTGTTGTGGGCCGTTGGTGATGCCGATCGCGCCGACGAGGTGCTCGCGTCGATCCGGGCCAGGGCGAAGCATCCGAAAATCGTGGCTACGCTCACCGGACTCGCCTCGGCGTGCGCGGTCAATGAGAACCGGCTCGACGATGCGTTCACCGATGCCGAATCCGTGATGTCGGCCGCAGGATCGCCGCCGTGGGCGGTGTGGTGGGCGTCGTTCGGCGGTGGACTTGCCCTGGCACTGATGGGCAAAGGTGAGGCCGCCCGGCAGTACGCGACACGCGGGCACCAGGTGGAATCCCACATCGATGGGCTCAACCGGTTCATTTCGACACACGCCGAGGTGCTCGCGCTGACCTTGACCGGCGACCTGGAAGCAGCGCGGCGTTGCGCCGCGGCATATTTCGGCTATTCCGCGCCGGGCCAGTATCTGGCGTGGGGCATGTCGAAGATTCTGCAGGGCACCGTCGACGTGGCCAAAGGTCAATTCCTCGACGGCATCGAGCATCTCGAACAGGCGGTGGCTGCCCTCTCGATGGAGGGCGCGGCGGCCTGGATGATCCCCGCGAGAATCCGCTTGGCGGAGGCATATTCGGCGCTCGGTCGCACCACCGAGGCGGCCGAGACCATTGCGGAGGTCACCGCGCGCAGTGGCAGACACAGCGCGGTGTACGACCCGCAGCTGGAGATCGCCAAGGCCTGCATGGCCGCCGCCGAAGGCACTGTCACCCCGGCCATCCGATCGGCGATGGGCGCGGCCGACGCCGCCGCCCGGTCGCATCAGCACGCCATCGAGGCGATGGCGCTGCACGTGGCTGCCAGGTTCGGCGATCATTCGGTCGCGGGCAGACTCGCCGATCTGGCAGCCAAAATCGACGGCAGGCTGGTGCAGGCACAGGCCAAGCACGCGGTCGCGCTCGCCGCCCACGACGGGCCGGGGCTCGATGCGGCGTCGGCCGAATTCGAGCAGATCGGCGCGCTGCTCTCGGCCGCGGACGCTGCCGCCCAAGCCGCTTCCGCGCACGAACGTGGCGGCGATCGCCGCCGTCTGCTGGAGTCCGCCGCGGCGGCAAACCGACTGTCCGCCGCCTGCGGTGGGGCGAGCACCCCGGCGCTGCGTCAGGCTGCCCAGCCGCTGCCACTCACCTCTCGGGAACGCGAAATCGCGAATCTCGTTGCGGCGGGCCTGTCCAACCGGCAAATCGCCGACCGCCTCACCGTCTCGGTGCGCACCGTCGAAGGCCATCTCTATCGCGCCTGCATCAAAATGGATGTCACCGACCGGGAGTCGCTGGGCGCGCTGATGCGAGGCGACTCGGGCTCCGGATGACGCGGCATACTCCACCGACCGGCGATGGTCGCTTTCGCGGAACGGAGGAGGCGGTCACTTCATTAGCGTCGAGCCGGTTTCGTCCGGTCTGACGACATCCGGGCTACGGCTATGGTGCGTGCGCACGTGCAGAGGCTGTACTGCCTGACCCGAATCCTGGTCGGCGCCATCCTCGGTGGACCTGCGGCGCCGGTTTCGGCGCGACCATCCACCCTCGCCATCACGCCGCTGCTACTCCGGCGCGACCAGCCGTTGTAGTAGATCGCGCAGGGTTTCCTGTTCGACTGTCGTCAGCGGCGACAGCGGTGAGTCGGTATGCAGGCCGACCAGTACCTCGGCGCGGCGGTCGTGACCGGTCTTGGTGAGCACAATCTGTTTCGCCCTGCGGTCGGTCGGGTGCGGGTGCCGTTCGATCAGGCCCTGCTGTTCGAGTCGATCGAGGACGAATGTCGCGTTGGACGGTTCGCAGAAGATGCGGGCCGCGAGTTCTCGTGCGGTGATCGGTTCGGAGAGCTCACGCAGCATGACGACCTGAGTCGGCGTCAGGCCGAGTTCGTCGGCAACGCGACGCGCGTTGGTGTCGAGCTGGTGCGCGAACTGGTGCACCAGCCTGCACATATCCCGGTCGATCTTGCTGTCCGCGGACGTGTCCGGCCGTCTTGCCATGGCTCGAGTCTAGCGCTGATGATTCGAACTGTGATAGTTCTAATTCAAATCATTACAGTTAGAACTATCGTGGAGGACGTGGATGCCACTTTCGCTGCTTTCGCTCATGCTCGTCGTCTTCAGCCTCACCACAGGCGAATTCGTGATCGCGGGCATTCTCCCGGACGTCGCCGCCGATCTGTCGGTGTCCGTTTCCGCGGCCGGTCTGCTGGTCGCCGCCTATGCCGTCGGCATGATCGTCGGCGGGCCGGTCATCACCATTGCGACCGCGCGACTGGCTCGTAAACCGCTGATCATCGGTCTCGTCGCGGTGGCAGTACTGGCGAATCTCGGGTCGGCGGTCGCTCCGAACTACGCGATGCTGCTGATCACGCGAGGCGCCGCGGGACTCGTCGTGGCTACATTTTTCGCCGTCGCGATCGCGACCGCCGTGTCGACCGCACCGCCGGATCGACAGTCCGCCGCGGTGGCGAAAGTGGCACTCGGCATGAATCTGGGCATCATTCTCGGCACCCCGATCGGTACACTCATCGGCCAAAGCTTCGGCTGGCGAGCAACATTCGCGACGGTGGGGGTCTTCGCGGCCGGCGCAGTGCTGATGGTGCTGCGGTTCGTTCCGGTGCCGCCGGTGCACGCGACCGGGCCGGTGCTGCCGGAACTGCGGGTCTTCGCCAACCGTGATGTCCAGATGGCGATCGCGCTGACGGCCGTCGGCAATGTCGGGCTGGTCATGGTCTTCAGCTACATCGCGCCTTTGCTCACCGACGTCGCCGGATTCGCCGACGGCGCGGTGCCCATCCTGCTGCTGGTGTACGGCGTCGGCGCGGTCATCGGAAACTTTCTCGGTGGCTGGATGGCGGACAAATCCCTGCTGCCCTCGGTGGCCGGGTTGCTCGGCTGCCTTGCCGCCGCGCTGACGGTGATGTGGGCGGTCGGCACGGATGCGACGTCGGTGGCCGCATCGACCTTCGTGATCGGCGTGTTCGGATTCGCGATCATTCCCGGGATGCAGACTCGGGTGATGGCAACCGCCAGTGCCGCACCGACATTGGCCATTGCGGTGAACGCCTCCGGATTTCAGCTGGCCGCCGCGTTCGCGGGGTGGCTCGGCGGGCAGGTCGGCGACAGTGCCTTGGGCCTGCGGTCGATCTATCTCGTCGGCGCGCTGCTGACCTTCGCGGGGTTGGTGATCGCGGTGTACATGGTGCACCGCGATCGCCGACCGGTGCCGGCCGTCTGATCGCAACAGGCCTGCGGCGGTTGGATCGTCGCCGCAGGCCGCGCCGATCAAGCGTCGGATCCGGCCCGGGTGAGGAATTCGGCGGCGGCGGGGGCCAGGATCTCGATCGACGGGTTATGGCTGAGTTTCGCGAGCTCCTTGTGCTCGGCATCGGGCAGCACGGCGGCAATGGCCTTGGCGCCCTTGCGGAGCAGCGGGATGCTCTTGGTACCGGAGATCACCTGCGTCGGCACGGTGACATGTGACCAGTCCTCGGTGCGCAGGGCCTCGCCGCGCATGAACGGTTCCACCACCGCCCAGTCGTGCGCAATCGAGTACGCGGTGGCCAGCAGGCCCTTCCAGTACGGGGTGAATCGCATGACCGCCACCATGGCGCGCGGCATACCCATGGCCTTGTTCATATAGAACCGCACAGTCTCCGCGCGGCGATCCGCGGCAATCAGCGCATGCAGTTCGGTGGTCAAATCTGCGGGCGGTACGTGGTTTTCACGATCGACGACGAACGGTGGCTCGAACGCGACGATGCGCGAGATGCCAGGCACCCGGCCGGATTCCGCGGCTCGCAGCGCGAGCATGGCACCCGATGACCAGCCGAACAGGGCGGCCGACCCGCCGACCGCCTCGATCAGCGCGGCGATATCGTCGATTTCGTTATCGACGTTGTACTCGCCCGGCGTATCGGTGCTGTCGCCACGGCCTCGGCGGTCGTAGTTGACGACCGTCAAACCATACTGCTTGGCGAGGGTCTCGGAAATCTCGACCATCTTGGGGAACTTGCGGAAGCTGAATGCGCCCCCGATCAGAATCACTGTGCCGGCGTCGCCTCCGACGTGCCGGTCGAATGCGATGACGGTGCCGTCGGCCGAGGTGACAGTCTCCATGGTCGTTCTTCTCCTGATAGCGCGTGCGTTGCTTCAAGAGATAAGACGGCGCGGGCCGGACGAACTAATCGGTGCGATTCAAAACAGTGTCGGCTCGCCGAAGCCGGGGGTGCGTTCGATCTCCAGGAGATGCTGTTTGGTGGTGATGCCGCCCGGGGCCGAGAAACCGGTCAGGGCGTTGTCGGCGGCCAGTACCCGGTGGCACGGGATAATGAGGGGAATCGGGTTGCGGCCCAACGCTTGTCCGACGGCCTGGGCCGCGCCGGGAGCATTGATGCGGTCGGCGACCTGCCCATAGGTGAGCGTGTGGCCCGGGTCGATGGCTCGGGCCACCTCGTACACGGCGCGGTGGAAGCTGGGAATCGTGCTGGTGTCCAAGGGAATCCAGCGCAGGTCGTCGAGGCTGCCGTCGAGGTGGGCGCGGATGCCTGCGATCGCTTCGGCGATCGGACCGGTCGGCGTCTGCTCGGGAATTTCGGTGCTGTCGGCACTGCCGCTGCGGCGGCGGGTGATCCGTGCCCGGGTGGCCGCGGGGCTGGACTCGGGCAGCTGGAAGCGAATGACGGCGCCCTCGTTCCAGGCGATCGCGCAGATCCCGATCGCGGTGTCGAAGAGCGCCGCCCCGGTGGACGCGCGAGCGGATTCACTCATACCGTCAGTGTGCCTCCCGCAGCCGACAGATTTTTACGGACAAGTCCAGTTTTGCATAACTGGACTGGTTTGCGTGTGGCGATCGGTCCGGATTCCGCGCGCTGCGCGGCGACGGCCGGTCGCGCCGCGCTCCCCAGGTCGGGATCCGGCATGTCGCTGCGTCCGTAGATCGCGGCGAGATCCGAGTATCGGCGCTGGTCTTCGTAGTACGACGAAGGCCAGTCGGTCAGTGGGCCCGGTGCGCGGAACCGGTCGATCCGGAAGATCTCCTCCGACCGCTTCGGCGCGTAGTGGTAGATGAGGTATGTGCAGAATCCGAGGACGAGCACCGTCACGATTGCGGTCATAACGGACAGCTTGCGCCGACTGGCCTTGCCAAGAAATATCCACTTGGTTGATACTGGACTTTATGTCGACAAGAGTGATCGGTGCTGCCAGCTTGGCTCGGGACCTGGGGCAGTGGCGCAGTGCAGACGAGGGCGGGGAATCCGGTGAGTCCCGCAGGTCCGCGCGCCCGGCCTACCTGGCCCTTGCCGAGGGCATCCGGCTGCTCATCCACGACGGCAGGGCCCCACTCGGCGTCGCCCTGCCCAGCGAACGCGACCTCGCCGCCACCATCGGCGTCAGCCGCACGACCATCACCTCCACCTACGCGTTGTTGCGCGAGCACGGTTACCTGATCAGTCGGCAGGGCTCCCGCAGCACCGTGGCCCTGCCGCCCGCCATCCAGCACGACGGCGCCAAGCCTGCGCGCAGCATTCTCGCGCTGATGGCGCAGCCGGAATTGCCGACCATCGACATGACCTACGCCGCCATGGCCGCGCCGCTGGAAATGCAGGACGCGTATTCGACAGCGCTGCAGGGCCTTCCGCCCTACCTCATGACACACGGCATGGACCCGGTCGGCGTGCTCGCGCTGCGCGAGGCGGTGGCACGTCGCTACACCGAGCGTGGCCTGCCCACCGGAGCGGACCAGATCCTGATCACCCTCGGCGCCCAGCACGGCTTGCGGCTGCTGCTCAATGTGCTCACCGCTCCGGCGGCGCGGGTGTTGATCGACCACCCCACCTATCCGAACGCCATCGAGGCGATCCGCGATGTCGGCGCCCGCCCGGTGCCGGTGCCCCTGCGTCCCGAGACCCCGGGTTCGGGCTGGGATCTCGATGGAATCCGCAGTGCCGCACGGCAAACCGCGGCAACGCTGGCCTACCTGGTGCCCGACTTCAACAACCCGACCGGCCTGCTGCTGGACGCCGAGGGCCGCGCGGAACTGGCTGCCATCGCCCGCGACACCCGCATGACCGTGGTGATCGACGAGTCCATGATGGACCTGCACCTGACCGATGCCACCCCGCCACCGCCCGTCGCCGCCTTCGCCAAGGGCACCGAGATCGTCACCATCGGCTCGGCCTCGAAGTCCTTCTGGGGCGGCCTGCGCGTCGGCTGGATCCGCACCAACCAGGCGCTCATCACCAAGCTGCTCGGCATCCGCTCCACCGTCGACCTCGGCACCCCCGTGATGGACCAGCTGGCCACCACCTACCTGCTGGAGCATGCCGAGGCCATCCTCGACCGCCGCCGTGGTCAACTGCTCTCGCAGCGTGCCGCTCTGCTGACGGCGGTCACCGAAGAACTACCCGATTGGCGCGTCACCACCGGTGCCGGTGGTATGTCCGTCTGGGCTCAACTTCCGGCCCCGGTCTCCACGGCCCTCGCGGCCACCGCCCCCAACCACGGCGTATTGCTCGCCGCCGGACCGAGATTCGGCGTACAGGGCGCTTTCGAACGTTTCCTGCGCCTGCCGTTCACCCATCCGGAACCCGAACTCCGACTCGCGGTCAAGTCGATTGCCGCCGCTTATCAAGCGCTGACCCCGCGCGCGGCCGACCCGCTCCAGCCGCTGACCTGCTACTGAGACCTGTTCGGCCCGAAGGGTTTCGGGATGCACGGCCATGCGCTGGGCGCGTACCAGGTGCACACATGCGCGGCGATCACCGGCACCCGATCGGCCGGGATCCGCCCGGGCGCGGGCCGTGTCGGGTCGTCGTCCGACAGGGCCCACGCGGTGGTGCGGGGTCACGCGGTGACGGCGAGCGCCTCCGCGGCCACGATCATGTGGCGGCGGCGGGTCGGGAGCATATTCGTCGGGTGGGTGATGCTCCATGCTGCGGACTTGCAGACGAACTCCTTGATGCGGGCGGCCGTCTTGCCGGTGCTAGCGGAGGGCTTGGGTTGGTCGTCGGGGGTGACGAATTGGATGATGGCGTCGTGGCGGCCGAGGCTGATGCACTGGACGGCATAGCCGATGGTCTTCTGGGGGACCTTGCGGCCGGTCAGGCGGGCGGCGATGGCGTCGGCGGCATGGTGGGCCATGGGGACGCCAGACGCGCAGGACATGCGGAGCGGTTTGTTGCCCGCGCCCTGTGCCAGTGCGGCGTCGCCGACGGCGTACACGTCGGGATGCGAGACCGAGCGCATGGTGGCGTCGACGACGATACGGCCCGTCTCATCTACCTCGAGGCTGGTGGCCGCGGCGATGGGGTGGACCGCGAAACCGGCCGTCCACACCGTCGCCTGGGCAGGGATCACGCTGCCGTCGCCGGTGACCGCACCCTCGGCTCGGACGCGCGTGATGTCAGCGTGCTCGTGCACAGCGATGTCGAGGCGGTTGAAGGTACTGCGCAGGTGCTGCTGGGCCTTTGTGCTGAGCCAGTCACCGAAACCGTTGCGGGCCGCGATCGATACGCGCAAATCGGGGCGGGACTCGGCGATCTCGGTGGCCACTTCGATGCCGGTGAGGCCCCCTCCGACAACCAACACGGTGCCGCTCGCGTCGAGCTCTTGCAGCCGTTCATGCAGCCGCAGCGCGGACGGCTTGCCCGCGATGGCGTACGCATGCTCGGAGACGCCGGGGACGCCATTGTCGGCCGAGGTGCTGCCGAGGGCGTAAACGAGTGTGTCGTAAGCGATCTCGTCGACGCCCTGGTCGTCGATGAGCGCGACTGTCTTGCGGTCGGCGTCGACGGCGGTGACCCGCGCGATTCGCACCTGTACGCCGGTACCCGCGTAGACGTCGATCAGCCTGCGGCGCTCCAGTTTCTGTCCGGCCGCGAGCTGGTGCGAGCGGACCCGCTCCACGAAATCGGGATCAGCGTTGACGACAACGATCTCGGTGTCGTCGGGGTGCAGTCGCCGAGCCAGGCGCCCAGCGGCATTGGCTCCGGCGTACCCGGCTCCGAGAACGACAATGCGGTGCTTCATGGCTTGCTCCTATCGGGTTGGACTCACCTCCTGAACCGGACAGCCCCGCAAACCCTGACAGCTATGGACTGTGAGGTGAATCACCACCCCACGGTGAAGGGTCGCTGAGGTCCGGCGGCCCTCCACTGGCGCGTGATGTGTTCCAGCTTGTCGGGGTTGAGCTGGATGTGGATATTCGCGACGCCCTCGGCGGTCGTATCGAAGCCGAAGACGCCGTACACCCGCCCGTCGACCTCGACCAGTGCGGCCGGAGCGCCATTGACCTCGACGAGATAGAGCGACGGCACGCCGCCGACCAGATCGCGCTTGGCCTTGGTTCCACGGAACACCTCGCGCAGGTAGCGCACGATGCCGAGTGCACCGAGGACGGGCGTCTTGCGGGCGGGCACCTTGCCGCCGCCGTCGGCGATGCTGACCGCATCGTCGGTGAGCAACCGGATCAGTGGCTCGGTATCGCCGCTGAGGGCCGCGGCGAGAAATTCCTCGACGATCCGGCGCGCGGCTTCCGCATCGACCGTGGTCCGGGAGCGCTCGGTGCTGACATGCTGTCTGGCCCGCCGGTAGATCTGCTGGCAATTGACCTCGGTGAGGTCGAGGATCTCCGCGACCTCGCGATGCGAGTAGCCGAATGCCTCACGCAGCACGTACACCACCCGTTCATTGGGCGTGAGCCGCTCCATGACCGCGAGCATCGCCATGGAGACCGACTCGCGCTGCTCGACGGTGTCGGCCGGACCGAGCATCCGGTCACCGGCCAGTACCGGCTCCGGAAGCCATTGCCCCACATAGGTTTCCCGTCGCGCCCGCGCCGAGGTGAGCTGATTGAGGCAGATATTGGTCAGCACCTTCGTCAGCCACGCCTCGGGTGTCTCGATGTGCTCCCGGTCCACGGCATGCCACCGCAGGAACGCATCCTGCACCGCGTCCTCGGCATCGCTCGCCGACCCCAGCAGCCGGTAGGCAATCGCCTCCAAACGGCCCCGGTAACTCTCGAACAGATCGGCCTCGCGTGTACTGAGCGACATCTGCCCATCGTCGTCCACCTGCACGTGCCGCGTCCACCTTCAGTGCTCGGCCAGCCGCGCTATCACCACCGGCGGCGCAGGTACGACCCTGTCCGGCCCGAACCCCAGCCGCGGCAAGGTGCACAAAGCAATCGCCGAACCCGACCGGTCCGCCGGACCCTGCACCCGCCCTGGATCAACAACCGCCAGATCCGCCGGAGCCAGGGTGAAAACCGGATCAGCTCGTCGCGGCTGATCTCCGGGGCCCCGCAGGCGCTCCAACTCCTCGTCCGCGAACACCCGCGTCGCCACGAACTGCACCCTCCAGCACACCGACCAACATCATCGGCGGCCAACCCGAGCACCAACCGCACCCTGAACGTGAAAACTTCCCTCTAACAGGCACTTCCCAACCCATAGTCACCGCGAAACAGTCCTGTAAAACTTTGTGTCACAGTGAATTCGGGCATTTCGGGGGAACCTGTCACCACCTGTGCCATCCCATGAGGTTGGTGTCACCGTCCGAGGTCAGCTGACAGTCGTTGTCGCGCACCGTATTCCAGCTACCATCGTTGCCTTGCGAGGCGCTCAGGGGAGATACCCGACCAGCGCGCCGCTGATACGACGCGCCCCGACGCATGGTTCTTCGGGCGCATCGGGCTGTAGATTCCGCGTGACGAATGCGACGAGGCCGCCCGGCACCGTAATGCCGATGTAGCAGCCGATTTTATTCGTGTCCTGGGCAGCACGATATTGGTGGGCCGCTCGGTCGCCGACCGACAGTGCATTGAAATCCACATAGCGGCCGCTCTGCATCAAGTCCTGGACCGTATTCCGGGTCGACACGATCGTCATTTCGGACTTGCCCATGAGGGACTGCCAACGGCAGCTCTTATCGCCTGAGCTGTCGGATCCGGTGAGCGCCGCCTTGCTGTCGACGCGCAATCCCTGCTTGGTGATATCGGCGTCGGATATCCCACAGGGGTCCCAGAGCGCGGCGGGCGCCACTGTCGCGGACTGCTGGGCGGGCGCTGGTGCGTCCGTTGTGTTCGCACCTCCGGTGTTCGAGTCCTCGCCCCCCGCGGATGTGGTCGCACCCCCAGCGGATGTGGTCGCGGCCGCAATGGTTGTCGTCGCCGCCTGCGAGTTGCCCGGGGTCGGCTGGCTGGTGCTGGAACTGCCGTCGCATCCCGCGAGTAGCACTGCAGCGCCGACGGCCACCACCATGGCACCCATCGACTTCCCTCTATCGGACATTCGCGAAACCCCTTCATCATCAAGTATTTTCGGGGAGCGACACACCTTCCCTATTGCCCGACTCTGCGGTTGGCACCGACGGCTCAGCAAACTTCTGGATGCCCCGATAGTGGGAGGCTTAGCCGGAGGATGTGCCGCGAGGTCAGGAACCCGATCCCAGCCTGCGCGCCGGACCCGAGGCGAACCCCGTTCCGGATCGGCGGCGTTGCGGACTCGCCGCCGCTTCTCGCGTCGCGGTTACATCGCTGGTATCGGCCATCACCCAACCGATCAGCCGGGACCCGATCCTCACACTAGTGTCCAACTGGCCGGATACGTGCGTCGGTCGATTACCGCCCGCGTCCGACGCCGCTGAGGAGGGTGTCTATGACGCGGCTCGCGAGCGTGTCCGGGTCTGTCGTCGTGTCCAATTCGGTTGCGCCGTGCACGGTTTCGGTGATCAGTGCCAGATAGACGCGGCGCACCCAGGTGAGGTCGGCGTCGGGTGCGATGACGCCTTCGGTTTGCGCCCGGGCAAACGCCGCATCGCATTTCGCGAAGACGTCTGCCTGGATCCGGGCGACTTCGGGGTCGCTCACGTCGATGCGATCGAGGGCGTACGCAGCTCCGTATTTGATCTGGATGACATTGGCCGTCGCCTGGTGTAGCGCGACGAGCGGCGGTGCGGTCTGCGGGCGGGCCGCATCGACCGCCGCGTCCATTCGCCGCCACGCGGTGATCGCCATGGTGCGCACCAGATCCTCGCGGTTGGCGAAGCGGCGGTGCACGGTGGTCCGCGCGACGCCCGCGACTTCCGCGATCTGTTCCAGCGTCGCGTTCGGGTTGTCGCTCAGTACCCGCTCGGCCGCGTCGAGGATGGCGCGCACGGTGCGTTCGGCGTCGGCGCGCAAGGGGCGTGCGGATGTGGACGGCATGGGCTCCTCTTCGCTGCTATCTGCTGGACATAGTACATGCGGTATTCAGTTCCAGATTTAGATGCGACATCGATGTTGCATGTTTTGGAAATACAGCTACTGTTGTGTTGCATCCGATCGAAGGAGTTAGACATGACCCGCTCTGGAAAAACCGCCCTCGTCACCGGCGCCTCCTCCGGCATCGGCGCCGAGTTCGCCGCCGCCCTCGCCGCCCGCGGCCACGACCTCGTCTTGGTCGCCCGCTCACTGGACCGCCTGGAATCCCTTGCCGCCCAACTGCGCGACCGCCACGGCGTCCGAGTCGAGGTCATCGGCCAGGACCTCGCCGAGCCCGACGCCGCCGCTCGCATCGCGAACGAGCTTGCCGCCCGCCGGCTTTCGATCGACACCCTCGTCAACAACGCGGGCTTCGGCAGCGCGGGCCGTTTCGAGGAACTCGCCGCCGATCGCGAACACGACCAGCTGATGGTCAACGTCGTAGCGCTGGCCGGCCTCACCCGCCGTCTGCTGCCGGGCATGCTCGAACGCGGTAGCGGCGAAATCGTCAACGTCGCCTCGACCGCCGCCTTCCAACCCGCGCCCTACTTCGCCACCTACGCCTCGGGCAAGGCCTTCGTTCTCAACTTCAGCTTGTCGCTGTGGAGCGAATACCGCGACCGCGGCATCAAGGTCCTCGCTGTCTGCCCCGGCCCGACGGAGACCGAGTTCTTCGACGTGGTCGGCACTCGAAAAGCCGCCATCGGTGCACCGTTCGGCAGCGCTGAGGGGGTGGTGGGTTCCGCGTTGCGCGCGCTCGAGCGCAACAAGGGCTACGTCGTCCCCGGTGCCGGGAACTTCGCCTCGGCCCACCTGATGCCCCGCCGCCCACGCACTTTCGTGGCGCGAATCGCAAAACTGGTCACCCGTGGAGTGGCCGATGCCGCCGGCCCGGCCGGCGCCGCGGCTGCATAGGGCCCGAAGCATTCCCGCCCCGAACCGCGTCCAGCCCTAGAGTGCAAGGGCGCTCGCGAGGGGAGGTTTCGCCCGTGGTTGCCGCAGTCGAGCGGTGTGGCCGAATCGGGGTCGACGAAAGCGATCGCGTCGCCGAGCCGGATGGAAGGCCGGGAAGGGGCGCGCTCGGTCGCCCGGAACCGAACACCCGACGACGCCCTGCAGGGTGCCCGCCGAGGTGCGGCATGTGCCGAGAAACCGCCCCGTCACCTCTCGTTCGACGGAATCCTTGCGTGCGGCTGGGCCGCTCTGGGTCGTCGACTGGACTGATGGGCGGCAGGTGGGTGGGAGGTGAACCGTCACCGGGACGGGTGGGGCAGTATCGACGGGTATGGGCTCCACCACGGGACCGCGTGTCCCCGAGAACGTCGATGACTTTCGTGCGCTCGCGAACGTGCGGCTGAGCGAGTTTCCGCACATCGAAGTTCCGGATACCCCAGGCATCCGTCGGGCTGCCGTGTTGTTGTGCGTGGTGGAGCAAGCCGGCGGACGACCATCGGTGATCGTCATCAAGCGGGCCTACCGAGGCCGCAATGCCGGGCAGTGGGGGCTGCCCGGCGGCCGACTGGACGACGGCGAAACCGCCGAGCAGGCCGCATTGCGAGAGCTGCACGAGGAACTCGGCCTGACCGCGACTCCCGCCGACCTGCTCGGCAGGCTCGACGATTTCCCCGCCGCTTCGGGATTCGTGATCACCCCGTTCGTGGCGGCCCTCGCCGATACGACCGATCTGACGCCGAGCCCAGCCGAGATCCATTCCGTCCATCCGGTGGATCTCGCTCGACTGGCCGCCGACGACACACCGCGATGGGTCCACCCTCGGGAGGCCGTGCGGCAGTCCGCACTCCGTGACAACACGCCGGCACCTGTCACCGAAGGCCGAGGCCTGCTGCAGATGCGACTCGGCAGTGACATGACGATCCACGCCCCTACCGGCGCGATGCTCTGGCAGTTCCGCGAGATCGTCCTGCTCGGCCGGGACCCGTCCGAAGCTCGAATAGCCGACTTCGTTCAGCCCGACTGGACACGCAGGTAGCTGCCGAGTGCCAACGTGCCGTTCGCGTAGTGCGGTGAATGCCTAGTCGGCCCAGACGGATTCGAACGGGGTCGCCTCCGTCGGTGGCGGGGTGGGGGTGGCGCTGGGGGTGCGGGAGAAGCGCGGGGCGGGTGCGTGCTGGACGACGCCGTCGAGCTCGATCAGGCCGGTGCGGGCGACGATGTGCGGGTTCTGCTCGGCCTCGGTGAAGGTGAGGACGGGGGTGGTGCAGGCATCGGTGCCGTCGAAGATCTCCGCCCACTCGTCGCGGGTCTTGGTCTTGAACTTCTCGGTGAACAGCTTCTTCAGCTGGTCCTGACCATTGGGGTCGATCTGCATCGGCAGGCCCTCGGGATCGATCTCGAGGCCCTTCAGCAGCTCGGCGTAGAACTGCGGCTCGATCGCGCCGACAGCCATGTACTTGCCGTCGGAGGTCTCATAGGTGTCGTAGAAGGCCATGCCGGTGTCGAGCAGGTTGGTGCCGCGCTCGTCGGACCACAGGCCCATGCCGCGCATGCCCCAGATCATGTGCGAAAGGGCAAGGGCCCCATCGATCATCGCCGCGTCGATCACCTGGCCCTTGCCGGAGCTCTGCCGCTCCACCAGCGCGGCGAGGATGCCGAACACCAGGAACATCGAGCCGCCGCCGAAGTCGCCGACCATGTTCAGCGGCGGCACCGGACGCTCACCCTTGCGGCCGATCGCGTTCAGCACACCGGTCAGCGAGATGTAGTTGATGTCGTGGCCCGCGCGGTCGGCGAGCGGGCCGTCTTGTCCCCATCCGGTCATCCGGCCGTAGACAAGGCGGGGGTTGCGCGCCAGCGCGGCATCCGGCCCGAGGCCCATACGCTCGGTGACACCGGGGCGGAAGCCCTCGATCAGCACATCGGCCTTCTCGACGAGTCCGAGGACCTTCTCGATATCGGCCGGATCCTTCAGATTTGCCTCGACAATGGTGCGCCCACGCCACTGCGGCCGTTCCATGAAGCCGGGGAGCAGGTTGGGTCGCTGCACCCGCACCACGTCTGCGCCGAGATCGGCCAGCAGCAGTGCCGCATGCGGACCCGGACCGATACCGGCCAGCTCGATGACCTTGATGCCCGCGAGCGGGCCCTGCTTGGTGGCGGTGGTTGGTGTGCTCACGCCCTACCTCGGTTCGTCGTTGATCCAGTGCACCGGCGACGCGGTGCGTCCGCCCCGGGAGCGGCCCGGGGGGTGTATTGACAGTATGACAATAACGTCGGATCCCCCGTCCGGAACCTCTCTGCGCTCAGAACCGGCCGAATCGGTTGACCGCAATGAGCCTGTGGAGCGTGGTCTTGAAGTGCGCCTCCGGCGTCACCCGGGCAGGTCGGCATTGTTATCGACCGATCCGACACTGGCCGAGGAAGTCATCGACCCGCCGCCAGATCAGGTCGGGCGCCACTACAGCGAGCTCAGGACGCATTCTGCGTGCGCTGTTCCCGCTCGACATCGTCGTAGCTGACAGCTTCTCTCAGCGGTTCGGGTCGAACGGTTCGGTGCCGAGGACCAGCGAGAGTCCCGAGATGCCGGAATGTGCTCGGGCGTAAGCAAGTTCGCGGCTTATGTCACCGATGTTGTTGACGATCGGCAAACCGATGTTCAGAGTCGATAGCGTGCCGAGGGCATAGCCGTTGCGGTCGAGGAAGGCCCCGCCGCTGTCGCCGGGTATCCCCGGCATGGGCACGCTCAGCGCGTGTGTCCAACCGGCGGTAACAAGCCCGTCGGCCTTGCTCTGGCCGGTCCGAGGGGACAGTTCGGCGATTCCGAACCGCAGGCCGGAGTTGCCGTAGCCGTAAACGCGGTCACCGATGCCGGTTCCGGTGGTGTTGATGCCGACGGGACCACCCCAGTACGGCACGCTCGGGTTGACCTTGCCGAGGTCCTCGGGGGCGATCTTCACCAACGCGAAATCGTTGTAGGCGCAGGTATTACGGTCCTGCTCGCCGTCCCGCTGCATCGTCAGCCAGCTGCTATAGACAAGGTGACCGGTGCCGACGACCTCACCCGGGAACATCAGTAGGCCGCCACGGTTGAAGGTGACCGCGGTGCCGAGAGGGAGACTGTCGGCGGTGCAGCCGTCGGGGTCTGTCAGGTTGCCGATACCCGTACCCGCGCAGTGTGCGGCCTGACCGAGGTACACGTTGCCGGCATCGTCGACGAAGGTGTAGTTCGCGGTGCACTGTCTCGCACCCTGGGTGTTGGTCTGCACCCCGGGCGTTACGGTGGCGGACGCGGCGGACGCCCATCGGTGCCCCGACTTGTCTGCGGCAAGGGTGACCTGCTCGGCGCTACCGCTACCGGGCCACGGCTGTGACGACGCAGTGCCGCATCCGGCAATGAGCTGCGCGCCGGTGGCTGCGACGACGGCGGTCACGGTGACCGCGAGCGCACGGTAGAGACTGGATCGCTGCATGGATATTTCCCTTTCACTGTTATGTTCGACCGCTCTACTGCGCCGTGGCCTCCTGGCGTGGCACCCATGGCGATACTAGTAGCTGATGTATAGCTGAACGTCAGGAATTGAGACCTGCAACGCGGGCGAGGACCCCGAGTTCGCCGACAAAACGGCTCGGGAGACCACCTGCCTGCTGGCCGCCCTCGACCACCGACGAACTGTCCGCCTTCGTACGCGACTTCGCGGGGGGTGGTGCGCCGCATCACGACGCACCCCCATGAGGGCTTAGGCCGTCGGTGGCGGGGTGGAGGTAGCTAGTCGATTGCCTAGATGTCTGCGGGCTGAGCGAAGGCCAAGCCGGATTCGTTCGTCGTGGGCGGCACCAATACCTTTGCGCCCAAGCGCTCGGCCTCGGCAACGGTGGTGCTCACCTCGGCCGCCTCTGCGCGGAACCAGCCGATACGCCAGAATCCAGGCAGCGTGACACGACGCCACTACCGGAGGGACCAGCAGTGAGTGTGTGGGGTGAGGTCGTTGTCGGCCTGGTAATTCTGGTGGGGCTGTTGGGGATAATCGTCCCGATACTCCCCGGTGTCATCCTGATCTTCGGTGCGATTGCGGTCTGGGCGTTCGTCCAGGGCGGTGCGACCGCGTGGACGGTGTTTGCGATCGCAACCGCGTTCCTCGTGCTGTCGGGCATCATCAAATACACCTGGCCCGGCCGAAAGATGAAGGACGCGGGTGTCTCCAACCGGGCCCTTTTCCTCGGGGCGGTCCTGGGCATCGTCGGCTTCTTCGTGATCCCGGTGGTCGGTCTGTTCGTGGGATTTGTTCTCGGCGTCTACCTTTCGGAACTTCAGCGGCTCCGGGAAAACCAACAGGCTTGGCAGGCAACAGTTCACGCGCTCAAGGGTGTCGGACTTTCGATGCTGATCGAGCTGTTCGGTGCGCTGCTGGCGACGGGAGTGTGGGTCATCGGCGCGATAGTGGCGTAACTCAGGTCATCCCGACGCCAGGGCTGCGACACGACGCGAAATCCATTCGCTCTCAGGGGCAACCCTAGTGCACGTCCTAGAAGTAGTCCTTCAGCATCTCGCTGGACCATGGAGCTTGCCGAATCTCTCCACGTGGGCCGAACTCCTCAAACCACGGCTTGATGTCCAGCACGGGTGTGCCGTCCACGGCATCCAGCTCAGCTACGTGCAGATCCAGCCCGTCGACGCGTAGCAGCCGTGTACGGGATACCCCAAGCCAATTGACCCGCCGCATATTCCTATGTCCAAAGATGCCGACCTTCGGCCATTCGGGGTTGTTGCGGGCGCTGCGCGCCGAAGTGCAGATCCGTTTGATCGGTCAAGTGGAACCGGAACACGATCTCGAGGTGACTGAACGCGTCCAAGCCTTGGACCGACTCTTCGGAGAACCGGCTGTTATCAATGCGAATGATTGCCTCGGCACCTCCCCAGTGATCGTCAGTAGGTTCGTGGCGGCCACCGACCACATATGCAACCGGCACCACTTCAAACACTTCGTCAGCCATATACCTCTGTCCTACTTCCCATTTGCGGCCAGATACTCTGCGGCTCGGTCGTCGATCTCGTTCACGCCGGCGACCCGACCGAGATAAGGCGCCACCGTTGCACGTATGTCACGGGCAACGTTCCGGGTTCGTCCTGACTGCACCCGTTCCATCGCGCTAAGCGCAGATGTCCATGTAGCACACGCACTTTCGAGTTCGCCGCTGCGAGCCTGCGCAGTGCCAAGATAGCCAAGCGTAACCGCGTGAGTCCGGGTAAACGTCGTAGCCTTGCGTTTGCGGACGCTGCGTTGGAATTGCTCGGCGGCACCAACAAGGTTGCCTGCATCACGCAGTGCGCACGCGGTTTCGTGCGCGAGGCTGGCTTCGGAGAAGAAGAACACCCGCGCGGGCTCGCGATCCGAGTCGGAAGCGGCTGAAAGGTCCTGTTCAGCCTCGAGAAGGGCTTTCGCCGACTCGGCGACATAGCCGGCCGCGCTCAATGCCTTGGCGTGCACAACCTTCAAGAGCGCCCGCTCACGTGGACAGGCGGCCTGGTAGCGAGTGCCGCTCACCGAGGCTTCAGCGAGCCGCAGCCCTTCCGGAAAATGCCCGAGGTCAATGGCTTGATGCGCCATCGCACGCAAAATGGCCGGTTAACGGTTCGTCATCAGCTTCGGCCCGCCTCACCTCAGCTGAAACCTTCCCCTTCCAGCCCACGAAGTCGGGCAGGATGCCCGACCCCTACTGATACCCGAGCTGCGTTGTCCTGAACAAGGTCTGAACTCAAAATAAGCCACCTCCTTCAACTTCCAGCGGTGAAGTCGGGCAAGATGGGTCAATCGTGAACACAGCACTGATCATCGGGGACGTCCAGCGGGGCATCACGACCAACTATCCATTCGCCGCACAGGTGGTGGACCCACTGTACGAACTGCTCCCCCGAGTTCGCGAGGTCGGCACGCTTGTAGTGTTCGTGCGATTTGCCCTGCGCCCCAATGGAATCGACTTGCCGCGACACAGCGAGTTGTTCCGAACCTTCCACGAAGCGAGCGACGCCTTTCATGAGGGGGCACCCGGAACGGAGATCGAATTGCCGGTCGCCGCAAAGGATGTCATCGTGTCCAAGCGCCGTGCCAGCGCATTCGCAGGCACCGATCTCGACCTCATACTCCGTGCGAACGGTGTCGACACGCTCGCGATCGCAGGTGTCGCCACCAGCGCAATGGTAGCTGCAACGTGCTACGACGCAGCAGACCGCGACTACCGGGTGATCGTTCTGCGCGACGGCTGCGCCGACGCCGAACCGACAATGCACGACTTCTTCATGGATACCGTTTTCCCCAGTCGCGGTTTCGAGGTCGTCACCTGCGCCGAGTGGCTGCCGTCACCGACACCGCAACGCATGTCACGGGAGGCAATCCAATGCGCCGAGGAGTCACTGACGGCGATCGTTGCCGAACTGCGCGGTGAGCGCATCACCGAGGTCGTGTACTACCTGCTGACCACCGACGATGAGGACATCTACGTCGATGAATGGGAGTGTCCCGGCTGGGACGAACCGCGGATGGGCGTCGAACTGATCACCGACAGCGGCCGGCACTACTCGGCGAGAACCACCGATGCCTTCACCGAATACGGGATGGAGATTTTCCGCAAACCGATGTCCGAGGTCCTTCGACTCGACCTCGGCGGCATCAAGCCGGTACCGGCAACCGTCGGTCAGTATTGGGTCGATCTGGTCGACAAACCGATCGTCACAGCCGACATCTGTTGGGACAACCATCCCGACGACGGAATCCGATACCCGGCGGCCATCCGTCTCGGCATCGACGACAAGGCCGTATGGATCGCGGCAGGCACGTCCGGCCCCTCCGGAACCGGCTACAACTTCTGGCTCGGCCTCGACAACGTGATGGTCGTATTCACCCCGGAACTCAGCGAAGAGATCGGCATCCCGGAACCAAGCTGACAACACAAGCCGGGTACGAGCGGGCGTCGGGCATCTTGCCCGACGTGAGGATGATGGGTGAGTTCCCGCTGTCAGTGCCTCCGCAAACTCATTCTGAACTGAGTTCTAAGTGCAACTAAGATCAGCTCGTGGATGGACAAGTTACAGCGGGTCAGCTGATCGAGGTACCGACGCCCGACGCGACCGGGATGGATCGGCGGGCGTTCGGCGAGTTCGTGGGTCCTGGAGGCGAACTCGCGTCGTATTCATTCGGCTGGGTAACCGGTTCCGACCCGCACGTCGGACGGCTCTCCCTCGGCTTCGGGGCTGGGAACCCGGGCGGCGGAACTTTCCACGCAGTAGTTCTCGACCGCAACGGCGGGTACGCATTCGCGCTTGTGGACGAGCCGTTCGAGCGGGTGCCGGAGGGCGGCCCCGATCTGACCGCCGAGCAGGCCCGCGCCCACCCAGACCTGCCGTTTGTATGGTGGGTTGCCGACCAGGTGATGGCGAGCGACCCGCGGGCCTGGTGGATGCGCCACTGGCTGCTGTTGACGCCGTGTATCCAGACCCCGGAGGTCTTCGAGAAGCAGGAGCCCGTCCTGCTGGTCTCCAATGACGATGACGACGAACTGTGGCAGCTCATCGGGCCCACCGCTGCCCGCGACGAGGGCCGGATCGGGCGTCTCAGCCATGCCATCGACGAGGATCCGACATTGATCGATGTGTTGGACCTCGAACCGGGCTTCAAGGCCACGCGCTCCGCTGTCGGCGGGCCGTGGATGAGCCACCGCGCGGCTACCTGAAGACGGAGCGACAGCAGTCCAGCTCGATTGTCCGCAACCACAGGTCACGAACTGCGACAGGCGTGTCGAGGCCCCGCGTTGCTGCTCGACTTTCCGGGGATCGGCAGTCGCCGACGCCTCTGAGTCGCCCGTCGTTGGATCGGGCTCCCTGTGGAAACATACGCTTATCAGGGGTGGTTCTTATTACTTGTCGGCCTGGTAATTCCTGGTGGGGCTGCTGGGGATAGTCATCTCGATGCTTCCCGCCGGGCCGAAAGGGCGTTTCGGTAGTAATCGCCGAAAATCCAACGAAGTTCGGCATTTCGCTTGGTAGAGGCTGGGGTTCAGGTTGTGGTCAGGTAGCGGTAGATGGTTTTGTGGGAGACGCTGAAGGTGTCGGCGATCTGAGCGACGGTGTATCGGCTCCGGCCTTGCTGGTCGGTTTCGTCGTACATCTCGCGGGCTTCGAGCGCCTGCAGTTCGGTCAGAGCGGCTGGCCGAGCCGCCGCCTCGGCAGCGGCCCGGGCGGATTCCAGGCCTTCGAGGGTGCCTTCGCCGATGAGGTCGTCGGATCTGGTTTGTGCCGAGACTGTTGCGTTGTGGGTCAGATCGGTAGCGCGCCGCGGCGTAGGCGGTGTCGTAGCGAGCGTGGTGTGGCCAGTACTCCGGTGTGTTGGACCGGGGTGTGAGGGCCGAGGCTCTCCAGGTCTATCGACAATCGCTGTGCCACTGCACCTGCTCCGAATACCAGGTCCTGCGCGGAGTCTGCCATGAGGGGATACTCGGGCTCCTCGTCTTCTATGGGCAAGCGATCGTCCCCGCCACGCTCCTCCAGCATGGCCGCGTACGCTTTTGCCCGAGCTTGTTCCTCTCGAGCCGGGCGAGGCTCGCGTCTGTGGTCGTTGGCTTCGATCCACGCGTTCAGCTCGTCGAGTGAGTCTATGGGGTTGTCTTCCTGGCATCGATAGACCCTGACGTCGTCGGAAGACACACAGTGCAGGTGGATTTCGCCGTCCCGGGCGATGCACCACTGGCTCCAGGTAGTCGGCACGAAGTCGTCGACGAACTGTTCGTACCAGTGCGCGGTTCCGAACCGCTGGCTCAATTGCTCTATCCGCCGATACATCTCGTACCGGCTTGGCACCGAGGTCGAGCCTGGTGTCATTCCACCGAGTGTCTCGTTGCAGCAGAAGACCAGGGTCCACCCGTCCAGTGCCGGGGTGACGAACACCTCGGGGTTGGGGTCGCTCTTGTACCGCTGTGCGTTCTCGGTCCAGAAGTCGCCTTTCTGGTTAGCCCAACGGTCGGTGGGCATGGCCTGCGGTCGCGCCCCTTGCCATGGGGCGAATCCCATGCGCATCGTCGCAGGAACTGGATCAGTGAGGTCGAGTGCGTCCAGGACCGCGGCCTGATCGGTGGTCGGCAAGGCGTACCACGCTCCGTTCAGCCCCGAGAGGTGTAGCGGTTCGGGTGCCTGGTCCCGCTGTTTCAGCTGGATCAATCGCCGCAGTATCACCAGATCCTCCGCAGGGATCTGATCCCACCCGAACTCGGCAAGCATCACCAGTGCTGCTCGCCGCACCGACGGGTCCGACCGCCGCACCGACCGCAATAGATCGGCCGTGCCTGGACCCGAACGATTAAGTGCCCACATCGCCTCGTTGCGGACCGATTCGAACGAACTACCGAGCAGCGCGACAACAACAGGAAGGTGCTTGCATCGGCGTGTGGCAACGACATCGTCGCACCGATTGCTCAACCGCTGTGAGCAGTCGATGGGCGAGGCCGGCTGCTCGAGCGGGATCTCAGGCAAGCGAGTCGCGGCAGGCAGGCCGAGGGTGACCAACAGCCGATCACCCAGCCCTTCGCTCGGCGCATCCGCCAGCGCGCCGACCAGGATGTCGAAGTGTATCGGCCTGCGCAGCACCTCGATGCATTCCGGCCAGGCATAGTCGAAGCGCTCGTCCGCCAGCAGCTCCAGCGCCATCGTGACGAGATGCTTCTTATCGGGGGCAGTGCGAGTTCTCACCCAGCACACCCGCGTTCGGACCACCGGATCGGTGTCGGTCAGCAGCGTGCGGAATTGTGCTGCAGCGAGACCGTCTATCAGCAGCCGATAAAAGGCGTCTCGATTGCTGTCGTCGACAAGCAGATCCAGCGCATCCCATGTCTGTCGTCGGATCCTCGGGTCCGCATCGGTGGCCAGCACCCGCACGTGATCCAGCAACTCCCCTGCTTGGCTGCGGAGCCGCCACCACTGCTGCGTCACCGAGTGTTCAGCAAGCAGGGCCTGCAGCCTGTCCGAGTCGATCTTCATCACCGTCGCAACATAGCGGACCGTACCGACTACCAGGACCAACACCGAACTTCGTTGGATTTTCGGCGATTACTACCGGAACCCCGAAAGAGGAAGGATGCCGGTGTTTCCGACCGTACCCTTTCTCGGGCGCCCCTCGGCATTGTCGGTTTCTTCCTCATCCTGGTGGCCGGCCTGTGCGTGGAAGTCGGTCTGGTAGTTCAATTTTCGGAGCTCGAGCTCCAGCGTGAACTTCAGCGGCCAGGGCGTCGGCGGTCGCTACAGCGAGCTGATCAGCTCTCGAGAACTGTTCGGACGAGGTCAGCCCCTCGACGAACGACTCGAAATCAGATGCGAGATAGACGACTTCCGGTCCATCGGAGTCGATTTCTACGACCGATGGTTCGCCTGTCGGGCCGCAGGCGCGATAGTCCAGCGCGACCCACCAGTGCCCATCGCCGTGCAGGAGCACGACCGGTGCGGGAAGTTCCCACTCCTGCACCATGTCCGGCGTATCCAGGAGTGTGAAATCATCCTCGTCGCGGATGCCGTTGAGGTAGTCGAAGCACGCGTAATGCTCCGACCACCCCGACCCCTCGACGGGAAAGGCGTCCCAGCGGTCGGAGACGATGCCGCCGTTGCGTACCCGGAGCAGGCGCAACAGCGAGGTGGGAAGTCGCACACCGAGTTTTTCCTCGGCGTCTCGGATCGCCGCGTCGGTCAACGCCACATGGTCGTCGTCGGTTGGGTACCGCCAGAAGGATGAGAGGACTTCCTCGAACTTCGCCACGGCCGAAACGATAGGGGTGCAATGGATTTCGAAACTTCCGTAGGTGGGAAGTGCTGAACGCGTCGGCTGAGCTGCGCCCAGGCGTTCCCCTCCCAGCTGCTGGCACTTACCGTGCACCACCCGGCTCCAACGAGAGCATCACCGCGTGGTTTCGGCCGTCTCCGTCGAGGCTACCGACGTCGCTATTCGATCGCCGGAAACGGGATGGTGTCCGCCACCGCCTCGAATTTCGGAAGTTCGTCGCGGCGCAAGGGCAACGTCGGCTGTTCCGCGCGGAACATGGGGGTGGTCCGGTTCGGATCGGTGGGGATGTCGCGTTTCCTGGCCGGCAGCCGGTAGAAGGCGCGGGCGTTGTCTTCGAGGACCTTGACCATGTCGGTGCCGACGACGTCGCAGATCAGATCCACATCCGAGTCCTTGAACGGGCGGCCTGCGCGGGTGCCGGGCAGGTCGGTGCCGAACATGAGGGCTTCGGGGTTCACCGTGTGAATGCGGCGCAACGTTTTGGCGACATTCGAGGCGACGCGGCCGAAACCCGTTGCCTTCACGCGGGCGCCGCGGTCGACCAGGTCGAGGAGGTAGGGCAGGCCCTCGTCGGACATGCCGAGATGGTCGATGGACAAGGCGGGAAGTTTGGAGATGACCGGCTGCAGCGAGCCGAGCATCTGGCCGTCGATGTAGACCTCGACATGCCAGCCGACCAGCTCGTGGGCGCGCAATGCCTGCAGGGTCATGCCGGTGATGTCGGCGGCAGCGCGCTTGAGGTTGAAGCGCAGCGCACGCACGCCGATCCGGTCCAGTTCGATGATCTCGTCGTCGGTGGCGTCGAGATCGAGGCGGGTTACCCCGACCCAGCCCTCGCCCAATTCGGCGAGCGCTGCCTTGAGATAGGTCTGATCGTTGCCTTGGAAAGAGCCGCTGACCACGGCACCACCGCCGATATCGAAGCGCGACATGCGCTTTCGATAGTCGGCGATGGTGAACGGGTCGGGCAGGTAACCCTCGTTCTCGGCCAGCGGGAACCGCGGGTCGAAGATATGGACATGGGCATCGAACACTTGTACAGAATGCCTCAGTGTCGGAGTTTTCGCTGCCGCAGACGTGACAGTATTTCCGCTCCCTGCATGGTTGGATCCGGTGCGATCACACCGAGCGGGGCTCAGACCTTGTGCGGCTCGCTGGCACGCAGCATGTCTTCACGCTCGACCACCTTGACGCGTTCGCGACCCTCCGGCTCGCCGAGGGCGCGCTCGTGCGCGTCCAGGCGGTACCAGCCCTGCCAGGTGGTGAACGGGATGCCCTTGCTCTCCAGGAACGCGGTCACCGCGTCCAGTTCCGGCTGGGCGGCCGGGGTGAAGTTCGTGCTGTCGTCGAGCAGGCAGGCCACGGTTTCGTTGGCGTCGCCCTTGGTGTGGCCGATGAGGCCGACGGGGCCGCGCTTGATCCAGCCGGTGACGTAGGTGGCGGGCAGGTAGCGGTCGGCGCCGTCCGCGTTCTCGTCACCGATCACCCGACCGGCCTCGTTGGGCACGGTGCCTGCCTGATCGTCGAAGGGCAGGTTGGTGAGGTTCTGCGACAGGTAGCCGACAGCGCGGTACACGGCCTGGACGTCCCAGTCCCGGTACACCCCGGTGCCCTTGACGTTTCCGGTGCCGTCGAGCTGGGTTCGCTCGGTGCGCAAGCCGACGACCTGGCCGTTCTCGCCGATGATCTCCGAAGGGGACTCGAAGAAGTGCAGGAACAGCTTGTGCGGGCGGTTGCCCGCGTCGCGGATGGCCCACTGCTCGAGGGTGTTGGCGATCATGTCGACCTGCTTGGAGTGCCTGCGCGCGGCCTCGGAGCCCTCGTCGTAGTCGATGTCTTCCGGGTCGACGATGACCTCGATGGTCGGGGAGTGGTCCAGCTCGCGCAGCTCCAGCGGGGTGAACTTCGCCTGGGCGGGGCCGCGGCGGCCGAACACGTGGACCTCGACCGCCTTGTTGGCCTTGAGGCCCTGGTAGACGTTCGGCGGAATCTCGGTGGGCAGCAGTTCGTCGCCGGTCTTGGCGAGCACCCGTGCCACGTCGAGCGCCACATTGCCGACACCGAGGACGGCGACCTTCTCGGCCTCCAGCGGCCAGGTGCGCGGCACATCGGGGTGTCCGTCGTACCAGGACACGAAGTCCGCCGCGCCGTAGCTGCCGTCGAGACCGATGCCGGGGATGTCCAGGGCGCGGTCGGCGTTGGCGCCGGTGGAGAAGATGACCGCGTCATAGAAGGTGCGCAGGTCGTCGAGGGTGATGTCGGTGCCGTAGTCGATGTTGCCGAGCAGGCGCACCTGCGGCTTGTCGAGCACCTTGTGCAGGGCGGTGATGATGCCCTTGATGCGCGGATGGTCGGGCGCGACGCCGTAGCGGATCAGCCCGAACGGAGCAGGCATGCGCTCGAACAAGTCGATCGACACTTGCGCATCGGACTTCATCAAGGCGTCGGCGGCGTAGATGCCGGCCGGCCCTGCGCCCACGATCGCGATGCGGAGCGGGCGGGTCGCTGCACTCTGTTCGGTCATCTCTTACGCGCACCCTTAAGGTCGAAAACAATTAATGGCGTCGGTCTTAGCCTAGGCTAACTCGACGCGCCGCTGTGGTTGCACCTGATGTGCGGACACTGGTGCCGACTCGCTGTCATATCAGCTATGACAGCAGGCCGCAGTCTCGCGATTCTATCGGTGGTCCGCGTGGCAGCCCGCGCCGGTGCGGTGACCGGCTTGCGGCCACGACGGCCTGCCTCCCACTGCTTACCCACGGTGTGCCCCGAGGTAACCGCTGCGCGCACGGATCCTCCGCGGCGTGTCGCCGAGTTCGGGGGTGGGCGCTCGATAACCCCGCCGACCAGGGATCATCGTGAACATGACCGATCAGCAAGACACCGACGGCGACGCCGTAATCGAGGTCGACCAGACCGACTCCCGCACCCCGTGGCCGTTCATCGCGGCGGCGGTGGTCGCGGTCATCGTGGTCGTCGGGATCGTGCTCGGCGGGCTGCTGTCACCGGCTGAGAAAAATGTCACAGAAGCAGACCGCATCGCGGCGGCGGTCCGCAACTACGCCGAGGCTCGCGGTCGCAGCGACATCATGCCGCCGCCGGGTGTGGCGTGCGACGGATTCGACGAGCGCAAGTCGTCGCTGGCCACCCAGCTCGGCGGCCTCGAAACCGGAAAGACCGTCGAGATAACAAAAATCGAGAATCCGATGGTCGACGGTGACCGGGCGAAGGCGACGGTCACCACCGAGGTCGACGGCAAGGCAGCCACGGTGACCTGGAATCTGACGCGATCGGGCGACCGCTGGCTCATCTGCGGTTGACCATCCCGCGTCGTGAACTGGGGTTTGACAGGGTGACCCCCGCCCAGGCAATCTCAGAACCAGGTCATGAGAACCAGCGTCAAGCCCCGGCTTGCTGGTCGGCAACCCTCCTCCGCGGCGGGGTGCTCCGGGTGACGACCTGGCCGCGCACCGAAACCCAGGTGCGGCAAGAGCGGATTCACAGGAGGTCCACATGAGTTATGCCGGTGACATCACCCCGCAGCAGGCGTGGGAATTACTGCGGGACAACCCCGAAGCCGTCCTGGTGGACGTGCGTACCGAAGCCGAATGGCGCTTCGTCGGAGTTCCCGACACCACATCGATCGAGCGCCCGACGGTGCTGATCGAGTGGGTCGACGGCACCGGCACCCGCAATGGTGCGTTCGTCGAGCAGCTGACCCAGGCGCTCGACGGCCGCAACCCGGAGGCTCCCGTCGTGTTCCTGTGTCGCTCCGGCCAGCGTTCCGCGCATGCCGCGAACACCGCGACCGGGATCGGGATCGGACCGTCCTACAACGTGCTGGATGGCTTCGAGGGCGGCCTCGACGCGACCGGTCATCGTGGCGGCTCCGGCTGGCGGGCCATCGGCCTCCCGTGGCGGCAGTCGTGATCACCGGAGGCTCCTTCGACAAGCCACTGCCCGATGGCGTCGGTCCGGCGACCCTGGGCGTGCGCGGTGGCCTGCGGCGCTCCGGTTTCGAGGAGACGGCCGAAGCGCTGTATCTGACCTCCGGCTTCGTCTACGAGAGCGCCGAGGCCGCCGAGGCCGCGTTCACCGGCGAGGTCGAACATTTCGTCTACTCCCGCTACGGCAACCCGACGGTCGCCATGTTCGAGGAGCGGCTGCGGCTGATGGATGGCGCCGAAGCCTGCTTCGCCACGGCGAGCGGCATGTCCGCCGTCTTCACCGCGCTCGGCGCGCTGCTCGGCGCCGGTGACCGACTGGTTGCCGCACGCAGCCTGTTCGGCTCCTGCTTCGTGGTGTGCAACGAGATTCTGCCGCGCTGGGGGATCGAAACCGTCTTCGTCGACGGTGACGACCTGGATCAGTGGGAGCAGGCACTGTCGGTGCCCACCCAGGCGGTGTTCTTCGAAACGCCTGCCAACCCGATGCAGACGCTGGTGGACGTGCGCCGGGTCACCGAACTCGCACACGCCGCGGGCGCGAAGGTGGTGCTGGACAACGTCTTCGCCACGCCGCTGCTGCAGCGTGGTTTCGAACTCGGCGCCGACGTCCTGGTGTATTCCGGTACCAAGCACATCGACGGCCAGGGCCGGGTGCTCGGCGGCGCGATTCTCGGTGCGCAGGACTACATCGACGGCCCGGTGAAGAATCTGATGCGCCACACCGGTCCCGCCTTGAGCCCGTTCAATGCGTGGACCCTGCTCAAAGGCTTGGAGACGATGCCGCTGCGGGTGCGTCATTCCACGGAATCCGCGCTGCGCATCGCTCAGTTCCTCGAGGGCAACAAGTCTGTCGGCTGGGTGAAATACCCCTTCCTGGAATCACATCCGCAGCACGCACTGGCCGTGAGCCAGATGAGCGGCGGTGGCACGGTGGTCACCTTCGAGCTGAACGCGCCTGCGGATGAAGGCAAGAAGCGCGCCTTCGAGGTGCTCAATCGCTTGCGCATCGTCGACATCTCCAACAACCTCGGCGACTCCAAGACCCTCATCACCCACCCGGCCACCACCACCCACCGCGCCATGGGCCCGGAAGGTCGGGCGACCATCGGCCTCACCGACGGCGTCGTCCGCATCTCGGTGGGCCTCGAGGACGTCGAAGACCTTCTCGACGACCTCGACCACGCTCTCAGCTAGAGCGTCCGCGCTGCGAGCGGGACATCGTCGAGAACGAGCACGGTGATGTCCCGTTCGGCGACCTGCGGCGCCGCCGGGTGCCTACCCTGGACGTATGCGGATCTCGGTGGCGGCAGACGAGCGTGTCGGGGTGGCGAAGGAACTGATCGAGGAGCTGCATCGGCGCGGGCTGGAGACACTCGCGCACGGGGCGCTTTCCGAGGTGGAGCGCGACGACTGGGCCTGGGCCAGTGCGGCGGCGGCGCGTGATGTCGCCGAGGGGCGAGCCGAGCAAGCCATCGTCTGCTGCTGGACCGGAACCGGTGCGTCGATCGCCGCGAACAAGGTGGCCGGTATCCGGGCCGCGCTGTGTGGTGATGCCGCCACCGCGGCCGGTGCGCGCAAGTGGAATGACGCGAATGTCCTTGCGCTGAGCCTGCGGACGACCTCGAGTGCCCTGCTGACGGAGATCCTCGACGCCTGGTTCGTGACGGAGCCGAGCACGGACTCGGATGATCGAGCCAATATCGCGCACCTCTCGAAGCTCGAGCGCACCCGCTGAACGAATCGGGTCGGCCCGTTCCTTCGCCGATCCGCAGGTCGCGCGCCTTTGCCCGTGCTGTCGAGCGCCTGAACCCGTGGTGTCGCGTGTGCCCGGGCGTAGTCGAATGGCTGCTCTGCCTTCGTAACCAACCGCCATTTCGCTACCGTCGATGACCTCCCGAGTCCGAACAACGCAACTACCGCCAGCCGGCCTGACAGTGTTGACAGTATCCTGTCAAATATGACAGGATACTGTCATGTCCACGCAAACAGTTCACATGGCCGTTTATGACACGCTCGCCGACTGGGAGGTTGGTGCCGCCACTGCGCACATCAACAAGCACGCCTGGCATAAAGAGCCCGGAAAGTTCCAGGTCAAGACGGTCGGGCTGACCATGGATCCGATCATCACAATGGGCGGGGTGCGGATTGTGCCGGATGTGGCGATCGCCGACCTCGCCCCCGCTGACAGCGCGATGCTGATCCTGCCCGGCGCGGATACGTGGGTTACGGGTGAACTTGCCCCGTTCGCGCGGCTGGCCGGGGCGTTCCTCGATGCGGGTGTGCCGGTCGCGGGCATCTGTGGCGCCACCTTCGGGCTGGCGAAGGAGGGTCTGCTCGACACTCGCGCGCACACCAGTAATGTCGCGGAATTCCTTGCCTACAGCGGATATTCGGGCGGCGACCGCTACGTGAACGAGCCTGCGGTGACCGACGGCGATCTGATCACCGCGAGCGGGACCGCACCCTTCGAGTTCGCCCGCGAGGTGCTGGGCAGGCTCGGTGTGTACGAGCCGCACGTGCTCGACGGCTGGTACCGGCTCTATGCGCACAGCGATCCGGCAGGCTATGCCGTGCTCGCCGAATACGAGGCGCAGATGGCGGGAACCTCCCACTGAGGGACAATCCACGGCGATCCGATCGAACGGTCGGATCGCCGACGATCCACATCGAGGAGGTGGCATGCCCGGCACCGAAAGCCGTGCGGCACAGGAGGGTTGCTCGGCATGAGTGACACACCTGAACAGGAGCTCTTCAGCGCCGCCGCCATCACCTCGTTCCGGCTCAACGGCCAATTCCTCACGATCGCAGAAGAACTCGCCCAACCCGGGGGCATTACTGCGGCCTGGTGGCAAGTGCTCGGAGCGGTGCTGCGCGAACCGCTTCCGGTGGCGGGCATCGCCAGGGCGATGGGCATTACCCGCCAGAGCGTGCAGCGCATCGCGGATCTGTTGGTGGACAAGGGACTTGCCGAATACCGCCCGAACCCCGCCCATCGCCGCGCGAAACTGGTGGCGCCCACCGACGCCGGTCGCGACGCCATCAAGCGCATCAACCCCCATCACGCCGTGATGGCACAGCGACTGGCGGCCGAACTCGGCCCAGAAAAATTCGCCCTGACGGTGGATGTGCTGACCACCTTATCCGCCGCCCTCGACGCCATCACCGACACCGAATCCTGATCGCGCCGACCAGATCTCGGGGATTCCTGACCGCTGGGTGACGACACCTCGCCCGCCGGACCGGAAGCTGTCGATGTTCGAAGTCCTGATCAACACTGACGTGCGGTTTGTGTGCTATATGTCGGTCAGCCGCTGTCTCGCCAGGCCCAGCGCGTATTCATCGGTGCCATCAATTTCGGCTACCACCTGCTGAGCAGCGGCTTGCTCCCCTCGCTGGCAAAGCAGCTTCACGAGCAAGTACAGCGCGGTCTTGTCCCCATGCTGGGCCCGTTGCCGGAGATCGCGGTCGCGACCGTCCTCGTACAGGAACCGGTCCAGCCTGCGCCGCGCGTGGACGTCGGTCTCACCCCGCGTGGCTAGCTCGTCGAGGCGTCTCGCTTTCACGAGTAGATCCATGTGCCACAGATGCGCATCGTGCCGGTTATGGTCTGCGCTGTAGCACTCGGCAACAGCGCTGACTGCGGAGATCGCTGCATCCCAGTCATGGCCGGTCTCCGCCGCACGTGCTGCGTCGAACCAGGTTTCCATGATGTCAGTATGGCGAACATCGCTGGTGGGACCCGCACTGTCGCGAGGGTGACGCTGGTGCAGGGGCTAGTCGAAAGGCGTGCTGGTACGGCCGACCAGGTCCGCGACCGAATCGACAACCAGCGTCGGGCGGTAGGGGAATTGCTCTACCGAGGCGCGGGTGGAGATGCCGGTGGTGACGAGGATGGTTCGCATCCCCGCCTCGAGTCCGGAGATGACGTCGGTGTCCATTCGGTCGCCGATCATCACGGTGGACTGGGAGTGGGCGCCGATGCGGCGTAGGGCCGACCGCATCATCAGCGAGTTCGGCTTGCCGACGTAGTAGGGGTCGCGGCCGGTCGCGCGGGTGATCAGGGCGGCGACCGAGCCGGTGGCAGGCAGCAGGCCGTCGCGGGAAGGGCCGGTCGGGTCCGGGTTGGTGGCGATGAACCGGGCGCCGCGGTCGACAAGGCGGATGGCGGTGGTGATCGCCTCGAAGGAGTACGTGCGGGTCTCGCCGAGCACGACATAGTCGGGATCGCTGTCGGTCAGCACGTAACCGATCTCGTGCAGCGCCGTGGTGAGCCCGGATTCGCCGACGACATAGGCGGTTCCGTTCGGGCGCTGGTCATTGAGGAAGGTGGCGGTGGCCAGGGCGGAGGTCCAGATGGCCTCTTCCGGAATGTCCAATCCGGTGTGGCGCAGTCGGGCCTGCAGGTCACGCGGGGTGCGGATCGAGTTGTTGGTGAGCACCAGGAACGGGATCTCGTTGGACCGCAGCTCTGCCAGGAACTTGTCCGCGCCCGGGATCATGTGGTCCTCGTGCACCAGCACGCCGTCCATGTCGGTGAGATAGGACAGGATGGGCTCATCAATGGCGGTCACCGGTCAATTGTCCACTATGACGCAGCCGGACGAAGTCCGTCGCCGCTTGCATCGGGCTGAGCTGAGGCGAAGCAGCTGCTTGCGCCTGGGTTGTGTGAACGCGAAGCAGCTGGTTGCGCCTGGGTTGTGTGAACGCGAGGCAGCCGTTTGCGCCGGCTGAGTGAACGCGAAGCAGCCGCCTGTCCAGGTGATCGTGGGTAAGGGATCGACTCGGTGCGACCCTGCACACATCGGGGTCGGTCGCTGACTATGGTCGAGGACGGCCGTCTGAAACGCGGAGGACCGTCGTGCCGCGACGCGGACTATCGCGACACGATGAAGCGTTGATACGGCCGAAACGGGGTGCGGGAACGCCCGCACCCGAACCGTGGCAGCTAAGCGACAGGAGTGGCGCACATGGGTGAGCTCAAGCTCGGGTACAAGGCATCGGCAGAGCAGTTCGGTCCTCGGGAGTTGGTCGAGATCGCGGTGCTCGCCGAGGAACACGGGCTCGACAGCGCCACCGTGAGCGACCACTTCCAGCCGTGGCGCCACAAGGGCGGGCACGCGCCGTTCTCGCTGGCCTGGATGGCCGCGGTCGGCGAGCGCACCGAGCGCATCCAGCTCGGCACCTCGGTGCTCACCCCGACCTTCCGCTACAACCCCGCGGTGATCGCGCAGGCCTTCGCCACCATGGGCTGTCTGTACCCGGACCGGATCATGCTGGGCGTCGGCTCCGGTGAGGCGCTCAACGAGATCGCCACCGGGTTCACCGGCGAATGGCCGGAATTCAAGGAGCGTTTCGCCCGTCTGCGCGAATCGGTCGACCTGATGCGCGCACTGTGGACCGGCGAGCGCACCGACTTCGACGGTCAGTACTACCGCACTGTCGGCGCCTCGATCTACGACGTCCCCAAGGGCGGTATCCCGGTCTACATCGCTGCGGGCGGTCCATTGGTGGCCCGGTACGCGGGCCGCGATGGTGACGGCTTCATCTGTACCTCCGGCAAGGGCATGGATCTCTACACCGAGAAGCTGATGCCCGCCGTCGCCGAGGGTGCCGCGAAGGCAGGCCGCACCGTCGACGACATCGACCGAATGATCGAGATAAAGATCTCCTACGACACCGATCCCGAACTGGCCCTGGAGAACACCCGCTTCTGGGCACCGCTGTCGCTGACCCCCGAGCAGAAGCACAGCATCACCGACCCGATCGAAATGGAGGCCGCCGCCGACGCCCTCCCCATCGATCAGATCGCCAAGCGCTGGATCGTTGCGAGCGACCCCGACCAGGCCGTCGACCTCATCAAGCCCTACCTGGACGCGGGCCTCAACCACCTGGTCTTCCACGCTCCCGGCCACGACCAGCGCCGCTTCCTCGACCTCTTCCAGCGCGACCTGGCTCCGCGCCTGCGCGCGCTCGGCTGACAGTCGAACATGGCCACGCGGCGCTCGTGACAGTTGCCGCGGCCATGTCCCACCGCTCGCGCTGTGCGTTCTAGTGGGTATCCCCAGCTCTGGCGGCGAATTTTGTTGTGCTGAAGGCTGTTCCAGGGAATGATCCGGTCATGTGATGAACCGACGAATTCATGGAGCCGTCCTCCTTGCCGCCTCCGCCGCGGCCGTTATGTTCGCCCCCACTACCGCAGCGCCCGCAAGCGCCGCGACGCCGTTCAAGGCCCCTGACATCACCTTCGCGGGCACCGGACCGGGCACGGTGACCGCGACGCTGCACAATCCGAACGACCAGGGTCAATGCTGGGCCGAGGCCGGCGTGGGACCCGACAACAACCACGTGTTCTTCGGCGGTTCTCGACCGGAGTCGCTGGCCAACCCCGGCCAGACGATCAAGACGTCGCTGGAAGGCCTCGAGCCGGGGACGACGATCACGGCCAGGGGAGGCTGCGCGGGCGACGCGGGATACGAGTTGTCGGAGCTGGTCACTGTCACCGTCCCCGCCGCCAAGCCAGCAACCGGTAGCTTCGGGGGCTAGATCAACGGTGTGGTGGCGGCCACCGCATGGGTCGCCGTCACCACATCATCGAGTCCTTCGAGGGACTGCGGCAGGCGAAAGACCAGTCGTGAGCACATCTCAGGCGCGGGTGAGTGCGAAGATGCGCAGGTCGCGGGTGGTGCGGGAGCGGTAGGCGTCGTAGGCGCCGGTGATTTCGACGAAGCGGGCGAAGACGGCGTCCTTGTCGGCCTCGGCGACCAGGGTGGCCTGGACGGGGATGCGTTCACCCGCGATAGCGACGGTGGCCTGCGGGTTCGCCAGCAGATTGGCGGTCCAGGCCGGGTGCTTGGCCTGACCGAAGTTGCTACCGATCACGTACAACGTGTCACCGTCGTGCACATAGAGCAGCGGCTGGGTGCGCGGCTCGCCGGACTTGCGGCCGATGCTGGTCAGCAGGATGACGGGCGCACCGATCGGGCCGAGCACGGTGTACTTGGCGTCGGTGCGCTCGAGCAGTGCACGATCCAGCGGCGTGATCTTCCGAATGAACCACGAACCGGGCTTGGTAGCCGCGAGCTTATTCGCTGCGCGGGAAAGAACATTGGTGCGCGAACCCCATTGCCGGTCCGGGAACTGCTCAGCCATGCCCGGACTATACGGCGTTGCGAGAAGCTTCCTGAAGACTCGGGAAGGCGGGGAGTTGCCATCCGTTTACTAAGCTTCGACCATGGCCGAAGCTGCTCTATCCGCTGTGTACATCGCGTCTCCGGAGGGTGACACCGGAAAATCGACGGTGGCGCTCGGGATGCTCCAGATGCTGTGTGCGACCGCCGCTCGGGTCGGGGTGTTCCGGCCGATCACCCGCTCGACCACCGAGCCGGATTACATTCTCGAACTGCTGCTCGAACACAGCACAGCCGATATCGACTACGCGCAGGCCACCGGCGTCACCTACGACCAGGTGCACGCTGATCCCGATGCCGCGATCAGCGAGATCGTGATGCGCTTCCACGAGGTCGCCAAGATGTGCGATGCGGTGGTGATCGTCGGCAGCGACTACACCGACGTGGCAAGCCCCAGCGAGCTGCGTTTCAACGCCAGGATCGCGGTGAACCTCGGCGCACCGGTGCTATTGGTGGTGCGCGGCTCCGGCCGCACCCCGGAGGAGGTGCGGCATCTGGCCGAGCTGTGCGCGAGCGAACTGGCCCTCGAGCACGCGCAGCTGGTCGCGATCATCGCCAACCGCTGCGATCCGGACCAACTCGACGAGGTGTGCTCGGCCTTGCAGGGCTTCGATGTGCCGTCCTGGACGCTGCCGGAAGTGCCCTTGCTGATTGCGCCCACCATGGCCGAGCTGTCCACCGCGATCGACGGCGAAATGTACAGCGGCGAGCAGGAATTGCTGCAGCGCGAGGCGTTGGAGATCATGGTCGGCGGCATGACGGCCGAACACATTCTGGAGCGGCTTGTCGACGGCGTCGTGGTCATCGCGCCGGCTGACCGCTCGGACGTGCTGCTCAGCGTGGTGAATGCGCATGAGGCGGAAGGCTTTCCGTCGCTGTCGGGCATCATCATGAACGGCGGCATGCTCCCGCATCCCGCGGTTGCGCGACTGATGACCGGTCTCAAACCGAAGCTGCCGATCCTCACCACCGAACTCGGCACCTACGACACGGCCAGTGCCGCCTACCGCACCCGCGGCCGGATGTCGGCGGGCAGCCCGCGCAAGGTCGACACCGCTCTCGCGCTGATGGAGCAGCGGGTCGACGACGCGGAGTTGTTGCGGCGCATCGACGTTCCGCGCAGCTCGGTGGTGACCCCGCAGATGTTCGAGTACCAGCTCATCGAGCGGGCGCGCGCGGACCGCAAGCGCATCGTGCTGCCCGAGGGCGACGACGACCGCATCCTGCGTGCCGCGGGTCGGGTGCTACAGCGCAAGATCGCCGACCTGGTCATTCTCGGTGACGAGGGGTCCATCCGGGCCCGCGCCGCCGAACTGGGCGTCGATATTGCCGCCGCGCAGGTGCTCGATCCCGCCACTTCGGGATATCTGGATGATTTCGCCGCGGAGTACACGAAGCTGCGCGCGCACAAGGGCATGACCGTCGAGCGAGCCCGCGAAACCATGACCGACATCTCATATTTCGGCACCATGATGGTCCACAAGGGCATTGCCGACGGCATGGTGTCCGGTGCCGCGCACACCACGGCGCACACCATCCGGCCGTCGTTCGAGATCATCAAGACCACGCCCGGCGTCGCCACGGTGTCCAGTGTGTTCCTGATGTGCCTTGCCGACCGGGTGCTCGCCTACGGCGACTGCGCGGTGGTCCCCGATCCGACTTCGGAGCAGCTGGCCGATATCGCGATCTCCTCGGCGGGCACCGCGGCCAGGTTCGGCATCGAACCGCGGGTGGCCATGCTGTCGTACTCGACCGGTGAATCGGGCAGCGGCGCCGATGTGGACAAGGTCCGGGTGGCGACCAAACTGGTCCGCGAGCGTGCGCCGGAACTGCTGGTGGAGGGCCCGATTCAATACGACGCAGCGATCGAGCCGACCGTCGCCACCACCAAGCTGCCGGATTCCGAGGTGGCAGGCCGCGCAACGGTGTTCGTGTTTCCCGATCTCAATACCGGCAACAACACCTACAAGGCAGTGCAGCGCAGTGCGGGCGCGATCGCCATCGGCCCGGTGCTGCAGGGGCTGCGCAAGCCGGTCAACGATCTGTCCCGCGGCGCTCTGGTCGCCGACATCGTCAACACCGTGGCGATCACCGCGATTCAGGCGCACGGAGAGTGACGGGGGTGTCCCGCGGCACAGGGGCAATGCGGAACATTCGCATCGTGATCGCGGTTGCTGAACGTGTGCGAGAGCACCGCAGGACGCTGGAGGCGATGTGAACTCTCGCGGGACACAGGAGGCGTCATGAGCAGCGAACGTGCCGATGGTCTGGTGCTGGTCATCAATTCCGGCTCGTCGTCGATCAAATACCAGCTGCTGGACCCGGAGTCGAGCGCTGTCGCGGCTTCGGGCATGGTCGACCGGATCGGCGAGGCGAACGCCGGGATCGAGCATCGTGCCGAGGGAATGACCGTCGAGCGTCATGAGCCGGTCGCCGATCACACCGCCGGACTGCGGCTGGTTTTCGAGATGTTTGCCGAGACCGGACGCGATCTGGCGAGTGAGGGCGTGCACGCGGTCGGGCATCGAGTGGTGCACGGCGGCGAGGTGTTCTACCAGCCGACGCTGATCGATGATGCCGTGGTCACCGCGATTTCGGAGCTGTCTTCGCTTGCGCCGCTGCACAATCCGGCCAATGTTGCGGGCATCGAGAGTGCCAGGAGGCTATTGCCGGGCGTACCGCAGGTCGCGGTGTTCGACACCGCGTTCTTCCACAGCCTGCCCGATGCCGCGAAGACCTACGCGATCGATGCGAAGGTCGCTGCCGCGCAGGGCATTCGGAAATATGGTTTTCACGGCACTTCGCACGAATACGTCTCCGGGCGGGTCGCGCAGCTGCTCGATCGCGATCCCGCCGACCTGAATCAGATTGTCTTCCACCTGGGTAACGGCGCTTCGGCCTCGGCGATCAAGGGCGGTCAGCCGGTCGACACGACAATGGGTCTGACCCCGTTGGAGGGCTTGGTGATGGGCACCAGGTCCGGCGATCTCGACCCGGGCATCGTGCCGCACCTCATGCGCTCGGCCGATCTGAATATCGACCAGGTCGACGAGCTCCTGAACCGGAACTCGGGCCTGAAAGGGCTTTCGGGTGTCAACGATTTCCGTGAGCTGCAACGGCTCATCGATCAGGGTGACGCCGCGGCGAAGCTCGCCTACGACGTGTACATCCACCGACTGCGCCGCTACCTCGGCGCGTACTTGGTGGAGCTGGGTCGCCTCGACGCCATCACCTTCACCGCGGGTGTCGGGGAGAACAGCCCACAGGTTCGCGCCGACACCCTCGCCGAGCTCTCCCGCTTCGGCATTGCGGTCGAACCCGCGCTCAACACCGCGAAAGACCGTACGGCCCGGCATATTTCGGCACCGGGAGCCGAAGTGGCCGTGCTGGTTGTTCCGACCAATGAGGAGCTGGCCATCGCCCGCGCGGCGCAGCGCGTGGTGGCCGCCGAACAGGTCTAGAAACCTTCACGAAAACCTCATGGTCGATACGCCAGTATTGGTATCGGATCGAGTTCGCCGGCCCACCGAAATCCCGGGCGACCCGCTCCGCGTGCTCTCGGGTCAGCGATGCCCTCGCCCCTCCCGAATTGCTCGCTCCGGCTGCCCCCGGAGCTCGCTGAGTGCACGCGGCTCCCGGGGTTTCGGTGTGCCGACTGTTCCGACAGATCCGACCCGGCCGGTCTTCCCTTCCGGCCGGGTTTTTTCTTGGTGCCTGTGGACAAACTGCTCACGTGCAGCTGATTCAGCCGATCGCCATGGAGCTCGGGCTGAAGTTCCCCATCCGTGTGGGCGGCCGAACAGTAAGCGCAGGCCAGATCACCAAGATCATCAAGTAGTCACGGATCGAGGCAGTCGCACCAGTCCACCGGTGCGGCGGACGCTCGGTGTTCTCGTGCAGGCTTCTGCGGACCGACCGATGAGTTTCGATGCCCCCCTTCGTCTGTACGAACAACCAACAAAGAAGGAGCGACCACCATGACCGAGCTCGAGACCTACACCGTCGAAACCCCCGGCGCCGAAATCGCCTACGACGTACGCCAAGCAGAGCAGGCCCGCGACGAGCCGATCCTGATGATGATCGGCTCGCCCATGGACGCCAGTGGATTCGTCAGCCTGGCCGCCCGCTTCCCCGACCGCACGGTCGTCACCTATGACCCGCGCGGCACCGGCCGCAGCGAAAAGACCGACCCCACCAGCGAATCCAACCCTGACCTGCACGCCGACGACCTGCGTCGCGTCATCGACGCGGTCGGCGGCGGCCCGATCGACCTCTTCGCCAGCAGCGGCGGCGCGGTCAATGCCCTCGCCCTGGTCGCCAAGCATCCCGACCACGTCCGCACCCTCGTCGCACACGAGCCCCCCGCCGTCCGCTACCTCCCCGACAGCGAGCAGGCACTGGCGGCCACCACGCACATCCACGACACCTACCTCAGCGACGGCTTCGGCCTCGCCATGGCGAAATTCATCACCCTGATCAGCCTCAAAGGCGAAATCCCCGCCGAGTTCTCCGCCCTCCCGGTCGATCCCACCATGTTCGGCCTCCCGACCGAGGACGACGGCTCCCGCAACGACGCACTCGTCGGCCAGAACATCGTCCCGACCACCCACTACATCCACGATTTCGAAGCACTGCGCGCCGTCGCCACCCGCATCGTCGTCGCCATCGGCGTGGAATCGGAAGGAGAACTGGCCTACCGGGCCGGCGTAGCCGTCGCCGAACAGCTGGGCTCGACGCCGGTGGATTTCCCCAGCAACCACGGCGGCTTCCTCGGCGGCGAGTTCGGCCAGCAGGGTGACCCGGACGGCTTCGCCACCAAGTTGCGTGCGGTGCTGGCGGGGTAGGGAATCGACCGGACCTGGTGGCTGTAATGTGCAGCCACCGGCACAGGCCGTGGCATCTGGTAGCTCCCGGGGTTTCGTGCCGACTGTTCCGGCAGCTCCGACCCGACCGGTCTTCCCCCAGCCGGGTTTTTCTTGGTGAGCGTTCGAAACTATCGTCAGCCGTGGCTGGTGGTGAGTTGCCTGCGGATCGGCCATGCTGGGCTCGGTGGTGCTGTATCGGCGAATGTGCTTGCGGGTCAATGAGGTTCGCGGCCCGCAAACGGTGACCAGCTGGCCGGGCGTAAATCGTGGTGCAGACGTCATGTGCTGGTGCACAATACGATATCTGCGAGCCGACGGCGAGGGTGGTCACTATGAAGTGCTATCGCGTGACCGCGAGCGATTCGCAGTCGTGGACGACCGTCGCCAACAGCTTCGTCGGGATGGACTATCAGTACCGTGACCCCGAGCGCTGGCATTCGGGGCTGACGGTTCAGGAGTCGACCGTCTATCGGTTGTTGCGCTGGGAGCAGCGTGGAACCAGCACCTCCTACCGAACGCGAACGCACATCCGCCGAGGTCCCTGCGACGACTTCTACTGGGTCGTCCTCCCCGAACAGGGCTTGTACTCGGTCCGTTATCGGGATGAGGTGACGTGGACGCATCCCGGGCATGCCGCGTTGACCGCCCTCGATGACGTGTGCCAGCTACACATTCCGGATTTGTCGGCGTACGCGTTCCAGGTGCCACGCACCGAGATCGACCATCGAGCAGGGTCTTCCGGCCCAGGCGCCAGGGTGCTCGACCTGAACTCCGGCCTCGGCCGCATCACACAGGCGATGATCCGTAGTGCCCACGCCGAACAGTCGAACCTGTCCGACCGTGAGTTCAACGCGGTCTGCGATCGAATCGCCGAACTGCTGTCCTTGATCTCGCTCGGAGACACCCATCCGCAGCGGTCTCAGCATGCGCAGATAGCCGAGCATGTTCGGCGATATGTGCGGGCGAACGTCGGCCACGGTGACGTGCGATTGCCCGCGGCGGCACAGGCACTGGGCTGGTCTCCACGGCAGCTGCGAACGGTCCTGCAGCAGTCGGGTACCACGTTCCGTGATGTGCGTCGGGACGAGGCACTGCGCGCCGCCCGTGACCTGCTCGAGGACCCGACAAGGCAGGCAGTGCCCATCCGCGACCTCGCCATCCGCAGTGGCTTCACCCCCGCCTGGTTCTCCACGGCGTTCAAAGCGCGGTTCGGCGAGACGCCAAGTGATTTCCGGCGCCGCAGGATGGCCGAACTCACCGAGCGCGGCGGTGTGGCGGAGTCGGTGGCGGCGCGCTGACCGGAGCCGCTCGGGCCCGATGCCAGAAGCCCGCACATCGTCTAGGTGGCGGAATCGAGCCGCACCGGAAGCGTGAGTGGTCCGTTGGTGCTGATCTGCGGGGCGTACTCGATATCCGCCGGATCACCCGCGAGGCTCAACCGCGGAAAGCGATTGAACAGCATGGAAAGTGCGATGCGGCTCTCCAGTCGGGCCAGTGGCGCACCGAGACAGAAGTGCGGTCCGCGACCGAACGCCAACTGGTCCCGGTGGTCGTGGTCGATATCGAACGTACCGGCGTCCGGGTAGTGCCGCGCGTCCCTGCCTACTCCGCCGTACCACATCATCATGCTGCCCGCGGGAATGTCGACTCCCGCCACCGTCACATCATGGCGTGCGTATCGCATGAGGGCACCGACCACAGATGACTTGTACCGCAGCACTTCCTCTACGACATCGGACCATCGGTCCTCGACCAGCGCCTTGGCGAGTTGTTCGGGATGGGTGCACAGCGTGACGACGGCGTTGCCCAGCAGATGCACAGTGGTCTCGTGTCCGGCCACGATCACTATCCAGAGCATGTTGCACAGCTCGTCGTCGGTCAGCTCGTTCTCTGCGTTGGCTTGCAGCAGTGCGGTGGTGAGATCGTCGCCCGGCTCCCGCCGCTTACTCTCCAGCAATTCGGCGAAGTAGCCGAGCATGCCCGCCATCGCATTCTGTGCCTGTTCGCCGGTACTGGTGTGCGAGATGAGCGTGGTGGTCCAGTCTTTGAGCTGCGGCTGTACCGCTGTCGGCACGCCGAACAGTTCACAGATCACCCGGACCGGGAACGGCGTGGTGAAGGCCGAGACCAGATCGATCCGGTCGCCACTGGGAAAGTTTGCGATCAGGTTCGCGGCGATCTTCTCGATGCGCGGTTCGAGCGCGGCGACCCTGGCGGGGGTGAACGCCTGGCTGATGGTCTTGCGCAGCCGCCGGTGGTCGAGGCCGTCCTTGTTGAGCATGTGGTCGATATCGGTGAGTGCGCGCATGGGCCAATCGGCCGGAATGGTGCCGTCGTGCAGGGCGGGACACTGCGCGGCACTCTTACTGAACAGTTTGTCATCAAGGACTTCACTGACGGCCTGGTAGCTGGTCGCGATCCAGGCGGGCACCCCGCCCGGCAATTCGATAGGAACGACCTCGCCGCGCTCACGAATTCGGTCATAGGTGTCGTAGGTGGACTCTCCCGCAGTGGGCAGCTGGATCGCGTGCTCGGTCATGCTGTCTCCCAACAAATTTCGGATTGCTGAGGGAATTCTCGGTCGTCCGGGCGTGCGGAGCGCGCGATACGCGAGTTTCCGGCCCCAGACCGGAACCGGAAGAAACCAAAACGAAAGTGAGTGTCCGAGAACTCGGGCAGATCTGGTCCCGGTGCCTATACCGTCGATGAGCCGTTGGTATTGCTGGTGTACGCGTCATCGAATAGGTCCCAGCCATTGCGGCGGCCGACTGTGCATGCCCCGGCCATCCAGCCCGCGTCGACGGCCGCGTCGGCGAACGCGCGAACCACGCCGGGCTTGTTCAGGTTCAGCAAACGGTCACCAATCCAGATGACACCGGTCGGGCCCGGCCCGCCGTCGGAGACATTGCGCTCACCATCGGGGCGGAAGACCAGTGTCAGGCCTGCCACCGACCCGAGTTGTCGCAGCCGCAGGACTTCCTCGCAGCCGTTTACATGCTGGTGGTAGGTCTTCCAGCGGTACTGCTGCTCACCCACCGTAAGGACTCGGCGGCGGCTTTCTTTCACCATCGCGCGATGCTAGCGCGGTTCATGGATCCGGCTGCCAGTTTGTTGAGGGCCGATCACCGTGACATGGTCATGATTGTCGCGAGGTAGACCATGGTTTCGTGGTGCGGTGCTGGCTGAGCGGACGTTTACTTAGATCCAGGTCTTGGCTCGAATGGCGTTCGCCAGGTCGACCAAGGCGTAGCGATGGTTTCGGCCCGGCGCGCTTCGGGCCAGGGCCCGCAGGCTGGCTTCGGTGCCTTCGCGCAGGTCGCGGTCAGTGAAGGGGGCGCCGAACAGGGTGGCGTCCTGCCGTTTCGGCGTATTGCCCGCCTGCAGCCAGGCCAGGGCCGCGCCGAGGACAAGGACGCGCATCTGGACCGCGCGGCCTTCGCCCTTCGGTATGACAAGCATTCGGGAGGCCGCGATGTGCAGCGTCGCTTCCTCGAGTTCGCCCACCGGCGCGCAGGTGAGCAACAGCAGCACGGCGGTCAGGCGTGCTGTGGTGTAGTGCCGCGACGCGACGGGGACCTCGTCGAGCGCGCGCACCGCATCGGTGACCCGGCCCGCCGTGGCCAGCTGCCTGGCCAGGCCGAAGGCTGCGCTCACCACCGCGCGGTCGGTGCGCCACACCGAGTCGTAGAACTTCTCGGCGTAGACCCGCCACTGCTCCGGATCGTCGGAATCCCACTGCTGCAATATCAGTTCCGCCGTGGCCGCCAGCGCCAGCTTCGGCGCGATTTCGCCAGGCAGCACCTGCAGCACCGCGTCGAAACTGGCGAAAGCCTTTTCGTAATCCTGTTCCAGCAGCTGGGCCTGACCGGTGTGCCAATCGATACGCCAATCGTTATCGGCGGGTATTCGCGACAGCATATCCAGCACAGTGGCCGACTCGCCGAGATCGAGGTACGCCCGCGTCTCCGCGAGCGTCAGCTCCAGATCCATACTCTCCGGAGCATTCTCGGGATCGGATTCGGCGCGCTCGCGTGCTTCGCGCAGTGCTTCCAGTGCCTGCTGCGGGTCGTGGTGCACGGCGGCGGCGGCGAGCAGCGGCGCGGCAGGATCCGCCGGATCGATGAGCGGAACAGAAAGGGCCGCAGCGACTTCCCGTGCCTCGAGCCGAGTGCTGCGGCCGATGCCGTCGGCGTAGGCATCGGTCTGACTGATCAGCTCCTCGGTGCCGAAACTGGCGCGCTGCGGGCTGAACACCGTGGACAGCTGGGGATGCTCGGTCCCGGTCTGCAAGGCCAGGATTTCGCGCAGCACGCCCGCCATCTGGGCGGACATGGCGCGAGCGGAGGGGAAGCGCCGCTGCGGGTCGGGGTCGGTCGCCGACAACAGCAACCGATGGAAGAACTCGTTGCGCTCGAGCACGGGATGTGCTGCGGGGTATGGAATTCCATCCAGATAGCGGCCCTGCTCCATCGGCATGCTCAATGTAAGCACGGCGAGCGTCCGCCCGACGGTGTAGATGTCCGACGCCACAGTCGGCCCTGTCCTTGCTATCTCCGGCGCCTGGAACCCCCGGGTGCCGTAGAGATTTCCGTACGCTTCGATAATGGCGACGGCACCGAGGTCGATCAGTTTCACCTGGTCCTCGGTGATCATGATGTTGTCGGGCTTGAGATCGTTGTAGGTCAATCCGACGGAATGCAGGTAGTCCAGCGCGGGCAGGATCTCCAGCAGATAGGCGATGGCCTCGGCGACCGGCATCCGCAGTGGCCGCGGATAGGTGTCGAGGATGTCGCGCAGCGATTTGCCGCCGACATATTCCATGACGATATACCCGACCGGCTCGCCGTCCTGGCCGGTGTACTCGACGAAATTGTGGATCTTGACGATGCTGGGATCGGCCACTTCGGCAAGGAATTGGCGCTCGGCCACGGCCACCGCCTGTGCCTCGGCATCGCCCGCGTGCAGCAGGCCCTTGAGCACCACCCAGCGGTCGCTGACATTGCGGTCGATCGCCAGGTAGATCCAGCCGAGTCCGCCGTGTGCGATGCAGCCCTGGATCTCGTACTGGTTCGAGACCAGGTCGCCCGGGAACAGCAAGGGTCGGAAATCGTATTTGACGCCGCAGGTTTGGCAGGTCCCCGCGGTCGTCGCAGGCCGGACCGCGGTGGCCCGGCCGACCGGGCTCCCACAACGCCAGCAGAAGCGCTTGCCTTCGGAGACGACCGGATCGGTGAGCACCGCGTCGCGCGGATCGGCGGGCACGATGGTCGGGATGGGCACCAGTCCCCCGCCGAGCTTGCGCACCGTCGGGCGTGAGCGGACGGTGCGCGTGCTACGCACGCTGCGGCCGGAGGTCCGCATCGTGGCGTTCGAGTTCGGCTCCGATTGCGGACGCCGCGTGCTGACGGTGAAGCCGGATGCGGTGGTGCCTGGTCCGGCGGCTTCGGATGCGGTGGTGCCCGGCCCAGCGGTATCGTCAGCTGTGGGGCCGGGCGCGACGGTTATGTTGTCCGGCGCGACGGTTTCCTCGGTGGTGGTGCCCGGTCCAACGGTTTCGGCGGCAATGGTGTCGGGTCCGATGTTCTCCTCGGCCGCGGGTTCGTGCCCAGGTCGGACCGCCTGGGTGCCCGCTAGGTCGTGGTCGGCCGAATCCTCCTGCGGCGCAGGCGAACCATTCCTACCGGAACGGGCGGAATTGTCAGGGTCGGCGCCGTGCTGGCTCGTCATCGGCGGTCAGTCCAGGTAGGTCGGTTCCGGCGGCACCGGTGGGGGGCCGAGCACGGAAAGCCACTGTCGATAGATTCTGGTCCAGGTGCCGTCGGCCCGGATCCGCTCCAGCGTCCCGTTGACGAAACGCACCAGATCGTCGTTGCCTTTGGGGATACCGATGCCGTAGGGCTCGAAGCTGATGCTGCCGCCCACCAGTTGGGTGTAGTAGGGATCCTGCGCGGCGAGGCCGGCCAGGATGGCGTCGTCGGTGCTTACCGCGTCGACCTGGCGCTGTTGCAGAACCACCAAACAATCTGCCCAAGTCGGCACCGCAAGGATGGTGGCGCCCGGCTGTTCGTGGCGGATCCGCTCCAGTGAGGTGGTGCCGGGCACCACGCACACCCGCCTGCCCGCGAGGTCGGCGAGGCCGTTGATGCCGGAATTCTTCACCGCGAGCACGCGCTGGTAGGCGCGCAGGTACACCGTGGAGAACGTCACCTTCTGCCGTCGTTCACAGTTGATCGTCATGGTCTTGGCGACCAGGTCGACGGTGTGATTTTGCAGCGCCCGCTCGCGGTCGGCGGAGCCGAGACTGCGGTATTCGATCAGGTCCGGGCTGCCGAGCAGGTCGCGTGCGACCTCCCTGGCGATGTCGGCGTCGAAGCCGACGACGGCGCCGCTGACCGGATCACGGAAGCTGAACAGGTTGCTGCCGGTGTCAAGTCCGACCACCAGTCGGCCACGAGCGCGGATGGCATCGATGGTCGGCCCACCGACCGCCGAGCCCGTCGGCCGCAGGCTGGCGGTCGGATCGCCGCATTGCGTGTCGACGAGTGGCGTGATCGGTGTATTCGGCAGTACCGGAACGGCCTTGGCCGGCAGCGGCGGTTCGTCGTATCGGATGATCTTGGCCGGCGCGCTCGAGAGCGAGTCGCCGGCACAACCGCCGGCACAGGCGACGGCGAGCAGGGCGGCGGCCAGGATGCCGCGGGTGGTTTTCATCGGTACTCCCGCAGTCGGGGCCAGAGACCGAGGCCGACCAAACTCGCGGCGAGGATGCTGAGCACCATCGCGCCGGGAGCAAGGAAGTCGAGCACTCGGGCGCTCTGGGAGATCTTGCCGCGCAGGGTGTCCCTTGTCTTCGCGAGCGCCGCGCCGAGCGACCTGTCCAGCGCATCCACCTGGGCGGCAGCGTCCGCGGTGCCGGGTCCGGTCGCGACCGCTGCCGCGCCGTCGAAGTCGCCGTGGGCGAGAGTTTCGTTCATTCGCTGGTGCGCGGCGCGCCAACGGGCGAGTGCGGTACGGGCATTCGCCACGTCCCCAGCTGCGGGCGCGCGCGTCGGGTAGCCGTCGAGCAGTTCGGTCAGCCGGGCGATGCTGTAATCATAGGTGCGGTCGTAGTCGCCGGTCGCGTCGCGTCGCACCAGTTTCAAAGTTTCGGCGGAACGCGCCTGCTGGGTCACGATTCGGCTCTCGGTCAACCGGGAGGCCGGCACCGCCGCGCCGTCGCGGCCGTTGATCATCGACACGGCCGAGATCGACCCGGCGGCCACGGTCCAGGCCAACAGGGTCACCATCGCGGCGGAGGCGAGCAGCAGTCCGGGATTGACCACGCGGTGCCAGCGCTTGGCCAGCTCGATTTGCGCCCAGACCAAAAACGCCAAGCCGAGTATCAGCAGCACGATGGCGGGCCACGGTGGCCGCGCATGGTGGCGCTGGGCCGCGTCGACCGCGCCCGATCGATGATCCTGTAGTTCCTGAGCCATCGGCAGCAGCGTCGTCTGCATCTGATTCGATGCCTCGCTCAAATACGCTGCGCCGACCGGATATCCGCTGCGATTGTTCGCTCGGGCCGTCTCGATGAGACCCGAATACACGGGCAGGCCGGTGGCGATCCCGGTCCGTAGCCTGGTGTCGGGGTCGGCGGATGCCGTCGAGGCGGGCCCGGACTCGATCACCAGCTCCGAGGATGCCTCGCCGAGTGCCTGACTGTATCGGTCGCGCACGGCCTCGGGTTCCAGGCCGCCCGCGATGAACGCGGTGCTCGCCGCGGCGTCCGCGATGGACAGCGTGGTGTAGAGCCGCTGTGCGGATTGCGCGTCCGGCTCGGTGTCGTCGAGCAGGATGTCGAGCGCCTGCTGACGTTCGCTCACCGTCACCGCGGAAACGACGCCCGCTGCAATGCATAGGCCGATGAGGACCAGGCCGATCGCGATGAGCCGCCCCGGTGAGGACTGCGCGAATGATCGCAGATTGGCCGGGTCGAGATGCTCACGCACCGCCGAGTTGCGCGCGGCACCGAGATGCTTGCGCGCGGGCTCGGTAACGACCGACGGCGGCTGCGCAGCCGTCGCCTCCTCGGTGCGAGCCATCTCCACCTCCCCGGTTTTGTGGCGCACGTACGCGCCGTGTCGGAGTTTATTGTGGTCTTACCGGTGCCGTGGCGTGTGAAACACCCCTGCCATGGCTGGATGAGGATGGTTTGGCAGATGCGTGGTGACGGCGACGGTTGGTCGGATGACCCCGACGGCTTGCGGCACTGGGGCCGCTTCGGCGCGGCCGGCCTGCTGCTGCGCGCTCCGCTGGCCGGCGGTGGTTCCGCGGTGTTGCTGCAGCATCGCGCGCTGTGGAGTCATCAGGGCGGCACCTGGGCGTTGCCGGGCGGCGCGCGCGACAGCCACGAGACGCCCGTGTACGCCGCAGTACGCGAGGCATGGGAGGAGGCGGGTATCGATCCCGCCGACGTCCGGGTGCGCGGGGAGCGGGTCACAGCCACCTCATCGAGCGGCTGGACCTATACGACCGTGGTCGCCGATGCCGTGATGACTCTGCCGACCAGCCGCAACCGCGAGAGCACCGCGTTGGCCTGGGTGCCGGAAGACGAGGTCGACGCCCGTCCGCTGCACCCCGGCTTCGCCGCCTCCTGGCCGTCGCTGCGTGCCGCGCCCGCTCGCGTCTGCTTGGACGATGTAGTGGACGCCCCCGCCGTTGCGGCCGCGCTACCGCGCACCGTCGATTTGGCCGACGAAGGGTTCGTCTGGCTGCATTCGGATCCGGATGGCCCCGGTGGTTACGCCAGAATCGTCGACCCGGCCGTGCGCGAAGCCGGCGCTAGGGCGGCAGCATCGGAATCGACCTCGGTCGCCGATACCGCGATGCCCGACCCGGTCCTTTCGCTCACCCGCGTCCAAGTGGTGTCCTAAAGCTCGCGGACCGAAGTCGACGGGATGTCGGGCCGGGGCGCTGCGGCCTACGCGTTTTCGAGCAGCGTGGCCTTGAGTTCTCGGGCCGCGGCCTCCGGATCACGGGCTTCGGTGATCGCTCGCACCACGACAATGCGGTCGGCCCCGGCTGCCAGCAGCTCCGGCAAGCGAGGGCCGTCCACACCGCCGATTGCGAACCAGGGCCGGGTCGGGTGGGCGTCGGCGGTGGAGCGCACCAGATCCAGTCCGGCGGCCTGGCGGCCGGGTTTGGTCGGGGTCGTCCACACCGGACCGGTGCAGAAGTAATCGATGTGCTCGTCGATCGCAGCAAGTCCGGCCTGCGCGCGATTGTGGGTGGAGCGCCCGATCACCACATCGGGTCCGAGGATGCGCCTGGCGTACCAGGGCGGCAGGTCGCCCTGTCCGAGGTGCAGCACATCGGCGCCGCACGCGAGTGCGATATCGGCGCGGTCGTTCACCGCGACCAACGCACCGTGTCTGCGGGCCGCGGCCTTGAGTTCAGCGAGCGCGCCGAGCTCGGCCTTGGCCTCCATCGGACCGAACTTCGCCTCGCCGGGCGAGCCCTTGTCTCTGAGCTGAATGATGTCGACGCCGCCTGCGAGGGCGGCTTCGGCGAACTTGGCCAGATCGCCCTTCTCCCGGCGAGCGTCGGTGCAGAGATAGAGCCGCGCGGTTGCCAGACGCTCCCTGGGCGGTAGGGAGCGGTTGGGGTGGGAGGGTTGCACGTCCTCGACCGTAGCCGCGCTACCGTGGGGATGCGAATAGAAGGCAGGTGGAACGGATGCGGACTTTGGCTGTCGTCGGTGGCGGCGCCATCGGACTCGCCGTGGCCTGGCGGGCCGCACAGGCTGGCTGGACGGTCACAAACTTCGACCCCGCCGTCGGATCCGGCGCCTCATGGGTTGCGGGGGGCATGCTGGCACCGCTGTCGGAAGGCTGGCCGGGGGAGGATCGCGTCCTCGAATTCGGCGCCGCCTCACTGGCCCGCTGGCCGGATTTCGCCGGGCGTGTCGAGGCCGCCACCGGAGTGCATGTCTTCGTCGCCGATGAGACATTGACCGTCGCGCTCGACGGAGCCGATGTCGCTGACCTGCGTACGGTGGCCGACTGGGTGGGCGGTCGCGGTAACGAGCTACACCTGCTGGATCGGGCAGGCGTGCGGGCGTGCGAGCCGACACTGGCCCGCACGGTGCGTGCCGGTCTGCTCGCACCCGCGGAGCCCGCCATCGACAACCGGCGGCTGCTCGATGCTTTGCGGCAGGCCTGCGTGGCCGAGGGGGTCGAGTTCCGCGCCGAATCGGTTGCCGCACTCGACGCACTACCACACGATCAGATCGTGCTCGCGGCGGGCGCGGCCTCCGCAGGCTTGTGGCCGCAGCTACCGGTCCGTCCCGTCAAGGGGGAGATCCTGCGCCTACGGCATCGGCCTGGCGCGACACCCCCGCCGACGCGGGTGATCCGCGCCCGCGTGCACGGCAGGCCGGTCTATCTGGTGCCGCGCGCGGACGGAATCGTTGTCGGCGCGACACAATACGAGGCAGGCTTCGACACTGCGGTGACCGTGGCCGGTGTCCGTGACCTGATCGCGGACGCCGAGGCGGTGCTGCCCGGCATCGGCGAGTACGAATTGGCCGAGGCCAGTGCGGGTTCACGGCCGGGCACCCCGGACAATCTGCCGCTGATCGGCCGGCTCACCGACCGGATCGTCGCCGCGACCGGACACGGCCGCAACGGCATGCTCGCCGTCCCACTCACCGCCGACGCGGTGCTGAGCGTGCTCGACGGCACAGTGCTCGCGGCAGCGGAAGCCGCCGATCCGCAACGCTTTTCGGCGCGCGGTGCGCCGTCTCTATCGTCGTCCGCAGGAGGAATTCGATGACCGCGACGTCAATCCCCATCGGTGTCACCGTGAACGGCGCCGACCACGAGTTCGCCGAAGCACTGACCGTGCGTGAGCTGCTCGACCGACTCGGGCTGCCTAATCAGGGCGTCGCGCTCGCGGTGGACGGTGCGGTGTTCCCGAAGTCCCGCTGGGGCGAGCCGGTCGGGCGCGGCTGGCAGATCGAGGTGCTCACGGCGGTCCAGGGTGGCTGACGCACTGGAGATCGCGGGCAAGCAGTTCGGCTCCCGGCTGATCATGGGCACCGGCGGCGCGGACAACCTCGCCGTGCTCGAGGAGGCATTGCTCGCCTCCGGTACCGAACTCACCACGGTCGCGAT
>NZ_JBKOQN010000129.1:0-681 GCF_046764895.1 Nocardia sp. CWNU-33 | reverse complement strand
GAAAAGGTTTGGGTCGGAATCGATGTCGGCAAGGCCGCCCACCACGTCTGCGTGGTCGATGGGGCGGGCAAGGTCGTGTTCTCGCAGAAGGTGGCCAACGGTCAGCCCGCGATCGATGCGTTGATCGCCCGGGTTCGAGCCAGGCCGTCGAGGTCCTCTGGGCAGTGGACATGACCTCCGGCGCGGCGGGGCTGCTGCTGGCTTTGCTGGCGGCCACCGCGGATCCGGTGATGTATGTGCCTGGCCGGTTGGTCAACCGGATGGCCGGAGCGTTCACAGGTGAAGGAAAGACCGATGCCAAAGACGCCCGCACGATCGCCGAAACCGCCCGCATGCGTGGGGATCTGATACCGATCACCAGCCCCGATCAGATCGTGACCGATCTGAAGGTGCTCATCGCGCGCCGCGAGAACCTGATGACCGACTGGGTGCGTGGCATCAACCAACTGCGTGAGATGCTGGCCTCGATCTTCCCCGCGCTCGAACGCGCCTTCGACTACTCCACCCGCTCGGCGTTGATCCTGCTCACCGGATTCCGAACCCCCGCCGGTCTGCGGGCGGCCGGGCACGACGGTGTGCGAACCTACCTGCTCGAGCACGGCGCCTGGGCCAAGGGCATCGCCGTCATGACCGACAAGGCCCTGGCCGCTGCCGGTGAGCAGTCCATCGCGTTGCCCGGCG
>NZ_JBKOQN010000128.1:0-715 GCF_046764895.1 Nocardia sp. CWNU-33 | reverse complement strand
GCCTCGAACAGTGCCCGCACCGGAACCGTCGTCCCGAGCGCAGCCCCGATGCGCGACACCACCCTGGTCGCGATGAGCGAGTTACCACCCAGATCGAAGAAATCGTCGTCCACACCGACCCGATCCAGGTCGAGCACCTCGGCGAACACCGCGGCCACGATCTCCTCGACCGGAGTGACCGGCGCACGGAACGCCTTGGCACGCACCTCGGGAGCGGGCAGCGCGCGCCGGTCCAGCTTGCCGTTGACCGTCAACGGAATCCGTTCCAGCACCACGAACGACGCGGGCACCATGTACGACGGCAACAGCTGGGCTGCCGCGTCACGGATCACCTCGACATCCGGCGCGGAGTCCGGATCGGCGACGACGTAGGCCACGATCCGCTGATCGCCCGGCTGATCCTCACGCACGATGACCGCCGCCTGAGCAATACCCGGCTGAGCAAGCACCGCAGACTCGATCTCACCGAGCTCGATACGGAAACCGCGAACCTTCACCTGATCATCGGCACGACCCAGATACTCCAGCTCGCCATTGCGGTTCCAACGCGCCAAGTCACCGGAGCGATACAAGCGCGAACCCGCGGAATCGGCATCGGCCAGCGGATTCGCCACGAACCGCGCCGTGGTCAGATCCGGACGGCCGAGATAACCACGAGCCAACTGCGGTCCCGCGACATACATTTCACCCGCGACACCGACCGGAACCGGCCGCA
>NZ_JBKOQN010000127.1:0-722 GCF_046764895.1 Nocardia sp. CWNU-33 | reverse complement strand
CGAAGTCGACCGCGCTCACCGAGAGACCGGGCAGCTCGAAGGAGGTTTCGGCCATGTTCTGGAACGACAGACCCATCTGGAACAGCGGGTTGCGCGCCGTCGAACGCACCGGGTTGAGCACCTCGACCAGTCGCTCGAACGGTACGTCGGCATTCGCGAACGCCTGCAGGTCCTGTTCCCGCACCGTGGCGAGCAGCTCGGTGAGCCGGTCACCCGGTCGCACCTGGGTACGGAACACCAAGGTGTTGACGAACATACCGATCATGTCGTCGAGTTCGCGCTCACCACGGCCCGCGATCGGCGTGCCCACCGCAATGTCGTCGGTGCCCGACAGGCGTGCCAGCAGCACCGCGAGCGCGGCATGCACGACCATGAACAGCGAGGCGTTGTTGGCCCGCGCCAGCTCCTGCAACCGTGCGTGCTGATCCGCGGAAATCTCGAAACGCACCGCGCTACCACGGAAGGACTGCGCAGGTGGGCGCGGCCGATCCGACGGCAACTCCAGCTGATCGGGCAAGCCGTCAAGAGTCGACTGCCAGTACGCGATCTGCTGCGCCGCAATCGATTCCGGATCGTCTTCGGAACCGAGCACCGCACGCTGCCACACCGCATAGTCGGCGTACTGCACCGGCAGCGGAGCCCACTGCGGCGCCTCACCGTTCAACCGAGCGATGTACGCGACCATCAGATCGCGAGCCAACGGACCCGTCGACGCACCGTCC
>NZ_JBKOQN010000126.1:0-742 GCF_046764895.1 Nocardia sp. CWNU-33 | reverse complement strand
ACGCACTGGAGATCGCGGGCAAGCAGTTCGGCTCCCGGCTGATCATGGGCACCGGCGGCGCGGACAACCTCGCCGTGCTCGAGGAGGCATTGCTCGCCTCCGGTACCGAACTCACCACGGTCGCGATGCGCCGCGTGGACGCCGTCGGCGGCACGGGGGTGCTCGATTTGCTGAAGCGCCTGGACATTACGGCGCTGCCCAATACGGCGGGCTGTCGCACTGCCGCCGAAGCAGTGCTCACCGCACAGCTGGCCGCCGAGGCGCTCGACACCAACTGGGTCAAGCTGGAGGTGATCGCCGACGAGCGAACCCTGCTTCCCGACCCCATCGAATTGCTCACCGCCGCAGAACAACTGGTCGATGCGGGTTTCGTGGTGCTGCCCTACACCACAGACGACCCCATCCTGGCCCGCAGACTGGAAGACGCTGGCTGCGCCGCGGTCATGCCGCTCGGCGCCCCGATCGGCACCGGCCTCGGCATCGGCAACCCGCACAACATCGAGATGATCGTGGCCGGGGCTGGGGTTCCCGTCATCCTCGACGCGGGCATCGGCACCGCGAGCGACGCCGCCCTCGCCATGGAACTCGGCTGCTCGGCCGTCCTGCTCGCCACCGCTGTAACGAGGGCCCAACGCCCTGCACTGATGGCCGCCGCCATGGCGGACGCTGTCCGCGCGGGTCATCTGGCTCGCCGGGCCGGCCGCATCCCCAAGCGCTTCTGGGCTCAGGCATCCTCGCCCGC
>NZ_JBKOQN010000125.1:0-800 GCF_046764895.1 Nocardia sp. CWNU-33 | reverse complement strand
CGCGAAATACCCGGACCGGTGCCTGTCCACCCCTCTCTTTGTTCGCTGTGACCAGGTCGAACACCGTGTCAGTGAGCCTGTCAGGTCGGTGTCAGGTCGGTGTCAACCCGGCCGGTGAAAGTAATGCCTGTCAACAGCGCAGCAACCGCAACCCCCGGGCCACGGAAGCCATCCGGGGACGAACCCAGTTCACACACCGCACCCATCGCACATGTTCGAAGGAGTACCGCCATGCCCGCATTCGCGACACCGGAACCGATCACCCTCACCGTCGATGTGCTCTCCGCTGAGGTCCGGGTCATCGCCTCCGACCGTAGCGACACCGTCGTCGAGGTCCGACCGGCCGATAAGTCCAAGAAGGGTGACGTGCGCGCCGCCGAGCACACCCGGGTCGATTTCACCGCCGGCACCCTGACGGTGACAGCGCCGAAGGATTGGCGGACCTACACCCCGTTCGGTGGCAACCCGTCGATCGAGGTGATCATCGAGGTGCCCACCGGCTCCCGGCTGAAGGCCACCGCCGGTGTGGGCCGACTGCTGGGCACCGGTGGACTCGGTGAGTGCGACCTGGAGATCGCCGCCGGCGACATCACCGTCGAACGCCCGCTCGGTTCGGTGACAGCGAAGACCGCCAAGGGCGACATCCGCATCGACGAAGCCTCACGTGGTGTGCTGCGGCTGGAAACTTCCATGGGCGAGCTGGAGGTGGGTATCCGCCCGGGCAGTGCGGTGCGGCTGGAAACCAACACTCTGCACGGCAGCGTGCAGAACGTGATGGGACCGGTCGACCGGCCGCGGGA
>NZ_JBKOQN010000124.1:0-804 GCF_046764895.1 Nocardia sp. CWNU-33 | reverse complement strand
CGAGGAGGTTATCCGTGGGCAAGCAGATCACGGAGATGCTCAAAGGCACGCTCGAGGGCATCGTCCTCGCGATCTTGTCCGTGCGGTCCGCGTACGGCTACGAGATCACGGCGTGGCTGCGGGAGCAGGGCTTCTCCGACATCGCCGAAGGCACCATCTACGCCCTGCTCGTCAGGATCGAGAAAAGGGGCCTGGTCGACGTGGAGAAGGTCCCGTCGGAGAAGGGACCGCCGCGCAAGGTGTATTCCCTCAACGCTCAGGGGCGCGAATATCTCGACGAGTTCTGGAGGACCTGGAGCTTCCTCTCGCAACGGCTCGAACAGCTCCACGAAGGAGGCAAATAATCATGTTCATTGAAAAGGTGATCGGTGACCTCGGCGACAAGCGGCGGTGGCGGCAGTACAAGGCGCGCAAACAGCAGCTTCCCGCGAGCTATCGCACGGCAGTCGATGGCCTCGAGCGGTACCTGATGGTCCTCGGGCCCGGGGGCGGCAACGCGATTTTCGAGGACCTCATCGATCTGTTCGAGCAGAGCGCGGCGGACCGAACCCCGATCCGCGAGGTCATCGGGGAGGACCCTGTGGAGTTCATCGAGGCGTTCGCCCGGAACTACCAGGAGGACTCGTGGAAGAACCGCGAGCGGGAGAGGCTGAACAGCGCCATCGAGCGCGCCGCCGGAGAGGGAAGGTAGGGCCGTTCGATGACGACACAGCAAGTTCCGGTGATCCATGTGCAGGGCCTGGAGAAGTCCTACAAGGATCTGCATGTGCTGCGCGGCGTGGACTTCGAGGTGGAGCGGGGCAG
>NZ_JBKOQN010000123.1:0-811 GCF_046764895.1 Nocardia sp. CWNU-33 | reverse complement strand
ACCGCGCCCGCCACCGGTGCCCCACCGACTACACCGCCCCCTGGTCAGTCCGCGCCTGCCGCGGCCCCACCCGCTCCTGCTGCTGCCCCTGCTGCGGCACCACCCTCGGGTGGTCGCGCGACCCATGATCGGCCTCCGGAACCCGAACCGTTGATCGATGCCGACATGGTCGAGAAAGCCATGCCCGCCGCGATGATGGCCGGGACCATGGCCATGTCCGCGCTCCCCATGATCGCCTCCGCCCTGGCCGGGCTACTCGGCGGCGGCGGCAACGGTGGTGGCGGCGGTGGAGGCGCGCCGGTCGCGGAAACCCCCACCGGGCAACTGTCCCCGGAATCCCAACACGCGCTCGAAGTTTTGGACAAGCTCGCCAAGGTCTACGGCGACGGCGAAACCACCGACCCCGAAATCAAAACCCTCCGTAAAGAACTCGGCGTCACCCCCCGCAGCAAAACCGGCACCAGCAAAACCACCAGCTCGGTCAAAGCACGGCGGCTGTACCAGCGCACCGCCGCGACAGCGTTCAACAACCTCGACAACAAACTCGTCAACTACGTCACCAAAATCGCGGGCACCAACAGCATCGACAAGAAGGCCGTCCTCGCACTGATCCGCGAAGTCAACGTCGCACTCGCCGGACTCGGACCACAGGCCTACACCAAACAAGGCCAACAAAAAGTCCGCCAAATCCTCACCGCCGCACTACAAAAAGCGCAAACCATCGTCTCCGGCGGCAGCGCCAACGCCACCGACACCGCCAACGCCATCAACGAGCTCAGCAAGCAATACATCTACAACCTCGCAGGCAAAA
>NZ_JBKOQN010000122.1:0-914 GCF_046764895.1 Nocardia sp. CWNU-33 | reverse complement strand
GCGATCGCACCGGTGGCCAGGATGCCGACATAGGGCACACCGCCGCTGGACATCCGCGAAGCGATAGCAGGCGCACTGCCGTTCATCGACATCGACCGCAGGATCCGGCCGGTCGAGTACAAACCGGCGTTCAGGCTCGAGAACGCCGCGGTCAGCACGACCATATTCATGACCGAACCCGCGCCATCGACACCGATCCGGGAGAAGAAGGTGACAAACGGGCTCTCGCCGGACTTGAAAGCGGTGTAGGGCAGCAACAGCCCGAGCAGCACCAGCGAACCGACGTAGAACAAAGCGATGCGTGCGATGACGGAGTTGATCGCCCGCGGCATGATCTTCTCCGGGTTCTCCGCCTCACCGGCCGCCGTGCCGACCAATTCGACCGCGGCGTAGGCGAATACGACACCCGTGGTGACGAGAACCAAAGGCAGGATGCCGCTGGGGAACAAGCCGCCACTATCGGCGATCACCTGTGGGCCGGTGTGCTCGCCCTTGATCGTGAATCGGCCTGCGAGGAAGATCGTGCCGACAATCAGGAAGGTCACCAGAGTGACGACCTTGATCATCGCCGCCCAGAACTCCAGCTCACCGAACCACTTGACCGACACCATATTGATGCTGACCACCAACGCCAGCGCAACCAGTGCGATCAGCCACTGCGGAATCGCCTCGAAAGCTCCCCAGAAGTGGACATACGTGGCGATGGCCGTGATGTCCACGATCCCGGTCATACACCACTGGAAGAAGTACATCCACCCGACCGTGAAAGCCAGCTTCTCACCATAGAACTCACGGGCGTAGGAGACGAACGACCCCGAGGAGGGGCGATGCAGCACCAACTCACCGAGCGCGCGCAGGATGAAGAACACGAACACGCCACAGACGGCGTACACCAGAAACAGCCCGGGCCCTGC
>NZ_JBKOQN010000121.1:0-934 GCF_046764895.1 Nocardia sp. CWNU-33 | reverse complement strand
TGCACGCGTTCGAGTGCGCCGCGCCGGTGCGCGATCACCCCGGCACGATCGTCGAGCGCGGTGAACAGGTTGCGCGCGATGCGCAGCGACGGTTTCTGGCCGCCTCGACGGGTGATCTCGCGGCGGACCGCGTGTTCGAGGCGGACCGAGCCGAGACGGCGGGTGCGGGTCAGGTCACCGCCGTCGCGGTCGCAGATCACAGTCATCGCTGCGACCCAGGTGCGGGAACGGAACGGCTGGCGCGCGGTGTCCAATGCGGCCGGCCATACGCACTCCAGCAGCGCGCGCAGCTGTTGGATTTGGCTGACCACTTCGACGTTCAACTGCTCGCGGCGGGCACCGAGATGTCGCAGCCGGCCCCAGGTCTCATCGACCGGTTCAGGGACATAACAACGCAGCTGCGCAGTCAACCGGGCGATCAGCACCGCGTCCTTCTCGTCGGTCTTGTCGCAGGTCAAGTCCTCGGCGCGACGTGACCACGAAGTCATCGACGGCTGAACACACACGAACGCCATCCCGCGATCTGCTGCAAGCTGACCCAGCACCCGCCACCGATGCCCGGTCGGCTCACACGCCACCGTCACACCGGCGAAACCCGCGGCGGCTGCCCGCTGGGCCGCCCAGTCCAACGCGGCCCCTAGATCCCATGCCCGGCATCGGAATGTTTTGCGGGCCAATACTTTCGAGTCGTGATCGGTCACTACCACCATCTGTTTCCGGTCGGCCAGATCAATCCCGACGATGGCGTTGTCGGCCGGCACCAACGCCCGAAGACGCGCTAAACGGGCGTTTCGGTTGCGATCACCCCGCGACAAGCCATTACCGTTACCCACGAACGTCCTCCTACTGCGATGGGACACCAAGCCCGACAAGCGCATCAGGAGGACGTTCCCTCGTCCAGACACCCGGCGCATAGAACGTCTTTCTATGCCGC
>NZ_JBKOQN010000120.1:0-939 GCF_046764895.1 Nocardia sp. CWNU-33 | reverse complement strand
TCGTCGAGATCGACGCTGAATCGACGTTGCCTGATGCCGGTCTTCTGCTCGAATTCCGTTGGCGTCCAAGGGTTGTTACGTGGTCCGGGGAACATGTCGAGTAGGCGTTCATTGGTCATCACCAGGTTCGGAACCGATGCTCCGGTGCCTGTGATTCGTACCTTCATGAATGCCTCCACCTCAACGAGTAGCCGCATCCACAACACCATCAATGGTCGGTGTGATCATGTACCAAACAGGTCATGATGGCCGGTGCACGGCGATGCCGTGCAGGGGCAGATACCATCCCGAGTGGTTGAGCATCATGCCGACATCGAGGGTCCAGCAGTTGGCAAGTGGACCTGTTTTCAAGGTCCAGTGATCGGCATGCTGGGTTGATGTTGGTTCGCCGGTTGGTCGCGTTGTATGTCGGGTTGTGGTTGTACGGGTTGTCGATGGCGGTGATGATTCGTGCTGGTTTGGGGTTGGATCCGTGGGATGTGTTCCACCAGGGTGTGGCGACACATGTGCCGATCAGCTTCGGAGCGGTGACAGCAGTGACCGGGGTGGTGGTGCTGTTGGCGTGGATTCCGTTGCGGCAGCGCCCCGGTGTCGGCACGGTGAGCAATGTGGTGGTCATCGGGATATCGGTGGATGCCGGGTTGTGGATGCTGCCCGCGTGGGATTCGATTCCGCTGCGAGTGACAGCAATGACTGCAGCGGTGGTGCTGAATGCGGTCGCGACGGTGCTCTACATCGGTGCGGGAATGGGTCCAGGTCCGCGGGATGGACTGATGACTGGACTGGTTGCGCGGACCGGATGGTCGGTGCGATGGGTGCGCACCGGGATCGAGGTATCGGTGCTGGCCGCCGGCTGGGTGCTGGGAGGCAGCATCGGCATCGCAACACTGGTGTACGCGTTCGGCATCGGGCCACTGATCCAAATGATGATCCCGTATG